>NZ_AHMP02000001.1:25000-325000 GCF_000243735.2 Leptospira kmetyi serovar Malaysia str. Bejo-Iso9 | reverse complement strand
GAAGTTCTCAAAAAATTCTTCCCGCCGGACTACGGCAGAAAGGAAATTTTTCAACACCTCAAAGAAGAAAGATTGTTAAATGAACAAGGAGTGTTCGCGTTCATCCTTCAACTTCCTTTGATTGCAAGAGAAGGCGATTCTCTCAGAAGCGGAAAGTTAAGCGCGATCGGCCTGAAAGCGAGACTTGCAAACGCAAAAGAAGCCGCGCGCTGGCTCGATCAGGCGGTCGATCAATTTGCAGTTTTAAAAAAGGTGCAGATTCCGAAACGTTCCGCTTTTTCAAACGCTACCGGAGGGGGAACAGTGGATTCCGCGGCCCTCGAGGCCTTGGAGCGAAAATATTTCGGACTGGAAGGGCTTTTTGCCAAGTCGTTGCGCGATCTGAGAAAACGCCTCCTCGACGATGATCCATATTCAGAATTCTTAATACAAGATCTGAAGTCGATCGAAGAAGCGCGATCCGTTCTTCTTAAAAAGGCCGACGATATTACGCCCGCGTTTACGGAGAAGAAGTTCGTTTCGTTTCGAAACTCGAAACAATGGGCAAAGAAACGAATTCTCGTTCGAGCGGCCGCGTTTTTAAGAGGGGAGATCCGGGAATTTTCAAACGAGGATTTTCTTTACTTGGGAAATCATCAAAGCCCGGAGATCTACGAGATCGTGAATTACTGGGAAGGATACTTGGATCGCAAGGCTCAAAGTTCCTCCGGTACGGAAAAGAAAGAATCGTATTTGAACGCCGGTCGTCAGTTCTCCAATTTGAAACAATGGATTCAATCCAAGAAAGGCAAACCTTCTGTGTTCGTATATCCGAAAGTCGTCCACAGTCCTATACTAAAAAAAGGAACGGACGGCTCTATCGTTTGTGAAGAACGAAAGATTTCCAAGAGCCCGGCGTCCGTTCTTTCGGGGAATTTTCATTTAGAGACGAGTTCGGATTTCGGTTCCAGCTTTTCGAAAAACGAAAAAATAACTTTAGAATATTCTAAAATTCTCAACGAGCTTTGCGAGTCGGGAATATCGTTCTCCGGTAAAAAGGTTCTGGTTACCGGAGCGGGTCCGGGTTCGATTGCGTGGGAGGTCGTGAAAGCCTTTCTTTCGGGCGGGGCGGAGGTCCTGCTTACGACCACTTCTTATTCTTCTACGCGGATTCGAATTCTTAGAGAGCTCTATCAAAAATACGGGTCCCAAGATTCGAGTCTTGAAATCGTTCCATTCTCTCAGGGTTCCTTGGCGGATATCCGTTCACTTACCGATTGGCTCGGAGAAAGAAAGTGGAATCCCGATTTCCTGATTCCGTTTGCCGCAGTCGGAGAAGAAAATTCCGTTTCGAGTTTGGATGATTCTTCCCTTGTTTCCATCCGAGTGATGCTCCTCGGCGTCGAGAAGTTGATCGGTGAACTCGGCAAGTTGAGAAAAAATATCGGAGAGCAGAATTCCAAGCTCAACGTCATTCTGCCTCTTTCTCCGAATCACGGGATTTTCGGCAGGGATGGTATGTATGCCGAAACAAAAATCGGATTGGAAACTCTTTTTCGCAAAAGATATTCCGAAGCCGCGGATTGGGGAAACTCCGTTCGGATTTTGGGCGCAGTGATCGGTTGGGTAAGAGGTACGGGATTGATGGAAGCGAACGATCTTTTGGCTCCCGTTTTAGAATCAAAAACCGAGGTCAGAACTTTTTCTCGTTCGGAAATGGGGCTTTTGATTTCCTGTCTTTCCGCTTTGAGCGCAAGTAATCTTTTACCGGATGTCGTGAAGGCGGATTTTACCGGCGGGTTGGGTAACGTTGAAAATCTCGGCGAGATTTTGACGAAGATCCGTACGGATCTTGTCGCGCAGATGAAAAAGAACGGAGAAATCCAAAGTATATTCCAAAAATTGAATGTATCTTCCTCGTTCCATCGAAAGATTAAGGCTCTTCCAAAACAAGGTCTCCGTTTTCCCGAAGTTCCTTCGGAAGAAACGTTAGCCGAATTCAAACCGATTTCGAATCTTCGACCCCAGGATCTTGTCTGTGTGGTGGGTTATGCAGAAGTAGGTCCCGCGGGAAGTTCTCTTACACGTTGGGAATTGGAGAAGAACGGAACCTTTTCTTTGGAATCCTGCGTCGAACTCGCTTGGAATATGGGTTATATCCGTTATCAGAGCGGGCAAAACGGAAAGGTTTGGACCGACGCGAAAACGGGAGAAGCGATTCCCGAATGGCAGATCAAAGAAAAATACGAGAAGGAGATCCTCGAACATTCCGGAATCAGAATCGTAGATCATACGAGTTCGGGATACGATCCGACGGAGATCGCGGTTTTTGCGGACGTTGTTTTGGAAGAGGATCTGATGATTCCGATCAGCGGACCGGAGGAAGCGGAAGAATTTAGAAAGGCGGATCCTCAGACCACGGAGATATACAACAACCCGAGTACGGAAAAATGGTTCATCAAACGCAAGAAGGGTTCCGTCTTGAAAGTGAAAAAGGCCGTAGGGATTCAACGCAGAATCGCCGGTCAGATTCCGGACGGATGGGACCCGGAAAAATACGGAATTCCAAAAGATCTGATTCGTCAGGTCGATGCGATTACGGTTTATAACTTGTATTGTACTTGCGAAGCGTATCTTCGTGCAGGTCTCGATCCGTTTGAACTGTTTGAATACATTCATCCGAGCCAAGCCGGTTCCAGCGTAGGATCGGGTATGGGCGGTATGAAAAAAATCAAACGTATGTTTTTGGATTTCAGACACGGAGAAGAAAGACAACACGATTCTCTGCAGGAATCGTTGATCAACGTTACCGCCGCTTGGGCGATCACTTCGTATGCGGGAATTTATGGAACGATGCAGACTCCGGTCGCCGCCTGTGCGACCGGAGGCGTTTCTCTCGAACTTGCGCGGGACGCGATCCTGGCGGGTAAGGCTAAGTTTATGATCGCGGGCGCGTTCGACGACACACTTGAAGAAAGTATGATCGGCTTCGGCGATATGAACGCGACGGCGAACACGAGTGAGATGGCCGAACAAGGAATTCTTACTTCCGAAGTATGTCGTCCGAACGACGTCCGAAGAAACGGCTTCGTGGAATCTCAAGGAGGCGGCGTCGTTCTTCTCGCGAGAGGGGACGTTGCTTTGCGGATGGGATTGCCGCTCTACGGTCTTCTCGGATTTGCGGGTTCTCGTACTGATGGAATTCAAACTTCGATTCCCGCTCCGGGCGTCGGTCTGCTTTCCTTGGCGGCCAATTCTAAAACGGAAGTTTCCCCCTTACAATCCGCTTTGGATTCTTACGGACTGAAGGCGGACGATATAGGATTCGCGTACAAACACGATACTTCCACAAAGGCGAACGATAAGAACGAAAACAATTTGCTGCATAAGCTGATGCTTACGTTAGGCAGAACACCTGGGAATAATCTTCCAGTGGTTTCACAAAAGGCATTGACGGGACATTCGAAAGCGGGTGCGGCGATGTGGCAATCGATCGGAGTCATTCAGTCTTTGGAAGAGGGAATTCTCACCGGCAATCGAAACTTGGACGACGTCGATTCCGATATGAACCCGTATTCTTTTATCGCATTCAGCGACGAATCCATTCGTTTCGGAAAAAATCATTGGAAGGCGGGGATGTTAACTTCTCTCGGCTTCGGACATATAGGAGTTCTTTGTCTTTTCCTTCATAGAAATTTTTTCTGGGGAATTTTGAACGAAGAAGAAAGAGAAGCCTATATCGATCGATGCCGCGAACGCGGAAAGTATGCGACCCATCGATACAATGAAATTCGTTTGGGCAACGGGACGCAGCTCTATGAACGCAGAACCCATTCTTACTTTGAAGAAGAAGACGAGGAATCCGCGCTTTTGGACGCGTCTTATCGGTCCTCTTACTTCGTTTCGAAATAAGAACATTAGGTAAACATTATGAACGGTTCGTATTCGATCGGTATGGATATGGTGTATATTCCGGAATTTGAATCCTTTTTAAAGGATCGGGGAACTTTCTTTTTCGAAAAAACGTTTACGGAATGGGAAAAGTCCAAAGCGAATTCCAAGAACGCCGATCAAAGAGCCTCGTTTTATTCCGGAAGATACGCCGCGAAAGAAGCGTTTTTGAAGGCGTTGGACGGGCGCCGTTTGCACGCAGAACCCGATCTAAATTTCAATTACGCGGAGCTGGAGATTCGAAACGACGAATACGGAAGGCCGTTCTTTCGATATTATGGAATACTAATGGACTATGTTTCCGATCTCAATTTGATTTCCGTACGTCTGACGATCACTCATACGCAGGATTACGCGGCGTCTCAGGTTTTGGTACAATATTAGGAAAATTATATGAAAAATGAAATGCTGAAAACGGAAGAAACCGAGGGAACCGATTCGAACGACTTTAGAGATATCGAATTGTCCAGGGAAGAATTGAGAAATAAAAATAGAAACCTGGAGAATCGAAACGGCGAATTTAATAAACGAAGCGGAATTCTTCAGAAAGTATTGATCGCAAATCGCGGAGAGATTGCGAAACGATTCATTCTCGCGTTGCAAGAAGAGGGAATTCAATCCGTTGCGGTAGTCGCGGATCAGGATAAGGGGCAATCCTGGTTTGAGTTCGCAAACGAGGTAGTTTATATCGGAGAGGCTCGCAACTACGCAAACATATCCGTCATCTGCGCCGCGGTGATCGAAACCGGTGCTAACGCGGTTTATCCGGGTTACGGTTTTCTATCCGAAGATTTCCGTTTTGTGGAAAGATTGCAAGAGATAGAAAAATTTTATAATCGTGAAATCATATTCATGGGCCCGAAGGCTTCCGTGATGCGTAAGGTCGGGAACAAATTAGACGCGCGTCGTCTTGCGATCGAAAACGGAATTCCTCTCTTTCAAGGTTCCGGTTCCATTCGAGGATTGGAAGAGGCAAAATCGGAAGCGGAACGGATCGGATTTCCCGTCATTCTCAAACTGGACGCAGGCGGAGGCGGGAAAGGAATGCTCGTCGTTCGTACGACGGAAGAACTCGCTCCCGCGATCGAAAGCGCGACTCGGATCGGTAAGAATTCTTACGAGAACGATACGTTCTATCTTGAAAAATTTATAGAGAAACCGGCGCATTTTGAAATTCAGATTTTCAACGGAGTTGCGGTCGGAATCCGAAAGTGCGCGGTTCAAAGAAGAAATCAAAAGATCATAGAAGAATCCGGTGAAACCTTTTTGGATCATCGAGTTCAATTACAGCTTCTTTCCAATGCGGAGAAGTTAGCCGAAATCTCCGGATATGTCGAAGACTGCGGCGCGGGCACGGTGGAATTTTTATTGGATCGTGAAACGGGCCAATTCGGATTTTTAGAAATGAACACTCGGCTTCAAGTCGAATACACGGTAACCGATCAATCTCTTGGAATCGATTTGGCCAAGTGGCAGATCTTTCTTTTTGACGATCGCCCCGATGAGATCCAATACGGCACCGTACTCAGAAAAAGATTCGGAGAACGAAGTCATTCCATCCAATGCCGTATCTACGCCGAAGATCCGTTTCAAAACTATTCTCCTTCTCCCGGAAAAATCAAGGAATTGGAATTGCCGACCTTCAACGGAATCCGATGCGACTTCGGATTCAAAAAGGGGGATCGGATTCCGGGAGAATTCGATCCCATGGTGGGGAAACTCGTATCCTACGGAAAGGATCGAAACGAAGCGCTTCAAAGAATGGAACGGGCTTTGAGCGAACTCTATATAAGAGGTATTACGACTAACGTAGAACAGTTGCTCGCGATACTCAGGCATCATCGATTTCGTCAAGGCGACTATGACAATCGTCTACTCGACGAGTTCACGGAACTTACGATCGCGAAGACGGATCATCTGGAAGAGTCCATGATATACGCTTGTATCGGAGAATCGATTCGTCAGACGGGCGAAGCCGTATCCGAAACGTTTCGGGAAAGGGATTTGGCAAGAATCGTCTATTCAAACGAAGAATCGACTTCTCCCAATCGCTATAAGATCTGGATTCAGGATTCTTGTTATCAATGTTTTTTGTTGAGGACGGGCCTCGGAGAATTTTGGATCGCCGGTGACAGAATTTCTCTCAAACGGATTCGAATCAGTCGATCGTCCGCGGACGGTAAACAATTTCTTGCGGAATCCGAAAACAGATCCGTATCGGTTCGAATCGACGCGAAACCGAACTTTCACCTCGTTCGATTTACGAGCAACTCTGACGGAAAACTGCATTATGCCAGATTGAAAATCAGCTCCGAGGATCGAAGCGAAGGACAGGACGAAAAGGGATTTCTGAGGTCTCCGTTTCAAGGAACGTTCGTAAAGATCTACGAAGATCCGAAAACAAATCAAACTTGGGCAAAGGGGGGAATCGTTTCCAAAGGAGACGCGTTGATTATGATCTCCGCGATGAAAATGGAAACCGTTTTGAGGGCCCCGATCGACGGAACGTTGGACTATCTCGTGGAAAACGGAAACGTAAATAAACTCGTAAGGGGCAAAACAGCATCCGGTCAGATTCTGGGTAAAAGTTTTACGGAAGGCGAGTTGCTTGTTCGAATTTCGTCCGATAACTCCGAGCAAACGAAAACCGATGCGTTATCCGATATCGACGAAAGCGATTCAATTTCGGAAGAATTTTCTATATTAAAAAAATGGAATTTAGTTCCGGGGCGAGAGGATACGGAGAATTCCGTTTTTGAAAAGAAACTCGATACGCCGGAAGCCAGAAAGGAAATTCTGCGTTTCTTTTATTCCTGGACTTTGGGTTATTCCAAAGGAGAGACGGCGAATTCAAAAATCGGATACTTATTGAATCAATTGAATGTGGATTCGATATTGAAGAACCAAAAAGAAACGGATGAATGGAAGAGTTTTGTAAAATTCTTTATCAAATACAACGTTTCTCTCCGAAAATTGTTCTCTTCCGATATCGGATCCATGCATTCTCACTTCGGCGAACTGCAGAGATCGCTTTTGAATTGGGATACGGAAGGGTTTATGCCTTATAAATCCACTTCCAAGCTGCTTGCAAAAGTGTTTTCATTTTACGGAGTCAAACCCTGGACTCCGTTTCGGAGGGTGCCGAACCAAGGAGAGGCGTTCTATAATATCGTCTGTGCGTATAAAACCCAGAGAGAAGAAAGGGAAACCTACGCGAAAATATTAGAAAAACTGAATTCTTTGGTGCCGAATGCGAAATCGACTTATCTGAATCTGAGGGTTTTACTGGCGTTGGAGGAAAGAGAGCGCGAGCCGAAGCTGGAAGCTACGATCCGAAAGATTATCGGCAAACGCAAGAATCTAAACTTCAACGCTCCGGAAGGGGTGAAGACGCTTTCGAAACGGCATGTCAATTCGTTCATATCGTTTATGAAAGATCCTTGGTCCTTTCTCTCTAAAACGGGAATCGAAAAAAAGGAATTTCTATCTTCTCTTCAAAATGAACCCGCTCTGGTTCTTTCGGATCTATCGGAACGAGTTCAAGCGAGGATCTCCGATAAGATCGCCTATTGGAAGACAAAGGGTAAAATCCGAAGATTGTATTCTCCGATTTCGAATCACTGTCTTTATCATATCGAACGGAACGAAAATAAGGAAGCGATCTATCTTTTGATCGTGTTGATGGATTCGGACGCTTTGACTCCGGTGATAAACGAAGAAGGATTGAGCTTTTGTTACGGCCTCGAGACGGAAGCGATTCGCGCCGCTTCTTTTCTGCAAGGTGCGAACGTTCTATATCCGGTTTCTTCCCTTCGGTTGGAGATGATCGCATTTCACAAGAGTCCGGCCGCAACCTCAAGCGATTCTTTGAATAAAACTCTTGAGTATGAGAAAATATTCAACAGCGCTTCGTCGATGATGGAATTTTTTCTACACGGTCCTTATGACAGTCTTACGCTGGAGATCGAAGAAGAGGTCCATTGTAAGGATCGTTTTAAAACGTATTCTTTCTTTTTCAGAGACGGCAAGTTAAGGATGGACTTGATCGGAGAAAACGATATCCGATTTCCTTACTCGATCGAAAAGGACGCAAAGGATTCCAAACTTTACGAAAAAGGAAAATGGCCTTTGGAACGTTGGGTAGAAGAAACCTTCGACGCTTCCAGTTATCGTGAGATTTTGATACCCGGTTTGGATTTTTCAAAGGAGAATTTAGATCCGGTTTTGTCTTCCGCGTCGCAGAAGGTGGGAGCGAAGATATTCTTCGGTAAAATCGCGGGTGCAGAAGCTCTTTTCTTTTTGAAGGATTCGAGGGTCGCGGGCGGTGCGACCGGAGACAAGGAAGGGAAGAAATATCTCGCGGCCGCTTACATCGCGTATCGAAAAGACATTCCGTTGTACGTTTGGAACGATGGGGCGGGAGCGAACATCAAGGAAGGTATGGTCGCGTTGAATCGCGCTTCCGAAGGTTTTTTCATCAACGCGCTTCTGACTCACCGAGTCAAAGCCCAGGAATTCCGTTCCGCAATCGAGGCACATAATGATTCCGTAATTTCTAATTTTCTAATGGAGTTGGAGAACGTTCCGGATTTGAATTTTAAAACCTATCGTTCGGACGAAAGGCCTAACCTTTGTTTTGTGATCGCCGTCGGGGTAGGGTCTTCGACCGGACTGGATGTATACGGTTCTTCTCAGGCTTCGATTCAAGTTCTTCTGGACGAGGAACAATCGTATCGGGTTCTTACCGGATCTTCCGTAATCGAATCCGTCACCGGAGAGAAGTTGACGAATTACGAGATCGGCGGAGCCAAGGTAATGGGACGCGGTACCGGAACCGTCGACTTTGTCGCGAATGATAAACTTCATTTGATCTCTTATCTGTATCGGATCCAATCAATTCTGACTCGGCGAGAAACACAAAGAAGTGATTTTCAATTTAAGAATTTAGATTCTTTCGATCTTTTCAAAAACATTTTATCGGAAAGAAAGCTGAAACGAATTGCGGACGGAAACGAATTTCTTTCCGTTAAAGAAACGTATTCTGGATCCGAATCTCTCGTCGCGGGTCTTTTCTCCTTCGGAGGAACTCCGATCGTGGCGCTCGGACCAAGAACCGAGTTCGGATTTCATTCCTATGCGGCGTTGATCAAGGCGAAGGAATCGGTAAGAATCGCGCAAAAAACGAATTCGGGTTTGATGCTCGTCTACTGTTCGAAATGGTTTCGAAGCGCGTATATCGAAAACGGCAATTCCCTAAGAGCGAGAAGAGACTTTCAAAAGTTATTGCAGGACTTCGATCGTCCTCTCGTTCATATCGTAAAACATCCGGAAGGACTCTCGCTTCCGGAGTTGTCGTCCGTGGGGGACGTCTGGATTTTGGTTCGCAACGAAGAGGATTTCGGAAAGGAAAAGTCGTTACGATCCTTGCGATTCTCGGCTCCGGAACAGTGCGCAACGATTACGGTTGCGAGCGAAGAGGAGGCGTTTTCCACGGCTTCTCTTATATTCAATCTTTTGAATATAAGAGACTTGAAAGATTGCTCGAATGGACAATCCGATCCGAAAATTCCGAACGATCCAAGCAATCCATACGACATGGAAACGATGGTAATCCGAGAGATTTTGGACGCGGATTCATTTCTGGAATTTTATAAAGACGATCCTGGTAAAAGTTTAATCACGGGACTCGGAAGAATCGGAGGTAAGACAATAGGCGTCATCGCGGATCAACCGAAAGACGGCGGCGCTCCGGACGCCCTTGGTACGGAAAAATTCAGGGTTTTTATGGAATTCTTAAGTAAACACGATATTCCATTATTGATGTTGTCGGACGCTCCCGGTTTCGTTCCGGGAACCAAACAGGAACGGCTTCGGATTCAACAGATCGGAGGAGAATCGTTGGACGTCAACGTATTATCCGCAAATCCGGTTGTCTCCGTTGTATTGAGACAGAATTACGGAGGAAGACAAATTCACGCTTTCAGCGGTTTTTTGCGTCCCGGAATTTCGTATCATGCGTTGCAGGATGGAACGTTAGCCGTAATGGGAGCACATTCCGCATTCGATCTTTTTCAGGGAGCGAACGTTTCTCGTTTACGGAAGGAAAACAAAGAAGCCGAGATCGAAATTCTTCGGAAAGAATTCTTAGATTCTTTTAAGGAAAAAGCGAAAGCGAAAAACGACGCGCGTTCCACCGGAGTTTTAGACGGAGTCTTCGCTTCGATCGGGGATCTACGTTCGGTCGTCGTAACGGGTTTGAAAAACGCCGAAGAAAAGCGGAACGAATGGTCGCAGAGAAGACAATCGTATTCGAAAGGTGTCGTCTATTCTGCGACCGGACAGAACGGAAGAGCGGACGATTGGGAGAATTGCGTTCTGCCTTAGCGAGTGGCGGAAGTTTATAATTTTGCTACGAGGTTTTCCCATGAATTTTGCGTACTTGAATTTTTATTCCTTCGGTTCAATACTCGCCGCACTTTTTTGTCTGTATATCGCGGTCTTTTTTCTGATCATCAAAGAGAAAAGCAGGGTTGCGGTACATTTGGGTTTGGCTTCCGTCTTCGCTTCTCTTTTTCATTTCGCATACGCGGTCGGATTTTTCACCTTGGAGCCGTGGGCGGTTTATCATAGGTGGATCGTCATACCGATGCCGCTGTTGACTTTAGCGCAATTCACTTTGGTACTGTTTTATTTTCCGACTCCGAAATTCGTTAAACTCGGAAAAGCGGTCTATTCGATTCTGCTGATAATCGTCGTTTTTGTGGAAACCTATTTTATCTTTCTATCGTATTCTACTCAGGGCGTTTTTGTTAAAGGAAATCACTATTGGGATTTTCAAACATATTCTTTCTATATGCTTTTTTCAATGATCATATTGGTCTTCAATCTGATCATGATCTCTTTCGGAATTTGGAGAGTGATTTTGGAAACGGGAAGAGATCGAAGGGTGGTTTTGTATCTGCTATCCTCATTTTGTATCCTTACGATTTTACCCGTTGCCACAAATATTTTGAGTCGTAACGGTTCGATTTCCAGAATCGCTTATCAACAGACGGTGGATCTGTCGTTCGTGTTCGGATTTTTTCTTCTTCTGGTCGTATACTTAAACGTGGCAAAGGAGAAAACCACGATTCTAAGTCGTATTATCGGAATCACAATGGCTACGTTTTTTTTGGTGATTCAGATCGTAGCCTATTTCATCATCAACGAATTTGAAACCACGTTCGACGAAAGTCAGTTCAAAGAAGCGAAGTTGGCGATTCAGGAAGCGGAGAAATATCGGAACCTGAGTTATATGACTTACTATGACACTCGAAGCGGTCGCACTTATCTGAAACAAGGGGAATTCGATTCAGCTTGGATCCACGAAAGTAATCTGGAAGCGAACTATCTGAATTTGAGAAATCGTTTATGCGGTCTCGGAAATTTAAACGGAACGGAACGATGGAAGCGCTCTTCGGAAATATTAGAAAACGCTCCTAAAGAATTTTACGGTTATAAAGAAGCGGTTCGATATTTTCTGCAAACGAAAGGAAATCAAATCGTTACCGATCAGGATATGATTTCTTTATTTCGGGAGATCGCCGCAAAGTTAAAGATCATCAATAATAAATTTACGTTTACTGCCGAGAAAAAAGATATAAACGCGATTTCAAAATTACTTACGGAAAAAGATTCCCGACTTTCGCCGATGTTGGATGTGATCCGTTCGGAATACGTTTCGGAGCTTCGGAAAAACGCTTCGGAAACTCATTTAGAGAATTTATTCCGAAGTTCGACTCTGCCGATTTACGAAGAAGGGGAGCGAATTTATCGGAGCCGATGGGTTCGCGGAGATAAAGGACAAGACTTTCAAATCTTTTTCGTTTCCTATTTTATCGTGGATATTAAATCCGAACGGATCTACGAAGTGGGTTTCGATTACAAATCCTATCGCGCTTATGTTCATTATCCTTCGTTCATTTTATTATTGTGCCTCTTCGTCGTTGTCTTCGTTGTTACGTTCGGATTTCAATATTTCTTTCGGTATGCGTTGATCGATCCGATGAATAAAGTCGAAATCGGATTGCGCGAGGTTCATTCCGGAAACTTAGAATACCGTCTCGTCCCGGTCGTCGAAGACGAAATCGGGTTTATCGCTCAGTCCTTTAATCATATGGCGGAAGGTTTGTTAACGGCTCGCAATCGTTTGGAAAGATATGCGGAAGAATTGGAACTCAAGGTAAAAGAGCGAACAAAGGAGTTGGAGGTTACGCTCGACGAAGTCAAAACGCTCAAGGATCAACAAGACGGAGATTATTTTTTGATGTCCTTACTTCTGAAACCTTTGGGAGCCAATCGAGCCGCTCAGGAAAACGTAAAGGTGGAATTTTTCACCAATCAAAAGAAGAAGTTTAAGTTTAGAAAATACGATTCCGAAATCGGAGGCGATATCAGCATCTCGAATCGGATTCAACTCAGAGATAGAAAATATACCGTATTCTTAAACGCCGACGCGATGGGAAAGTCGATGCAAGGCGCGGGCGGCGCGCTTGTGTTGGGTGCGGTCTTTGAAGCGATCATCGAACGTACAAAGATGACGAAACTCGTTCAAGATTATTCTCCGGAAAGATGGATCAAAAACGCCTTTATGGAATTGCATAAGGTGTTTGAAAGTTTTGACGGTTCCATGTTGGTTTCGACCGTGATCGGTTTGATCGACGACGAAGCTGGAATTCTATACCACCTGAACGCGGAACATCCCTGGACGGTACTCTTAAGAAAGGGTGAAGCCACATTTATCGAAAATGATCTGATGTTTAGAAAACTCGGCACCGGAGGAATGAACGGAAATATATACGTTCATACTTTGCAATTAGAGCCGGAGGATATAGTGATCGCAAGTTCGGACGGCAAGGACGATATCCATATCGGTATCGACGAAAACGGAGAAAAACTCATCAACGACGATCATACGCGATTTTTGGAATATGTTAAGAAAGGAAAAGGGGATCTCGGATCGATCTTCGAATTCATTTCCGCCTCCGGACGGTTGACCGACGATTTATCCTTGGTCCGGATTTCTTATAAGGAATCCGAATGTTTTTTAAGTGGAGTTCCTCGGAAACAAAATTTCAACACGAACGAGGTTGTCACGCTCTTTCACCAAGCCAAAGAGACGGCAAAGGAGAATAACGTAGAAAAGGCGATTACCCTTTTCGAAGAGATCGAATCGCTGAACGATAAAATTCCGATCACTAAAAAATATCTCGCGTATTTATTTATGAAGAAGGCCCTGTACCGCGAAGCGGCGCGTTACGCGGAAGAATATATCCAGTTCCATCCTTTGGATAACGAAATGTTTTACGTGGCATCTTATGCGTTTAGAATGGAAGGAGAAATCGAAAAGGCCGCGGATTTCGGAGAAAGATTACGTCTTCGAAACCCGAAACATATTAAGAATTTAGTCAATCTGTCGCGGATCTATATCATTTTAAAAAAATACGATAGAGCGGCGGGCATAGCGAAAGACGCTCTTGAAATAGAACCGGCCAATCAAAGAATTTTGGGTCTGTTGGAAACTCTTCAGAAAATAAATCGCGAGTTTACTTTTGAAACGAATCATAAGAATCAAATTTGATTCCGAAGGAAGATTTTCCTTTTGAACGCAATCGTTTCGAATTGAGACGTTAGTCTACCGTTTATCGATAGCCGTTACTTTCAAAGAAATTCTTCAGTGAAAGCCGTTTTGTTCAAGTGAGTTCGCTATCGATTCGATAGAGTATTCGGTTAGAGAGCGTTTGGGTTTTGCATAGATACCATATGAGTCTATCCATTGGACTTTACTCAATTCGAGAAATGCAAACCTTTCCACTCGTAGAGAAGAACGTCGGTTTTCGTTTTTGTGCGATGGGTCGTCTCCTTGAAGTGTTTTATGAATTTGTATTCAAGAAGATGGGGTCGTATTTGGTACTAAAGCGTAAAAATTTTCTTCTCTGATCCATTTCGTCCGTGTGTAAATCGAAATTGTTGTAGGCCAGCTATCTCCTCGGTGTTTCGGTTTACGCGCGTTTTTTTGACGAGAGGGAAACTTCAGTATCGAACGAGAGAGCGTCGAGTGACCGTTGAGCGGCTCTTTCGTTTTCGAAGCCCCCTTTTCGGAGATTATAAGAATACATTCTTTATTTTCTTATCAAAGATAAGGATTCGTTTGTAATTTTGTCTCACCTATAAATCCCACTGTGATTATATTGCGGCATCTCCCATATTCCACGATCGCCCCGCCCATTCAATTCACTGATACATGGAATCAATCAGCTTTTGATATTTTTCCGTGATGACATGACGTTTGATCGACATCTTTGCGGAAAGTTCGTCGCCCACTTCGAATGCCTTCGGAAGCAAACGAATATCTCCGACCTTTTCAAAACTCTTAAATCCGTTTTCCGAATTCATCGCGTCTTTTACTTCGCGCAAAATTTTTTCTTTCACGATCGGATTCGCCGCGAGTTCCGGATAAGTTTTCCCGTAGTCCTGAAACCGATCGAGAACCGGAAGGACCAAGGCAGTTAAAAATTTTTGATCCTGTCCTACAACCATCACTTGATCGATGAACGGCGATTGTGCGAGTTTATTTTCGATCGGAACGGGTTCTATATTTTCTCCGTTGAGTAAAACGACGGTCTCTTTCGTCCTACCTACGATCTTAAGAGTATTGTTATACGTAATCAATCCAAGATCGCCCGTATTAAACCAACCGTCCTGGATCACCTTGGCAGTGACATCGGGACGTTTATAATAACCTTTCATGATCTGAGGACCTCGAACATGAACTTCGCCTTTCACTCCTTTTTGAGGAGGATATAAAATATTTCCGTTCTCCACGTCCTTTAGAAGGATTTCCACTTCGGGAAACAGGGGGCCCACGCTCCCGATGACCAAATGATCCGGTGTGCGAAACGCAAGACCGGGCGAAGTTTCGGTCAAACCGTATCCTTCAAACAGAGGAATTCCGATCACATTAAAAAATTCGTCTATATGAAAAGGAAGCGCGCCTCCGCCGGAAACGGTGCCGCGCAATTTTCCGCCGGTAGCTTGTCGAATTTTTTTAAGAACAATCAAGTCCAAAATCATATAAGGAATCGAGAATATGACGATGTTCAGAACACTTTGTCCGAACATACATAAGGATTTAAGAATATTCCGTCCTTCTAAATCGAGTTCGTTTCCTTTGAAAAAATTGAGGGCACGTTGAACCTTAAGAGCGCAAAAATACGCGCTCTTAAATAAGATTCTTTTAAGCGTCGATCCGGATTGAATCTTCGACTGAATTCCGTGGAAGATATTTTCCCACAATCGAGGCGCCGAGGCCATGAATGTCGGTTTAACGATCAATAAATCTTCCTTAATGTTTCGAATATTCGTATAATATTGTCCGGCCCCCGTCGCGATCGTTCCCATCTGAAACACTCTTTCGAAGCTATGCCACACTGGCAAAATCGAAAGAAAGCGATCTTTAGGTCCGATCTCAATCGGAATATTCCGTAATTGAGAGATCATATTGGCATGAGTCAACATGACGCCTTTCGGTTCACCCGTGGTGCCGGAAGTATAGATGATGGTAAACAGATCGTCGGGTCGAATCGCCGCGACTCTTTCTTCCACATTGCGGTTACCGGAAGCCCGCAATTCTTTTCCCTTCGCAATGAGATCCGCCATTCGGATAATATTATCATCCGTTATGCGCGCTTCCTCATCCATAAGAACGATATGAGTGACGTTCGGAAGATGACTTAAATTATTCCGAACTTTTTTGAGGATAACTTCATTCTCTACGAATACGATTTTCGCGTCGGAATGGGGGAGAATGTAACGAATGTCTCCGTCGGTTACGTCCGTCCCGCGCGGAACGTCGGCCGCGCCGCTTAACAAGATGCCGTAGTTCGCAATGATCCATTCTTTTCTATTTTCCGATAAGACTGCCACGTGTTCGCGGGCCTTCAAGTCGAGATCCGCGATTAAACCAGTTGCGAGCGCAACGCCGCTTTCATAAACTTCACGAAACGTTACGGTGACGAATTCTTTGTTTTTATTTCTGGTCCCAAACGCGGGCTTATCGCCGTATTTCTGCGCCGTATCGTAATATAATTCCGCCAAGTTTTTCGCCGTGATTTTAGAACTCATGAATTCTCCTTTCCGATATCGGGGACGATATCAGATTCGGGAAGAGCGGTCTTGAACGGAGCGGCTATTTCTATTTTGAAAAGAAGATCGCGCTAAAGGGTTCTTTCTTTTTTGTAAAGTCGGATGGACTGATTCCGAATGATCGACGAAAGATGCGCGTAAAATGAGATTGATCGGCAAATCCTCCCTCGTGCGCCGCATCCGCTAAGTGCGAACGATTCGCCAAGTTATCAACGGCCTTCTTCGTTTTCAACCAAAGACGATACGCGGAAAAAGGAACGCCGGTTTCTTGTCTAAAAAGATGACGAAAACGTTCGACGGATAAGCGAGCGTCAAAGGCTAAGCTCGCAAGGGAGAATTCGTCCAACTCCACATTGGAAATACTTTTTTGAATCCGATCGTCGATTGCGCCCTTCGTTCGGATCGGAAAATCTTGATTGAGAATTTCAAGAATCTCCGCGCGCACTTTCGTATCGGATCGATTGAGAATCGAAGTGATCCGAGCCTTCTTTTCGTCCGTGAAAATATCCCCGACTTCAAATGCGGAGTGGTTCGCCGCCAAACTTCTTTCATAAAAAAGATGATATCCCGTGGTCATCGGATCTAAAAAAAGTAACGTTAGATTCCCTTCCACTCGTATCATCTCGTGACTCACACCCGATGGAATAAAAACGGAGTTGTATGTTTTCCATTCTCCATCGCGGGTGCGTAATTGAACTCGGCCCGAATCGGGTAAGCTGATTTGAATATAGAAATGACTGTGACGTAACGTTGCAAATCCGTCTCCGCGATACGTAGCAAAATCATTCCATATCAAAAAATTCTTCATTGTCCTTCGGCCTTGTACGCCAGTTTATCCGAGTCACGAAAGTTCGGATAAGAGTTTATCGAGCGGTTGATAAAATTCTCCCATACCGTCGGCGAGGTTCGTTTCCATCGCTATCTTGCGTCCTTCGGCTGAAGTAAATTTGCAGACATGCGTCATCAAAGTCAAATCGCCTTCCGTTGTGAAGGTTCTCGCTTCAACCATAGCGTTCGGATCTTCCACCGCAGTTTTCAAATTGAAGGTCGGCATATCCGTGGCATAGTTTTCCGTATTCGTTACTTTTTCCGGTGCATTCACTTCCCGATAGTTTCCATAGATCCCGAATCGGTTTCCCTTTGCGTCCGCATAAACGAATAAGTATTTGCCTCCGACTTTAAGATCCACTTCGCAAGTATCAAGCGTCATACCTTCGGGACCGATCAACCATCGACGCATCAATTCCGGCTTTGTGTGACAATCGAATACCAATTCACGGCGTGCGGCAAAATAACGAGTGAATACGATTTCCGTGTCGCCTCTCAATTCCATCTTCACTTCTTTTTGGTTCGTTTTCATTTTCGTTTATCTCCTTGAGTTTGTATCGTTTGCAGTTCTACAAGTAACGCATCGAGCGCTTGGTATCGTTCTTCCCACATCTGGCGATATTTTTCGATCCAATCGGTGGCTTTTTTTAGAGGCGCCGTCTCGAGTCTCCGCGGTCGTTCTTGTGCGCGGACGGTCGTTGATATCAGGCCCGCCTGTTCGAGAACCCTGAGATGCCGCGAGATCGCGGGTTGACTCATCTTGAAAGGTTTTGCGAGCTCCATAACGGTCATATCGCCTTTCGCAAGGCGCATAAGAATCGCACGACGGGTGGAATCGGCGAGTGCGGCAAAGGTGGCGTCGAGTTGTTGCATAGCTATATACTTATATAATTAAGTAGTTATATGAGAATATAGTCAATCTTTTTTCCGGGTTTTTCCTTCGGTCCGTTCCTTCCTTATTTCGTTTCGAGATCGGGTTTCCAAGAAGGGGAGAATGTAAAATATACGCGAATTGATTCCGAAATATCGGTTCCTTACGGTATTTTGATGCGGATCGTTTCGTTTTCGGGTTGTGAAGTTTGGAATTCCACGGATTCTAAGACAGAAATTGAAATCGTGCGGTTCGTCGCGCGATGCAAAGGATAACTTTGAATGCGCGGATTTTTTAACAAATTTCTAATCTTACTCTTGGTTCAAACGTTTTGTCCGCTCTGTTTGAGCGCTTTGCCGAAGGACATGCCCGCCGATTTTTATTTGGAATTTCATCGGGGCGGCGGAATGCGACCCGAACATACCGAATACTATTTTTCAAAGGAACTTTCACACGTTAAAGAGAAGAAAGATCGAAAGGAAGAGATTCTTTGTTTTAAAATCGATCCCGAAGTGCTTCGAAATTTATACGCGACCGTTTTGAAAAATCGTTTTGATCGAATCGGTACTCGAACGGAAAAGATCTATGATCGAGGCGGAGAAAGCGTTCAAGTCGGAGCCGATCGGGAAACGTATAACAAATCGGACTCGGGGATGAGTTTGATTCAACCGTATTGGAAATCGAATTGGGAAAATGTTCTCGATAAAATTCAAAAAACAAAACTTCAATCGATCGGCGATTCTCCCAAGATCCGTTTTTTACTTACATGGGAAGGTTTTCAGGAACCTTTGTCCTTGAATATCGCTTCGGAAAAACGAACGCTCTCGTATCAATATCACGTTCAACGTTCCCGCTTTGAGGAGATCGAATTTGCCTTTTTGCCGGGAAAATATAAACTGCGCTTGGAGTTTCACGAAGAGAAGGGAAAGTTCCACACGTTCAACGTGGATTTCGAGCTGGATCGAAATTCAAAGCACGTTTCGTTTCGTTGTAGCCCGGAAGGTTGTGTTCGACTTTGATACGGACACTAAAAGATAATTTAGGATTTTCGAATATATCAAAAATCGAACACTTTAAACCGTTTGTTCTTTGGAAAGAAGGGAGGTTTCGATCGTTCCATTCTTCCCAAAGAATCTATATGCAACTTTTATAACTTAGTTGCGAAGTTCCTTTAGAAGTTCCGCGTTTCCGGCGATCGCAAGAGCGGACGCAAGTCCTCCCATCATCGCTCCCGCAACTCCGGGGGAAGCCGCGTCGGCTCCGGTTAGATACAAACCTTCGATCGGAGTTCGAACGTTGAACCAAGGACATTCTTCCTTTTTATATCGTTCCGGAACGCAGGCCAATCCGTAGATCGCACCGTCGGGATGCGAAGTGAAATGTTCGTTCGTGATCGGAGTCGATAACTCGGAGTATTCCACGATTTTTGAGATCCCCGGAAAACGGGATTCCAAAGTGGTCAACATTCTTTCCGTGATTTTCTCTTTGAGCTGTTTGTATTCTTCGCCTCTTCGTTTCCAAGGTTCGGATTTCCATTGAGTAAAATGATCGTAGTCCGTGAAAGTGATCACATCCATCGTATGACTTTTCGCGTCCGGATTTTTCAGACTCGGAAAAGAAAGATATAGGTTTGGAATTTCTCCGTCGGCCGCGACCCAATCGTTTCTTTCCGAAAAATTCTGATCGTGATCGCTTGAAGAAAAGATCCAATAGTTTTCTCCTTTAAATCCGAACTTCGCCGGGCTTTCGGACAAACCGAGATAAAGACAAAGGCTCGTAGTCATCTTTTCTTTATTATAAAATTCTTTTAGACTTTTTCGAAACGGAATCGGATAATTCTCGGGAATCAACTTCATATAAGTCGGATATGCGCCCGCGCAGGAAACCACGATCGGGGCGAAAAAATTCTTTTCCAATCCTTCTCCTCGAAGCGCTTTGACTTTCACTCCGACGGTCTTTCCTTCTTTGATTAGAATTTCGTTTACTTCCACGGAAGAAAGAACCGCGCCTCCGAACTCTTCCAGGATCGGTTCCACCGCTTCGAAAATTTTTCCGGCTCCGCCGATCGGATAATAACCGCCGTGCAGATAGTGTTGCACAAGAGTCGCGTGCATCGCGAACGCAACTTTAGAAGGAGGTAAGCCGTAGTCTCCCCATTGTGCGGCGAGAATTCCTTTCAGTTCCTGGCTTTGAAAGTTCGCGTCCAAATATTCTTTGAGCGTGAAGATTTTGGATTCTCCCAAAAGTCCGGATAAGGAATCCAAAGGCGGGGGAGCCAAACGCATCATGATCGATTTGCCGAACAGGTTCGAAGTTTTTTTGATGTCTTTGAAATAACGTTCGATCGCTTCCGTTTCCTCCGGAAATTTATTTCCGAGATCCGCTTTGAACTTTTCCGGCTCGCCGTAGATGTCGAAGGAAACGGAAGGAAAGATCAATCTTTCGAACGGTTCCGCGATCCGTTTCCATTGAACTTTTTTTCGAGTGATCTTATCGGAGATTTTTCTGCAAAGACCTTCTTCCTGCATATCTCCGACATAATGAATTCCCACATCCCAATGATACTTGCCTTGTTTTCTTTGGAACTCGTGCGTAAAGCCGCCGGGTTGGAAATGTTTTTCCAGTATAAGAATTTTTTTTCCGTATGATTGGGCCAAAAGGCTCGCGGCGCAGAGACTTCCCATCCCCGAACCCACAAATATTATATCAAACTCGTTTCCTATTTGATCGATATTCATTGACAAAATCCTCCCGAATCTATTCAATGTGAACAGCTATTACATTAGTTAGTTCGACTAGAATCAAGAATGTAATAATCGTCAACATGAAAAATTCTTCGGATAAAAATTCGTATCATCACGGCGACTTAAAAAAAGCCTTATTGGAAGCCTCCCTGCGCATTTTAAAGGAAGAGGGTTATAAGGCGTTGAGTCTTCGAAAAGCCGCTTCGTACGCGGGGGTCAGTCAATCCGCTCCTTATCGCCACTATGAGGATTTGGAATCCTTATACGCGGACATCGCGGAAGAGGGTTTTCGAATGCTTTCCGAACGGCAAAAAAAACTTCAGTCGAAGTACAGAAAAAAACCTCTTCTTCTGTTTCGAGAATCCGGCGTTTGTTACGTGGAGTTCGCTTTGGAGTTTCCGGATCTTTTCCGCATCATGTATGGGAATCAGATCGAAAGCCATTCCAAATACAAGTCCTTGGTTAAGACCGAAGACGATTCTTTTAAAATCATCGTCGAGATCATTCGCGATTGTCAAAGGGCGGGCGTCATTGAGACCGAGGACGCGGTGAGTTCCGCGACTTCCGCTTGGACCATGGTGCACGGCATCGCCGTTCTTTTAGCGGGGAAGCAGGTGATGTTTCGTTCCGTGGATTTGAAGGAAGCGAGACGGATCACGAAAGAATTGATCCATTATCTTTATACCGGAATGAAGTCGGATAAAAAGTGAGAAGCGCCGCCGGGATTAAAGAATCCGATAATTTTATGGTAACAGTTGTCGCTTAACATTTTCGGTTACAACGAAATCCGTTGTTTGCAAATCAATTCTTTCCTCTTCATATAATACTCTTTCTCGGGAATTTATTTCTAACCGGAAACCGACTTTACATCGGAGAGATTCTCCCGTCTTTTAGTTCTGATTCTTTGCACCGTCAGGAGGTTGCGTCTATGATAACCAGGATCCGATCCGCTTTCCACTGGATACTCGGGCGTCACTTATTGGCCGATCTCCCCGAAGAAGAACGACGTTCCTTTCGTCTCACCGGCAACACTCTCTTCATTCTTGCGATGCTGATCCTTATGGCCTGGGTGCAACCCGTTCCTTCCGATTTGATTCTATTCTTGAACGTCTTTACCGTTATATTCTTAACGACAATCGCCGTTAGTTGGGTTCTATTGAGAAGGGGATACATACTAGCGGCTCAGGTTTTTTTGTGTTTCACATTGTGGGTGATGGATGTGATCATCATCTTCACTTTTCCCGGTCAACAGGCGCATTTATATCTATCGGTAGCAATGCTTCTTCCTTTGCTCCTCGTGGTTCGCAAACATAAAGTAACTAGGATCGTCCTCGCTTTGATTCCGTTTTGTCTGTTTATCGCACGCGAGACCTATTTCAAAATTTTGGGAGGACAGGCCTTGTATGGAGCGGAGCCCGCGCCCGGAACTCTCCGAGCCGATGAAGTTCTTATGGATGTGATCGGCAGTCAGTTGTTTCTTCTTTTGCTTGCGTATCTTTTCATTCGAGGTAGTGACGAAGCGGAAGCCAAGATCCAAGCGGAACATGAAAAGTCGGAGCAGTTGCTTCTTAACATATTACCGGAAGAAATCGCTCAGGAGTTAAAGGAGAAGGGAGTTTCCGAACCGCGTTTGCATCGCAGCGCAACGGTATGTTTTACGGATTTCAAAGGTTTCACACAAATTGCGGAAACGTTGTCGCCAACGGAACTTGTCGCTGAACTCGATCGTTGTTTCTCTTATTTTGATAGCGTAATGGAAAGACACAATCTTGAGAAACTCAAGACGATCGGAGACAGTTATATGTTCGCAGGCGGCATTCCGGAATCAAGCGGAACACACGCGGTCGACTGCGTGATGGCCGCTTTGGAAATTCAAGCCTTTATGAATCAAATGAAGGAAATCAAAGCGAATCAAGGTCTTCCTTATTGGGAACTTCGTCTTGGAATTCATTCCGGCGATTTGGTAGCGGGTGTTATCGGCGAGAAGAAGTTCGCATACGACGTGTGGAGCGATACTGTCAATATCGCAAGTCGCTGCGAGTCGTCCGGTATTCCGGGTCGCATTAATATTTCCAGAGCCGCATACGAACTAGTAAAGGATTTTTTCAACTGCGAATATCGCGGCGCCGTGCCAGCGAAACACAAAGGGGAGATTGAAATGTATTTTGTCAACGGACTCTTGCCCGAACTTCGACGTAAGGGTGAGGAACGGATTCCCAACGAAGAGTTTCAAAGACGATATGAACTGTTGAGCAAGAAAGAAATATAAGAATTTTGTTTCTTTAGATGAGGCAATCTATATTGTAAAAAATCCGATAACGTCACCGTAGAATGAGCAAAACGTTGCGATCGAGTCTTTAGGAATCGTCTAACCTACGATAAAAGAAAGCAGGAAGCAATGATCGAAGGAAACGAAACGTACGGGCCGCTGGTTCATCTCATCGGACGTTGGGAAGGGGATAAGGGACTTGATATATCGCCGGAAAAAATCGGAAAGGATGTAAAACGATATTATGAAACCGTTACTTACGAACCGATCGGCTCTACCACAAACGCGCAATCACAGATTTTAACGGGACTTTATTATCGCCAGTTGGTAAGCGATAAGTCCAGCGATCAGGTGATCCACGATCAAACCGGATATTGGATGTGGGAAGCCGAAACGGGAATCGTCTTTCACGCGTTTACCATTCCTCGAGGAACATCGGTCGTAGCGGGCGGAATATACGCGGAGGCGGGCGATCCGATTCATCTGGAAGTCAATGCAAAGGAAGGGAGCGCGGATTGGGGAATCATTCAACCTCCGTTTATGACCGCAAACGCAAAAGCATTAGAATTTAAGAATATTCTTGTCATTCGAGGAGATCATCTTTTTTATTCTCAGGAATTAAAGATCCAGATTTACGGAAAAGTGTTTTCTCATACGGATGAGAATTCTTTGATTCGCAAGCAAAGCTGAACTTTTTTCGAATCGAAATATCTTAAAGCCGCATCACATCCATAAGACATTCCGCCTTCTTATTCTTAAAAGAATCGCTTTCGATCACAAAACTCAAAAATGTTTTCAACAAAGGGTTCTTGTTTTCGGGCGCCCAAAAAACCGAGACGGGAAGAAATAATTTTTTGATCGGAACGAATTGAGTTTCGGAAGGAGCGATGTTTTGAGCCCCCAATACCGTAAGAGAAACCCCTTTGCCGGTCGCGACTAAGATGGGACAACTTTCCCGATCGTTTTTCACGTATAGTTTCGGCTTGATTCCGCTTTGTTTAAAAAGTTGGGAGATCGTGTCATAAAATTTTCCGGCTTCCTTTTTCGGATGTAATATGATCGTTTCGTCCTTCAGTTCTCGAAGTTCGATTTCCTTTCGTTTTGCGAGAGGATGTTTTTTGGGAACTAAAACTCCGAGTCCTTCGTCGTGAACGGAACGACTTTCCAAGTCTTCTTCCGAAACGGTTCCTTCCATAAAACAAACGTCGAAGTGTCCCGATCGTAATCCTTTTGGAATTCTAATTCTCGTTTCCTGATGCAGTTGAAATTTTAATTTCGGAAAACGATTTTGAAATTCGTCGATGATTTGAGGAAGATTTGCGAGAAAGGAAGTCGTCGAAAAACCGATGTTTAACTTTCCAGCCTTGAGTTTGCCGATGGAACGGACTTCCCGTTCGAGATTTTCGGCTCGGGCGATGATTTCCTTGCCTTCTTTCAAAAGAAAAATCCCCGCTCCGGTAAGTTGAACCTGTCTCGTAGTTCGTTCGAATAGTTTTGTGGAAAGCTCCTCTTCTAGGGAAGAGATCAATCGCGTCAAAGGAGGTTGTGAAATTCCCAAAATTTCCGCGCTTTTTCTGAAGTTTAATTCTTCCGCCAATACGATAAAAGATTTTAGTTTCGATAAGTCCATATTACATTGATACTATAAAGGTATCAATATTACAATCAAATAAGTATCAATATCAAGAAAATTGAATCTATTTCGTATTCTTCTTTACAGCCGCAAACGTACTTCAACTTTTAAATCAGAATTGTCGGAGAGGACGCGATTGCGCTTCTTTTCAGGAGATGAGGTTATGAAATTGGGTTCGGAAGTTTTGATCGTCGGAGGCGGACCTGCGGGGCTTAGCGCGGCGCTCGCATTGGGACGTATGAGTAGGACCGCTTTGATCTGCGACGACAATCGTCCGAGAAACGCGCCTTCTTCTCACCTGAATAATTTTCCAACGAGAGACGGGATTCATCCCGCCGAATGGAGAAGGTTGGTTCGGAAAGATCTGGAAAAATACAAAACGATTTCTTTCTTTGAGGGATCGGTCGTATCCGTTGAAAAATCGGTCTTCGGTTTTAATGCGAAGTTCTCTTCGGGTGATACGGCTTCTTTTCGAAAAATCATTCTCGCCTATGGAGTGGAGGATCGTCCCTTGCCGGTTCCCGGTTTTCGAGAATTGTGGGGGAAATCGATCTTTCATTGTCCTTACTGTCACGGATTCGAAATTCGCGGTTCTCGTATCGCATTGATTTCCAACAGCGAAATGACGTTCCATATGTTGTCTTTGGTAAACGATCTTGCTTCCGATTTGATTCTTCTTACGAACGGGAAAGCGATCTTCAGCGAGGAACAAAAAAGTCTATTAAAAAGAAATAATGTTCGATTGATCGAAGAACAAATCACTGGTTTTTTGCACGAAGGAGAACGACTCAATGCGATCACTCTTGCAAACGATACGATCATCGAAAGGGACGCCGCATTCTTTCAACCGATTCTTCCGTTTAAACTCAAGTCGACGATCGGAGAGGAACTCGGGTGCGAAAAAACTCAGTTCGGACTTTACAAGGTGAACGAAAGAGGAGCCACGACGGTGGACGGGGTCTTCGCTTGCGGCGACAGCGTGAGTATGGGTCATTCCGTTTTATTGGCCGCCGCATCCGGAGGGATGGCCGGTGCGGGAACCGTCGCCTCGTTATTGGGAGAAAAGTTCGAAGGGATGTCGCATTAATATCTTTTATAAACGGAAGCTTTGATCCCATACGATCCAAGCCGCGATCAAAAGCGCAAAGTAACCGAAACATTGTTTTAAAGATCGCGCTTTGATTTTTCGGGAAAGAATCTGTCCGAAGAACAATCCCGCGATCCCGAGGAAACAAACGGTCAATAGTAAGGGACAATCTTTGATTTGCATCGAAGTAAAGCTGATCGTAAAACCGAATAGGGAATTTATCGCGATGATCGCGGACGAGGTTCCGATCGCAACCTTAAGAGGAAACTTGAGCAAAAGCACAAGAGCGGGGACGATGAGAAATCCGCCTCCCGCTCCGATAAACCCGGTGATCGTTCCGACGATCAGACCTTTGCGTATGATCGAAAAAACGTTAAGCGAAGTGAAACGGAACTCCGGCGATTCTTCCCCGGAAGATTCTCCCGAACGAATCATGGCCCAAGAACTGAAGATCATCGTGATCGCGAAAACGATCATCATCAAAAAAGATTTCGTCAAGTTGAAGCCGAAAACGGAGACGATACTATCCGGAAGGTAAGGGAGAATCAAACGTCTTGCGATATAAATTCCCACGAAACTCGGAATCACAAAAAGAGTCGCCAGCTTCAAATTGAGATTTCCGCTTTTTGCCTTCATAAACGCTCCGAAAGATGCGGTCACACCTACGATAAAAAGAGAATTTGTCGTGGATTGTGTCGCATCCTGCCCGAAGAAATAAAAAAGAATGGGAACCATGAGAATGGACCCACCGGCGCCGATGAGTCCGAGAGAAGTTCCCATAACGAAGGATGCAACGTATCCGAGTATGAGCATTAGAGTTTCAAATTATTCTAATTTGTTTTTAAGATTCATCTTTTGATCGATGAATCGAAAGAGCAACATTCCCAAAATGATGCTCGCGAAAACGATGAGCGGTCTCGCTTCAAAACTCGCAAGGGAAGTGATCGAAACGGTAGGACAATAACCGCCCAATCCCCAGCCGATTCCGAAAATGACGCTACCGACGACCAAGGCCGGAGTGATTTCCTTTCGGGTGGGAATAAACCATTCCTTGGTAAACATGGGAGTTTTTCTTTTTCGGATTAATTTATACGTGACGAAATGTACGCCGACCGCGCCCGCCATCGTAAAGAGAAGGGTAGGGTTCCAATTTCCGAAAACGTCCAGAAAGCCGACTATATTAGAAGGTTGTAAAATTCCCGAAATGCCCAATCCGATCGCGAACAATAAACCGACGATCAAAGCGCCGAAGTTATACTTCATATCAGTAACCCGATTTTCCGAAGAAACAACACGGCCATCATACCCGTGCTCATAAAAACGATCGTGGCTACGATGGATCGAACGGAGAATCTGCTGACTCCGCAAACTCCGTGTCCGCTGGTGCAACCGCCTCCCAACATCGCGCCGAAGCCGACGAGTATTCCGGCTAACGCGCCGATCCACGTGTTTGTTTGTAACTCGACCGTTAAAAGATCGGGAGCGGCCGCTTTCAAGGAAAGCCCGCCGAGTAACAAACCGACGATAAAATACCATCTCCATTCCGTGTCGCCTTTTTGCGGAATCAATACGCCGTATACGATGCCGCTCACTCCGGTCACTCTTCCGTTCCACAAAAGCATCAACGATACCGCAATGCCGATTAACGTTCCTCCGATGATTCCCATCACCCATTCTGTCGTCATGTTTCCTACTCCTTAGGCAGTGATCTCTCGTTCCAATTCAACATGCCGCCTGCCATACTTGCCGTGAATTTATAACCTAAACGAATGCTTTCTTCCGTCGCTTTGCGGGAACGTTTTCCGCTGCGACATACGAATACGATTTCTTCCGAACGATCACCGTTCTCTAAAAATTTCGTTAAATCATCGCCTAACGTTATGAGTTGGGCCGTGTTGATATGTCCCAAGGCTCCGTAGAATTCTCCCGGATAACGAACGTCTATGATTCTTACCTTTCCGATCTTTTCGAATACGTCTTCGTTGGAAACGGAAGGGATTCCGGAGATTGCGTTCGGATTCATTACCTTTACGGCTTCGAGTTTGCCGCATCCTAAGTTGATCGGAACCGCAATATGCATTTTTTTCGGAGTCTCGAGTTGAAGTTCGGTCATGATCTTTCTGAAATCTTCTTTGGAGCGATCGCCTCCGATCCTCGGATTGAATCTTTTTTCCAATCCGATCGTTGTGGAAGTTAAGCCGTGATAATCGTGACTCGGATAAACCAGAGTATCTTCGGGAAGGGAGAATAATTTCTGCGTTATGCTATCATATAACTTCGAGGCGGACCCCCACTGAAAATCGGTTCTACCCGTTCCTCCGATCAAAAGAGAATCTCCCGTAAAGACCATTCCTTCAAAAAGAAAACTCATACAGGAATTCGTATGTCCGGGAGTCGCGATCGCTGTGATCGTTTTGTTTCCGAGAAAAAGTTCGTGACCGTCTTCGAGTTGTATATCAGCGCAATCGATTCCGGCCGAAGAGCTGATCGCAGTTTCGGCCATCGTATTCTCGCGAATCTCGTCGGCTCCGCTGATATGATCCGCGTGGATATGCGTTTCCAAGATATAACTCAGATGCAGATCGAGTTCTCGAATCAGCTTTAAATCCCGATCGACCGTTTCCCAAACGGGATCGATGATCGCCGCTTTTTTCGTTTCAGGATCGGCGATTAAATACGTATATGTGGAAGATTGAACTTCGAAGAGCTGGTAAAAAATAATGTCCTTCATGATTTCCTTTTTGTTGAAGTCCGCTTTCGATCGAAACGAACACGGGTTGGAGTATAACGTTTCGAAGACGACGCGCCTTGTATAAAACTGCAGAGGTTTGAAAAAGTTCAAAAGCGGGGGAGAATTTTTTTCGAGATCCGTTGCAGAATTATACAAGCGAAGGATTCTTTCTATAGGTTATGATACGAAAGGACCGATGATAAATAACTTTTTTCATTCTTCCATCGAGGAACCAATGTCGCCAACGATACAAATTTCGGAACGGGAGAATCTTCACAGAAACGGATTGATTCTATTTTCAAAGGCCTTTACGGTCGTGGGCGTTCTTTGGAGTCTGCTTTATTTTATATTAGGTTTTCCGCAAGCGGCTTTGATCCCGGGCGGTTACGCGATTCTCAGTTTACTGAGTTTGCTCTTTGTCTATTTCACAGGTAAATACTTGGCGTTTCGGTTTCTGCAATTTCTTTTCATTCTCATTCTTCCCGTATTCTTACAGTTGAGCTTGGGCGGCTTTGAAAACTCGGGTGCGGTCATCATCTGGGCGATTCTATGTCCGTTAGGCGCTCTTTCCTTCGGTCCGATTCGCCACGGTTTGATTTGGTTCGGATTGTTTCTGATCGTTTTGATTCTAACCGGATTCGCCGAAATGTATCCTCCGTTGACGACGGTAAACGTGGATCCTAAGCTAAGAATTTTATTCTTTGTCGTGAACATCACGGGCGCCGGAACGCTGACTTTCTTCAGTTTGTATTATTTCATCTCCAAGAACAAACAAGAACACGATCGCGCCGAAAAACTTCTGCTGAACATTCTGCCCGCGCCCATCGCGGAAAGATTAAAACGAAGTTCGGCGACCATTGCGGACGGTTATCCGATGGTTTCGATTTTGTTCGCAGACATAGAGAATTTTACGGTGATGTCTCAAAAGGTTTCTCCGGAAGCCTTGGTTCATCTTCTCAACGATGTGTTTTCATACTTCGATATTCTCGCCGAAGGATACGGAATGGAAAAAATAAAAACGATCGGAGACGCATACATGGTCGCCGCGGGGATTCCGATTTGGAACGAAAATCACGCCGAAGACGCTATGCACATGGCGATCGAGATGCAACGATTTATAAAAACTTTACGGGATCCATCAGGCAACGTCTTAAAGATGCGGATCGGAATCCATTCGGGCCCGGTCGTTGCCGGTGTGATCGGTCGAAAAAAATTCGCATACGATCTTTGGGGCGACGCCGTAAACACCGCGAGTCGATTGGAATCGCACGGCGTATCGGGTAGAATTCAAATTTCGGAGTCTACTTACAATTTATTGAAGGATAAATCTTGGATTGAAACGAGTCGAAGCGTGGATGTGAAAGGCAAGGGTATGATGACCACATACTTAAGTTACGAATAGTCGAGAGGGAAGTAAGCCGTCGCATCGTAAGAATCGATTCAATTCTTCCAAGAAGACCGATCACCAAGATTCGGCGTAACTCGCGGGAACTTCTATATAGGATTTTAACTGTCTTGTGCTTCTGAAAATTTCGGAAGGAGGCAATCCGAACGTGGAACGGAAGGTTCTCGTAAAATGCGCGGAATCGAAAAAACCGGCCCGATGCGCCGCATCCGTATGAGTCATGCCGTGTAACAACGAATAAACGGTCAACTTAAGTCTGAACCAAGTTCGAAACGAATGAAACGGAATTCCGACTTCTTTTTTAAACTGATGTTCCAAGTTGGAAACGGACATTCCCGCTAATTCCGCGAGATCTTTTGCGGAATGATCTTCTTGCGGCATCGTCGTAATCAATTCAACGATCTTCTGAATCCGATTGTCGATGGTTCTCGATTCGTTTCCGGATAAGGGCGGCATCTGATTGAGCAATTCCACGAGCCGATCGTTCGAATCAGCGGAAAGAATTTGTTCCACCTTTTCCAAAAGTTGTTCCTCTTCGTTCAAAGAAATAAAGATATTCTCGTTTTCTTTTTCCGAGTTGGATGCTCTTAGAAATTCGTAATTGGGACTGCTTAAGTCCATAAAAAGAAGAACACAATACGCGCCTGAAAATCGAATCGAATGATCGACCATCGGCGGAATCAATGCGGTGCGAAACGGAATCCAATCCTCGTTATTCAAGGAAACTTGAAATTCTCCGTCTAAACTGATACAAACCGTCGCGGCGGCTCGGCGACGCAAGGTTAGGTCCGGTAAAAGACCCGCGAACAAACAACGACTTCCCCAAATACATATCATCTCTGGGCGATCGATCGGGGAAGAATTTATTTCCATTGAGAGTGCCTGTATGTATTTTCTCAACCTCGGGGAATTATACAAGGCGTTTTCGTCGACGGCAAATACAATCCGTAATTGCGTTACGGTTTCTCAAAAGCGAGTTTCGGAGTAAGCGGGGAAAAACGACTCAAAAATTGCGAGAAGGCCAGAAAGTTTCCCTTGGTATATTTGAATCCGGGAATGGTCGTCAACGGATTTCGAATCTTAGAAAGTGTTTCCTTCCATTCTTGAGAATCCAACTCGACGACGATGTCCGCGTCTTTGGAAAGTTTGGATTTCAGTTCCGCCACACCTTTTCGAACGTGGATCGTAAATTCTTCTCCGGTGTCTTTGAAACGAAAGCCGACCTTTTGATCCACGTCCGCGCTTTGGATAGGATCCAAATTCGTGACAAGACTGGAGAGAATTACGGAAACCGGATACTTGCTTAGTAATTGTTTACTCGGTTTCACCTGAAGTTTGGCCACGAAATTCTCCTTCAGTTCCAGGGCTTCCGTCAGATAATAATTTCTTGCGTTTGCGTTCTCTTCTTTTCTTCCGAGGGCTTCCAAAGATTGAATGCGTATTTTTTTCGCTTCTCGATCGCTCGGATCGATTCTGAGAATGTGCCCGGTGAGTTGAAGGGCGCTTTGAAAGTCTCCATTAGAAAATTTTAATTTCGTAATGTTTAAGAGTTTTTCCTTCCCTCCGGCTATTTCCGATATCAATTCCGAGGTTTTATCCTTGGAAAGAGGATGTAAATCGGATGGATCTCCGCTAAACCAGCCGAGATTGCCGTTGAACAAAGAACGGACGGACCAAGAAACCTTTCCGTATACTTCTTTGAGATAGGGCGAGTTCGTCAAATGAGAAGGAAGCCGAACGGATTCGACCAAATCGTCCGGGTGAAGGCCTCGATTGATTCCTCTGAGAGATTGATCGTGCACAAATTGAATCGCGTCTCTGTAATCGGTGATCACGTTGTAAATTTCTTTCGAACCGGAAAGGGGACGGCCGTGACTCGGAACCAAATGTTCGGGTTCTATTTCTCGAACGATGTCCAAGGACTTATACCAATTCTTTAAACTTCGAAACCAGGTTCCGCGAATCGTATAAAGGTTCGGGAACGCTTTGTAAAAATTATCTCCGGTAAAGATCACTTTTTTTTCGGGGAGCCAAACATAGATCTGATCGTCCGTCTCTCCGGGAGCGTGAATCAATTCCAAAGAAACTCCGGCGATCTTTACGGAAAGTTTGTCACGAAAGACGCGGGTGGGGGGAACGTAGTCCAAACGAGTCTCGCTGTTGTACCCTTGATAAGGACCGATTCCCACGTTTACAAAATCGTTTCCCTTTAAAAAATTACCGAACATACGAGCGCTTCTAGTGCTGATGATCGGAGTGGTTTCACTAGCAAGACGTTCTACGGTAGGTTGTAAATTTTCGTGTGCGTAAACGTCCGGCTTACCGCCGTCTAAAAAAGACGCTGATCCGAAGATATGGTCGGGATGGCTGTGCGTATAGATGATCGCCGCGACGGGGAGTTTGGAAATCTTGCGGAATTCCTTAAAAACTTCTTCGCCGGATTTAAGATCGTCCATCGTGTCCACGATGATGAGACCGTCCTTGCCTACGATCAGGATCGAGTTCGCGATTCCGAAGCCGACCGCGGAGTAAACTCCGGGCGTAACCTCGTAGATTTTCTTTTCAAATTCCTTCGTGAACTCCTCCAGTTTCAGAGGTGAATGTTCGTGCGTTTCTTTGTGTGGGTTCGTTTTACATCCGAAATTCAGAATCAGAATCCAGAATAAAAAAGAATATTTAAAAAATGGAATGTATTTCATTTGTTTTTCCTTCGGTTTCTATCAGAATTTCAACGAATACGATAGATTGTATTTTTGGGAGACGCCCAAGAGCGCCCCGTTGTCCAACTGCGGAATTCCGGCGGTATCTCGACCGATATCGAACTTCCATCCGGAACCGATCTCGCCTTTTTCCCATTTTGTTCCGTAGTAATAGGCGAAGCCCAATTGAACGAGATACTTGATCGCCAAAAGAGCGGACTTGATATTGGCCTTGTATTCCGCGTTTTCATAATGAAGTCTTTGAATTTCTTTTTGCGCCTGGAGACTGACAAGAACGAAAGGATCGGCGTTTCGCGTGGAAAGAAGATATGCGTTTAAAAGATCGCCGGATCGATCGTATTTTTCCTTTCTGGATTCCAGGTCTTTATGGCCTTGTATCTCGAGTCCGATAAAAAGGGCAAAGGTGCCTAACGCGAAAGCCGCCTTTCTCTTTTCACCGGCGTGATACAAACCCCAACCCGGTACGACCGCGCTTCTCCAAACGACGTCCCATCGGGAACGTTCTTCGATCGTTCTGGAAATATCTTTTTCTTGCGGATTCCGAATCGCAAGGCCTTCTAAGATTTTATTGTATTCATCCTCGGATACGTCTTTGTAGATCAGAAATGAAATTTCCTTTCTGGAAAAAATTCTTCTGTTTCCGTCCAAGGATTGAAACACCACCTGATCCGCGTTTTCCGATTCGATAGCGCCTCGGATCGGCTCCCGATTTTTCGTTACCAAAACTTGAAACGAAAAGAGTTCGAAAGCGGGAACCGTTAAGAAGAATAAAAGAAGAATCTTCTTCATACCATTCTCCCTCATTCAAAGGAACGCGTCGCGCCGATATTGATTCCGATGGAATTGAGCGCCTGCGTGTTGTAAGAATAACCGATAAGATTTCTGTTGTTCGGTCCGTTCACGATATGAGTGAGAGCCCAGTCCGTTCCCTTTCCGCCTTCGATCTGTTTCCCGGGAAGAAAATAACTCGCACCGAAATCGAAACTCCAAGGACCGCTTGCGTAACTGAATCCCGCGGCGATCACCTGTTGTAAGGTAAGAACGATTCCTTGCGCTCCGTTCAAACCGTTGCTGGAAACTACGGGAGAATTATAACTGTATCCGAGACGATACGTCCATTCCGGATTCAGCTTGTGTTCCAATCCGATCAAAGCGCCCCATTGATTTCTATAATTCAAATGTCCGGTTACGTTTGCAGTTTGTCCTTGCGGACTCGGATACCAAGGGTCTTCCAAGTTTTGATGAACGTTCTTCAGATATGATCCATAGTTGGAATAAACGAAGTCGATTCCCACTTTGAAATTCTCGGGACCGATCGCAAATCCGAGGCCGTGTTTTTCGGGAAGATTGAACTGATACGATGCGCCCGTCGTTTTATAGTAACGGGGATTGTTCACACCCACCGAATAAGATCCGTCGAAAGGGAAGGTCGTTCTGGTTTGATAAACGTATGCGATTCTCAACCAATCGGCGATCGTATAATTGGATCCGAAGATTCCGCTGAGTGCGAGTGCGTTTTGTCTGCTGTCGTAACGAAAACCTTGGCCGGGCAACTCTACGGTTCCGGATGCGTCGTAGTAATGGATGCTTCTGAATTGGGATGCGTAGTTAATTTCAAGCGTGGCTCCCAGAGAAAGTTTTCCGATGCGATACGATAAACCGTTGACCGCTTTCAAAAACAGGCCTCGGTTGAGAGTGGTTTCTTGGATGCGAGAACTCGTTCCCAAGGGGCCCGGTAAATCCACGCCCGCCCATTGATTGACCGATTCTCCGGTCGGAGTGTTTCGATTGATCTTTTCGGTCGCTCCGTTGACTCCTCCGTAAACATACGCCGCAAATCCGTAGTCGAGGTTTTCCGTAACGGGAAGTTTTAAAGCGAGATAAGGAGCCGGTCCGCCGGAACTTCTCGTTTTAGAATTCGTGTAATCGAGATTCGGATCCTTGTCTATGAACTGATCCTGAAATTTTACCTGCGCATAAGTCGCTCCCAAACCGAACTCGATCTTCTTCCCTTTGATCAGAGAAAGATTGGCCGGATTTAATGCGACATCGATCGGAGATCCTCCCAAGGCGAAATTCACACCCGCAAGACCTTCGTATCTTGCGTTGATCGCGTTTCTTCCGTTGCTTGCGATTGCCCAGAGGTTGGAGGATTGTATCCATAAGGTTAAAATGAGTAAGACAACTAACGTTCTTTTGGAACCTTGTTTCAATAGGGTCTGCATGACTCTCCTTTTTGTAAAACCCGGTCCCGTTCTATTTGCAACTTAGGCGAATTTGACGGGGAACGGAGAAAACACGTTATTCATTATAGTAAATAACTGTCTCAAGAAACGAACGCCGCACTTCGCTTATCAATTTAATTTTCTGTTTTAGTTATAAAATGTTCCGTTATATTGAAAATATATTGCATTTTATAACTAACGTTTTAGCTTGTTTCTAAACGTTTCGCGAAAAGAATCCCAAACTCGGTTTTCAAAGTTCGTAAAAAGGAGAAAGGAAGGTAGGAAATGAGGAAAAAAATTTCCGCGTTAGTTGTGCTTGCCCTGATCACGTTCGCTTTTGCGTCCGCAAACGGAGATTGGATTTCGTCCCCTTTTCCTTTTTTGACTTCGGCGACCGATTCTTCCCCGAAGTTTGAGATCCAAGAAAAGTCTTCCGAAGAAAAACAGATTCTTTTCGGAGATTTGCACGTTCATACCACATTCTCCCCGGACGCGTTTGCGATCAGCCTTCCGATGTTGAACGGAGAAGGCGCTCATCCACCGAAGGACGCCTGTGACTTTGCAAGATATTGTTCTTCTTTGGATTTTTGGTCCATCAACGATCACGCGGAAGGAATGACTCCCGCACAGTGGCAAGAAGAGAAGGACGCGATCCGTCAATGCAACGCGAGCGCAGGCGATCCTAAGAATCCGGATCTGGTAGCCTTTCTCGGTTGGGAATGGACTCAGATCGGGACCAACGTTCAAAATCATTACGGACATAGAAACGTCATCTTCAGAGATACGGAAGAAGACAAGGTTCCATCGCGGCCGATCGGCGCCGCCGGACCCACTGCGGACGCGTTTGCCGGTCCCGGTTTGATTCAAAGAACGATTCTTAGGATCGTCGCTCCCGGCGGAAACAGAAAGGCGTATTCCGATTTTTCGGATTTTATCTCGGAGCGTCTATCGATTCCACGTTGTCCGTCCGGCGTTCCGGTAAAAGATCTTCCGAAAGATTGTACGGAATGGGCTTCCACTCCTTCCGAACTTTTTCAAAAATTAAAAGAATGGAATATTCCCTCATTGGTGATTCCTCACGGAACTACTTGGGGTTTTTATACTCCGCCCGGGATCACATACGACAAACAGCTGAAGGGAAAGGACCACGACGAAACCAAACAACGATTAGTCGAAATCTATTCAGGTCACGGCAATGCGGAAGAATACAGGCCTTGGCAGGAAGTCGGTTTTGATCGGGATGGAAAACCCGTTTGCAACGAACCCGCTTTCGGTTTCGAGCCTTCTTGTTGGAGAGCGGGGGAAATCATCCGCGGAAGATGTCTCCGAGACGGAGAATCGATCACCGAATGCGAAAAAAGAGCGTTAGACGCTAGAGCGAACCATGCGTTTGCGGGCGTGTCCGGATTCTTAACCGTTCCGGGAGCTACTCCGGAGGATTGGGGAAATGCGGGTCAGTGCCCCGATTGTTTTTTACCTGCGTTCAATTACAGACCCGGAAACTCGGTTCAATATGCATTAGCAATTACTAATTTTGATGATCCCAATCATCCGCGCAACTTTCGGTTCGGGTTTATCGGTTCGAGCGATTCCCATACTGCGAGAGCAGGAAACGGTTATAAGGAAATCTGGCGGAAAGGTTTTACCGAAGCCGCAGGTCCCGAAAAACCGAATGCGTTCGGAATTATGGAACCTGCAAGAAACCGAAAGAAACCGACTTCTTATTCCGTTCCGATCAATCCTCGCGGTCTTGCCGGTTTTGACGTTGTGGAAACGGAAAGACAAGCCTCATTCTTTCTAACCGCGGGATTGGTTGCGGTGCATTCTAAAGGACGCGATCGGGATGCGATTTGGAATTCCTTGAATCAAAGAGAAGTGTATGCGACTTCGGGAGATCGAATTCTTCTTTGGTTCGATTTGAAAAACGCATCCGTTGAAAATGAAAAACCCGTTTCCGCTCCGATGGGTTCGGAAGTTTCTCTTTCTAAAAATCCGTTGTTTCGAGTGAAGGCGATCGGCGCGTTTCGTCAAAAGAGCGGATGTCCCGATAGTAGCATCGCCGGAATCGGAAAGGAACGTCTGCAAAGACTTTGCAGGGGCGAATGTTATCATCCTTCTTCGGAGAGAAAACTCATCACGAGAATCGAAGTTATTCGAATTCTTCCGCAAGTGACTCCGGGAGAATCGGTTTCAAAACTGATCCAAGATCCTTGGAAAACGTTTCAGTGTAAACCCGATCCAGCGGGATGTGAGATTCAATTCCAAGATACAAGTTATGCGTCATCGGGAAGAAACGCAGTCTACTACGCGAGGGCGATCGAAGAACCTTCTCCGGCGGTCAACGGAGGCCAGCTTCGATGCGAATACGACGAACAAGGTCGTTGTGTCAAAGTTAAACCTTGTCACGGAGATTATCGCACGGATCCTAAGGACGATTGTCTCGCCAACGTGGAAGAGAGAGCTTGGTCTTCTCCGATTTATCTCGTTCATCCCGATTCAAAATAAATGTTTTTTGAAAAGTGGAAAGAAGGGAAGCCCGAATATTTTTTAGGCGCGGGCGCGGTTTTAGGATTCGTTCTGGCCGCGATCGGTTTGATTTATCCGGAAAGGGAAATTTTATTGTCGGACGCGATCGCGGAAGTCAACGGAAATCAAATTCAAAAAGATGAATATTATCGCGCCTTATCCGGTTATGCGTCGGATACAAAAAGTCCGATCGACGAAGAAGTAAAAAAGAGGGTGTTGAACCGTTTGATCGACGAGGAACTTCTCGTACAGAGAGGCCTCGAACTCGGTTATGCCAACGAAGACCGTTCCATACGATCCAAGATCGTGAGTACGGTGATTCAATCGATTCTTTCCGAACAGGTTTCCAAAAAACCGAACGAGCTGGAACTTAGAATCTACTTTCTTTCCAATCAGGATAAGTTCTTAAACTCTTCGAGATATAAGATTCTTGTTTATGCGGAATCGAACGAAGACGCCGCGAAACAATTGTCGAAGGCGATACGGGACGGCGGATCGGTTTCCTCCGCTTCCAGGGTTGCCGATGTTCCAGGCGATTTTTTGCCTTTGCGAAAACTCTTGGACTACTTGGGATCGGACGGCGTGGAGGTCTTAATTCGATTGAAAGCGGGCGAAGTTTCCGAGCCGATCTTATCCGGCGGAAGATATTTGGTTCTTAAGATTCTCGCCATAGAACCGGGGTTCGTTCCCGCGTTTTCCGCGATCAAAAACGAAGTAGAAACTTCTTATATTCAAGAAAAAGGAAACGAGGCTTTGAGAGAATATTTGGATTGGTTGCGATCCAAGTCGAAAGTTACGATCGGCGATCTCAAGGATTGAAAGGTCTTCGATGAAGGTTTGGATCTGTGTTCTCTTTTTCTTTGTCGCTTTCACGGAAGTTAATTCTCACAATCGAAGCGAATCTTTTTCCGTTTGGAAAGTGAATTCCGGTTCGATCACGGGCGTCATCACCTTGCCGACTCAGGAAGCGACACGAATTCCTTTTAACAAAAAAGAATCCGAATCTTTGGCGGATCGTTTTGCGAAATACGTTCGAAACCATATCGAGTTTTATACCGATCAAACGCAGTGCGAACTCTCTTCTCCGCCTCGGAAGTTGCGATCCAATTCTTCCTTTGTCCGATTGGAGATCCGTTTTGATTGTCGCAATTCTTCTCCGAGTAGAATGGTTTACACCGGTTTATTCGAATATTCTCCCTCGCATCTTCACTACGCGAGATTGAGTTTTGAAGGGGAGAATCTCGCGGAAAAATTATTTCAATCCAAAAGCGTAGAATGGGATTTTCGACAAGAATCGGAAACGACTTCCCGTTCCGGCTCGGGATTTTTCTCGTTCGTTGTCGCCGGGATCGAACATATCGGAACGGGAATCGATCATATCGCATTTCTCTTAGCATTATTGTTAAGCGCAACGAGATGGAGGGAAATTCTGATCTCAGTCACAGGATTTACAATCGGGCATAGTCTTACTCTTTCGATCGCGGTCTTAGGAAAAATCAAACCGGATACGAACGGAATCGAAGCCTTTATCGGACTCACCATCTTGATCATCTCCGCGGAATACGTACGTTCCAGAACGTCGAATTCCATTTCGATCTTAGTCGCGCTTCTTCCTTCGACGGTCGGTTTTCTCGCTTGGCTTTTGAACAAACAGGCGACGCATATTCTTTTCGCGTATCTCGGCATGTCGATTTTTACGATTTCTTATCTTTCACTCAATCCGTATCTGACCCAAAAGAAGAGGAGAGGTTTTTATCTCGGAATCGCAACGGTCGTTTTTGGAATGATTCACGGATTCGGATTTGCCGGATTCTTATTGGAAACCGGATTGGAGAAGGATCGGCTGATCGAGCCGCTTTTCGGTTTTAACCTTGGAGTCGAGATCGGTCAGCTTCTTCTGGTTCTTTCGGCGTTGCTGATCGGTTTTTGTTTGAGAAAAACCTTGTTCCCAAAAATCGATCCGCGATATGCAAAACTAGCGCCCTTGCTCCTTTTATTCCTGCTTTCCGCGTTGGGAGCCTATTGGTTCGTGCAACGCAGTTTTTGATTTTAACGTCCTTTTGCAGCTTGACCTCGGATTTGTTTTTCATATACTACGTAAAACATATACTACGTTTAACGTAGTATATGTTTTACGTAGTATTGCGGCGCACTTCCGCAAAGGAGAAGAGGATGAGTCAAAAAAGCGTTGGAAATAAATCCGGGATCGTATCCAAGGTCGTTCTGCATACTTTGACAATGGCGATCATTCTGATAGTTTTTGCCGATTGTAAAAAGAAACAGGTTTACGACGAAGGCCGTCCTATCGCCATCATCAACGCAAAAATTTTCGATGGGGAAAACGTAATCCGTGAAACGATCCTGGTTCTGAAAGGTCGTCATATCCGAACGATCGGAGGAGAGATTCCGCCTAACGCGATTATCGTGGACGCACAGGGAGGAACCTTAATGCCCGGTCTCATCGATTCTCATGTTCACACCGATAGGGACGGTCTACGCGACGCATTGTTGTTCGGCGTTACCACGGAATTGGAAATGACCGGTCGATGGACTCCAGGCGAACGAAAAGAAGTTGCGGAACGTACGGACGTTGCCGATGTTCGATCGGCGGGTATGGGGATTACTCCTCCCGGAGGTCATCCTTCGCAATACATGGCGCTGAGTAATAACTTATTGATTAAAATATTCTTTCGTTATCCGTTCGTATCCAGTCCCGAAGAAGCCGTTCGATTCGTCGATCAACAGATTGCGGACGGATCGGATTACATCAAAATCATCATCGAAGACGGTTCGACGGTCGGTACTCCGGGGCTTCCGGTTACGAAAGACGAAACGATACGAGCGGCGGTTCAAGCGGCTCATCGTCACGGCAAACTGGCAATCGCTCACGTGACTACGGTGGAGGGAGGACAAAGGGCGATTTCCGCAGGAATCGACGGCTTGGCACATTTGTTCTTTGATCGAAAGCCTACGCCTCAGTTCGTCGATGAGATCGCTTCTTCCGGAACCTTTGTGACTCCTACGCTTGTGACCCTTTCCTCCGCTTTTGGAAAGAGTGCGGATGCGCTTGCCGATGATCAGCGAGTAAATTCTAAACTGAGTAAGTTGTGGTTGGATTCTTTACGCAAAAACATGAACGTTTATCCGCAAGGCAAACTGGAAGACGCGTTTGCAACCGTACTGGCTCTGCATAAAGCAAAGGTCGACATCTTAGTGGGCAGCGACGTATCGGAACCGATCGCGGATCTCGGCGGACTTGCGCATGGCGCAAGCTTACATCACGAATTGCAGTTACTCGTCGAAGCCGGTTTGAAACCGATCGAAGCGTTGCGTGCGGCGACTTCGACTCCTGCGCGTAGGTTCAGACTTACCGATCGCGGTAGAATTGTTCCCGGAAATTTGGCCGATCTCGTGTTGGTCGATGGGGATCCGATTTCTAAAATATCCGATACACTTTCGATCCGTGCGGTTTGGCGCAACGGAGTTCAACTTCGTTAGAATTTTTTATACGTTGAACGTAATAAACGGTACGTCGCTAATGGAACATTATGAAGAAAAAAGAGGCTTCGGCGGCCGAGGTTTTGACCCAAGCATTGCTTGAGTTTAGAAAGCAAGGCGGTAGACGTCATCACGCTCCCGACGAATTGGGAAGAGCGGAAGCGCATGTTCTCATGATCTTAAGCGGATTGAAGGAAAAAGAACTCGGGCTTAGGATCAGCGATCTCGCAAAAGAACTTGAAATATCACTTTCCACTCTGACCCAAACTACCTCTTCGTTGTTTCGTCTCGGTTATGTCGTTCGTGAATCCGATCCAACCGATCGCAGAGTGATTCGAATCCGTCTTACGCCGATCGGCCGTTCCAAAATGCTCGGTTATCAAAAAGAATTCAACGATTACTGCGCGGGTATCTCCGAGTATCTGGGTGAAAAAGACAGCATTCTATTTGCTCGATTGCTGCGAAAGGTTTCGGGGTTTATGGCTGCGGAGCCTAAACAGACAAGAATGAATCTCAATCCGAAAAAAAACCAGAAAAAGAAATCCTAAGAAAAGAAACCGTTTTAAGCGCCAATTAGGAGAGAATGATTATTTTAGAATATTCAAGTATTTGAAAGTTTTATTTATAAAATCGAACCGAGCTTCCTGTTTTAGAATAGGGCGATATTCCGCTACGTCCCATACGTTGCAAAACGGAAAGGCTTTTATCGTAGGCGGAGCGTCTTCGTATTAGCAAATTGCGGGATATTTTAGTATATTAAAAAAGAAGAATATTGTCGTACAATCATAACTTCTCGTTCAAAAACTCAAGGATCTCTTTCGGAAGTTCCCTATGAAATTTCTCGCGATCAAAACCGTCCGGATCGGTCGAAGGACGAAAGTTCGGATTTTTCATCGAGTCCGGGAACGGACTTAAAAAAGAGAAATGTCCCGCATTGGAAACAAATCGATACGTGACTTGTGCGGGATCGGAAACGCCGTTGCGGACGGTGTCCGCGTTCCAGGACGGAGTGATCGGATCGTGTTCGGCGCTATAAAGAAGAATCGGAATCGTAACCTGACTCAACGAATTCATAAACCATCCGGCCCCGGGCGCCATGAGTACGATCGCTTTGATTCTCGCGTCCGATGACACTTCGACTTTTTCCGCTTCTTGGGTCCAAGGAATTCCACCGGCGAGAGCAAGAGCCGTATAACCTCCCATAGAATGTCCGATCACGGCGATCTTATCGGACTGAATCCATTTGTTAAATTTCGGATCGGAAAGAATCGAGTCGACGGTCAAGCTGATATGTTTGGGACGATTGACAAGATTTGCGATCGTGTTTTCCAGGGAGTTGTCGTTTCGATTGTTGCCGAAATGTTCGGGCATCGCGACGATATAACCGTTCTTCGCCAAACACGCGCTAATCGTTCGATAGACAAGATGAGAACCTCCGTTCCCGTGAGAGATCACGATCAAAGGAAACTTTCCATCCGCGATTTCCGCGTCAACCGAAACATTCATCGAATAAGGACCGAACAAAGTGGGTTGGGGAGAATGAAGAGTCGGATACTGAATGAGAACCGGAAAGGAAAGATTTTGGATCTCGTCCCGGATTCGAGTTTGAATACTGCCTACGAAAAATTCAGAGTTATTTGTGTTCATGTTTTAACGCGTGAGAATTATCTAATTTCTTCAACGAACTCGATTTGTGGAAAACATAAAATTCGGATCGAATCATTTCGTCTTCTTATTTTTACCGAGTCGATTCGGAATTATTTATTGATTTACAATATTCTCGGGAAAAGAAAACTCTTTCACCCAAGATAGAACGGAACTTAGGCGGTAAGTATATGAATCCAATTCTTAAAAATATTCTCGCGTTGATCGCAGGGGCCGTACTCGGAAGCGCGGTCAACATGGGAATCATTACGGTGAGCGGTTCCATCATTCCTCCGCCGGACGGCGCCGACGTAACCACGATGGAAGGTCTCAAAGCCTCTATGCATCTTTTTCAACCGAAACATTTTATTCTCCCCTTTGTCGCACACGCGTTCGGAACTTTCGTAGGAGCGTATGTTGCGGCTCTGATCAGCGCGAATCATAAGGCGATTTACGCGATGGTAATCGGAGTTTTGTTTCTTGCGGGAGGAATCGCGAACGTGATGATGCTTCCTTCTCCGATCTGGTTCGCCGTCGTGGATATCGTTGGGGCTTATCTTCCCATGGGCTTTATCGCGGGCAAACTCGCGTCGAAAAAATAGAATTCGCTTAACAAAATTCGAAAAAAGGCTTTGTTACGCGATACGAGGCCGATCCCGGTCCGGAAAAAAGCCGTTTCGAAAACGGTTTTTTCTTAAAAAAATTCTCACCCGATGTCCAATTTCGCAAACCCCGATCCTCATTTGAATGTGATTCGAAAAACGATTCGAATCTGAAGGAGAAATCAAATGAAGAATCAAAAGAGTTTCACTCAAAGGATGGGAAGAATATGACGACCGCAATCGATAAAAAAGAAAAGTGGATTCGAACCGCAAGATGGATCTATTGGACCATCACGTTGTTCTTTGCGATCACTATGATCATCGCGGGAGTTTTGTATACGGTCGGATTCAAAGGCGTCGTGGACGGCGTTACTGCATTGGGTTATCCCGCGTATGTGCTGAAAATTTTAGGAATTGCTAAAATACTCGGCGGGATCACCTTCTTACAGAATCGATTCTCAACTCTCAAAGAATGGGCGTATGCGGGATACAGCTTCAACTTAATCGGAGCCGCGGCTTCTCATACGTTTGCGGGAGCGGGAATCGGAGATATTCTTACGCCGATCGTAATTCTTTGTTTGGTGTTGATCTCATACAGACAATGGAAAACGGGATGGATGTGAAAGTTCGAAGGAGAATTTTATGAAAGACTTTTTACTATTATTCAGACAACCGAGTTACGATTATACGAACGCGAGTCCGAATGAGATGCAGGCGCTTTCCAAAAAGTGGCAGGACTGGGTGAGCGGAATCGTAGCGCAGGGAAAGTTCGCGGACAACGGTCCGAGACTTGCGACCGAAGGCAAGGTTTTGAAATCGGGCGGGGTGATCACGGACGGTCCCTTCGTCGAAATCAGGGAACGACTCGGAAGTTTTATCGTGGTCAAAGCGGAAAGTTTGGACGAAGCGATTACGCTCGCTCACGGATGTCCGGCGTTGGACGCGGGCGGAAGCGTGGAAGTCAGACAGGTCATCGGATAAACATTCAAAAAACGGAATATTGTTTTCGACGAGAACGATATTCCGTTTTCTTCGATCCGATCCAATTTTATGGAAGAAGAATACGATCTAAAACATCTGTTTCAAAGGGAATTTTCGAAGATGGTCGCGGTGATCAGCAACAAATTCGGATTGGAACATATCGAAACCGCCGAAGACATCGTCAGCGAAACGTTTTTAGTCGCGGCCGAAAACTGGGGAATCAAAGGTGTTCCGAAAAATCCGACCGCGTGGCTCTACGTGGTCGCGAAACAAAAAACGCTGCATCATTTTCGAAGAAACAAAATTCTCGCTAAAAAAATCATACCCGAACTCGTTTCGAGAAACGAAAGAATCGAAAGCCGATCCTCGGACTCCGAACCGGATTTTTCTCCGCGCAACATTCAAGACAGTCAGTTGAAAATGCTCTTCGCGGTTTGTAATCCCGCGATTGCGAGCGAGGCTCAGATCGGTTTGGCGTTGCGGATTCTTTGCGGTTTCGGAATCGACGAGATCGCGGAAGCGTTTTTATCCAATAAGGAAACGATCAACAAACGTCTTTTCAGAGCCAAAGAAAAACTGAGAAGCGAAAACGTAAGTATGGAACTTCCTCCCGAAGCGGAGATCGAAACCAGATTGGACAACGTGTTGCACATCGTCTATCTTCTGTTCAACGAAGGATATTATTCCAAAACTCAAAATCAAATTTTGAGAAAGGATTTTTGTCTGGAGGCTTTGCGTTTGGCTTTGATGCTTTCCGAAAATCCGAAAACGAATCGTCCTAAAACAAACGCGTTAGTCGCTCTTATGTGTTTTCACGCTTCCCGGTTCGAAGCGCGTAGAACGGAGGAAGATTCTTTCGTCCTTTACGAAGATCAAAACGAAGAGCTCTGGGATCGGGAACTCATAGGACAAGGAATACGTTATCTCGCTCTTTCGGCGAAGGGAAACGAAATCAGTTCCTATCACTGGGAGGCGCGGATCGCGTATTGGCATTGTATCAAAGAGGATTCGGAGGAAAAATGGGAGGAAATTCTTCAGTCATACGATCGGCTTTTGAAAATCAATTATTCGCCGAGCGTGGCCTTAAACAGAATTTTCGCGTTGTATAAGGTCAAAGGGGAGAATGTCGCATTAAAAGAAGCGGAGAATTTAAAACTCGAAGACAATCATTTTTACTTTTTATTGCTCGCGGAACTTTATAAAAAGAAAAATCCTGAAAAATCCATATTCCATTTTCGTAAAGCTCATTCTCTCGCAAAAACTCGAACGGAAAAAAAGGGAATCGAGGAGAAGATCGAAAAATTGAGGGGAAACGGGTCCCCTCGACGGTCCGAATCGAAATCTTAAGGTTTGTTTCCGCTCAACGATACGATCCGTTTATCGCTCCACTGAGTCGGTTCGTGTCCGTAGATCACTTTTACTTTGGGATAGGTCGCGGCGAAAGAACGCATTCTCCGGATGATATCGACGCTTTTATCCTTGTTTACGGTCGCGCCCGGAGCGATTTCGTTTTCAAAACCCGCTTTCAAATGGGAGGAATCGAACGTAAACAACATCGGACCGGAGACTTCGTTTAACAAAACGGCCAGTTCTCCTTCCGTATGACCGTGGGCCGCGACGATCCAAACCGAACCGTCTCCGAAAAGATCATAAACTTTTCCTAATATAGGCATTTCTTTGAACTTATCCTTCGGTAAAACGGAAAGATCGAAATCGACCGATAGCGCGCGGGGAGCGTATCCGTGTAAAATGGAAAACGCCTTGCTAGCGTCTTCGGCTTCCTCTTCGGAAATCAAAACTCGGATCGGTCCTCTCGATCTAAGGGCTTCCATTCCTCCGATATGATCCCAGTGCAGATGAGAGATCAGAACGAATTTCAAATCTTCATTCCGAATGTTTAATTTACTCAACTGACTTGCTGAATCGAATCCCCTTTCGGAGCGACAAGGAACGTTGAACAACGGACCGATCAGACTGAAATCGCAATTCCCTTTTTCGTCCACGGAAGGAACTCCCGAATCCATCAAAAAATTTCCGTGAACCGGATGACGAACCAAATAACTCAGAGCGGGAACCCATTGTTCGATCTTTTGATCCTCGGGCGTTTTTGGATTTTTGGAATCGATCAGAATGGAAGGACCCGTAAGAACGTGTCCGGTTAAAAGCGCCTTAACTTCGAGTTTGCTCGGTTTGGAAAAAACTTCTTCCCAACTGGAAAAACTTATTTCCCGGGGCCGGTTTTGATTCCAGGGGTTGGCCCCTTTTTTTAAAGGGGCTCCTAAAAAACATCCGAATGCGGACAAAACCGAAACGATCGATAAAAACCGAACGCTGTATTTGAGAATTTTCATAAGCTGTTGTGACCTCCGATTCGCGCTGAATCTCTTGACTCGGTACGAATTCGCCTTAGCATACCTTGCATGATCCGAATCTCCTGGAACTTTTGTTCCAGTTCGGATTAAAAAAATTCGGATCGGATTCTTCGGGAGGCGGAATGAAACTGACGGACGAAATCGCGAGGGCGGTGGAGCTCAGCATATTCTTCCCTTTAAAAAAAGAATCGTATTGGCCTCTTTTGGAAAAGGGACAAATCGTCAAGTTCTCCGAAGGACAGATGATCCAGCAAAACGCTCCAAACGAAACACGTTATGCTGCCTTGGTGTTATCCGGAATTTTCAGGATGTATCTTTTTTCCCCTTCGGGAAGACAAACCACGGTGCGTTATGCGAAACAGGGAGAAATGATGGGGATCGTGGGTGCGCTCGCGGTGGGAACGAAATTCGGAGAACCCGAGGAAACCTTCGTCCAGGCCTTGAGCGATTCGGAAGTGCTGGCCGTTTCTTTCGACGACCTCAAATACTTCGGAAAAAAATCGCCCGAGCTCGCATGGGCTTTCGCGGAAGAATGCGCCAAAAGAGTGTACGCGGCTTTGCGGGAAGTATACGGGATCGCGTTTACGGGAGTTCGTCAGAGATTGGCGCGTCATCTTCTTTTAAACGCGGTGAGTAGCGAAACTCCTCCGTATTTATCCGTAAAGTTATCGCAACAGGAACTCGCGGATTCGATCGGAACCGTCCGCGAAGTGATCGTCCGGGAACTCAGAAGTTTGAAAAAAGAAGGTCTCGTAGAAAGTTCCAAAAAAGGAATCGCGATTTTGAATCCGAGCGCTCTCCTTGCGTTCTCGGAGGAATCGAATTAGAATATCAAGAATTACGAATATTCTCCATTAACTTTCTCGTGTCGAAATAGACCTCGTTACGCACGATCTTTTCGTTTTCGACTTCCACGATATCCATCCCGTATTCGACGATTTCGTTTTCTTTGACGGGAATTTTGGCCTTCCACTTTAAAACGAAACCTTTTTCGTTCGGTATGATTTCTTCGTGCGTCCAAATCCAGTTCGGATTATTGCGAAGCAGAATCTTAAAATAGGAAAGAATTTTATTCTTACCTTGAAATCCTTTTCGTGCGGTCGGGTCGGAATAGAACGCTTCGTCGTCGTAAAATCGAATCAAACGGTCCGGTTGATTTCCCGTCCAAGAAGACAACCAGCGTATGCAAAAATCTTCGGCTTCTTTTAGATCCATACGCTGATTGTGATTTAGAGTTCGTTTACGTCCACCAGTAAAAAGTTAGGCGAAACCTGTTTTAACTTACGTTTCGAATAAGAACCGTTATCCGAATACGCCTTTTGTTTCCAAACAAGCCCGTCCGTGGTGTTCGGTCCGTTCGTAACTTTTTGATAATAATGATCGGCCGACTTTTTCATTCCGATCGCGGAATGAGTTCGAGCGAGCCAGAGATGCGCCTGATTTTTTCGAAACAAACCGGATTCCAGCGAAGCCGATTCTTCCAAAAGACGGATCGCTTCTTTCCATTCTCCCGTTTCCAATTTTAGAATCGCCTGTAAAAACGAGATCGAAGGGTCCATTGCGGAAATTTTTTTCGCTTTGTCCAACTCGGAAAAGATTTCGTTTATACCTCCCAGTTTCGGATCGTCGTTGATAAGCATCGCGTTTTTATAATATTCGATCGCCGTTTCGGATATCGCAGTTTTTTCCTTTTCATTTACGTTTTTGTTTTTGTTTTTCTTTTTCGATTCTGAAATTTCGTCCGAGCCTACGATCTTATAACCCGGGGTTTTTTCCCAAGAAATCGGAATTTCCACATAGGGTCCGCCTCCGGTCGGCGCCGCTCCGATGGAAACAAATAATTTACCGGCTTCGGGGCTCATCACAACGGATTTTACGGAAGTGATTTGACGAATCGTGGAACCCATAAGTCTGGATTCTCCGCTACTCGGATCGATCGTGTCGTTTAACAAATCCTGCAGATCCTTTACGCTCGTTCCCTTGGATCTTTTTTCGGCGAGAATCTGTTGCGCACGTTTGTATCTTCCCAAGCTGTGATTGTAAAAAACGGGGGAGGCGAGAATTTCTCCGTTTTGAAGACGCGGACTGAAATAGTGATTCGTGTTTACGAAAGATTCTCCGCCCGGTTGAGAATACGTCACGTCCACGTCTCCGAAATTGGTTTCGATGACCGCGGCTTTCGAACCTTTTTCGTTGCAACTCGTAACGATCGCGCCCCAAGTCGAGTTGATCTTGTGTTTTTGCGCGATCTCGACCGCCTGAGCGATGTTATGCGCTTCGGAAATAATTTTGTGCCCGAAGTCGATCACCCCCAAACCTTTGGATCCGATTCTTTTGTGAAAACGGGTATGAAACGATAACGTCAAACCCGCTTCGTTAAACGCGGTGATTCCGGGCGCGTCCGCTCCTCTGCAGGCGATATAACCGTAACGAAGACCTTGATTCGGCGTACAGAAAACGACTACGGGTCTTAGATCCCAAACGTCCACGCCGGGAAAGTCGAAGTTGCGGGCGTGGTATAACATTCCGTCTTCGCTTTGATTTCCCCAGACCGCGGCGCTTGTGCAAGCGGGGATCAGTTGAGCTTTGCCTGGTTCTCCGAAATGCGCGAGCTCGGGTAACATTTGAATCAAACCCAAGAGACCGACCGAGTTTTGAAACGCGTCCATCGTAAAAAGATCCCTTTCGATCTTGGACGTTTTACCGGCGGCATCAAGAGCGGCGATTGTCCGTTTAGAAAATTCATCGGGTCTGTGTTTTCTCATTTGATTCTGAGAGAATTTGAGATACATGGATAAGAATCCTTTTGCAAGAAAGTTGCGTCGATTCCTTGGAAGACTTCCCAAAAGTAAGTTGCGGGCCATCACCGGATAAAAATCGAAGACCGGATCGAATTGACCGATGGTCTTCATGATCTCTCCGAATTGACGTCCCATTTCTTCTTGGGTTCCTTTCAATTGTAATATCGCAAGTGGATGTGTTTGACGTTTCATACGGGAAAGAATAAACCGAAACGAAACCCAAGTCGACCCGCCCGATCGGTCGGGCCGCTCGATCCGATCGGATAGGACTTAAAGTTCGGACGGATTCATCCGAACGTAAGAAGGAACGTGAAAGACGGAGTTGAAAACGAGATGGAATTTTTGAATGCAAGCCTTACGTACTGGATCTATTTCGGCGCGGCCAACGCGTTCTTCTATTCGTTCCTGGAATCGATCAAAAAAACTCGAATCAACGCGACCCTCGTCGTGATTCTTTGTATCACCGGAAGTATTCTTCTTCGATACGCTTGGTATTTTGAACCCGGTTTCGCGGAGATTCCGTATTCGTTTTTTCTGTTGTTCACTTCGATCACCTTGGTCGGTCCGCTCGTATACGTTTACGTAAAATCGTATCTGCAAAGAATTTCCGAGGAAACGACCGGCTTTCGGGAAATCATTTCCGAATATTGGTTTCATTTTGTTCCTTCCGTATTCTTTTTCGTTTTCGAAATGATCTATTTTTTGCAGGAGCCGAACGTTCTACGGGAATCGATCCTACAAAGCGCTTCCACGTTTCGATGGGATAGAATTCACGCGGCCACGTTGATCGCGTGTATTCAAGTTTCCTCATATTCCATTCTTTGTTTGAGGGTGTATCTGCATATCTCCCGGAAATACGAAATCTACGAATTAAAACTCGTATGGGCCGTTCTTTTGCTTCCGGTTCTCGCGAACATTCTGATCGGTTCGGCGTTTTTTATCAAAAACGAGATTCTTTTCAAAAGCGGCGCGTCTTGTATCGTCCTCGTGATTTTGTTGATGTTCGTATTGAAGGAGAATCATCCCGGATTTTTCAACGAGATGACGGTCGCGATCCGAAATTCGAAATACCAAAACACGATTTTGTTAAACGAAGAGATCGAAAGGGCCAATCTCAGACTGAAGGACATCATGGAAAAACAGGCTTTCTACCGGGACGGGGAACTTCGTTTGGTGGATCTCGCCGCCGGATTGGGATTAAGTCTGCATCAAACCTCGCGTTATCTCAACGAGGTTCAGAAGATGAGCTTTTACGAATTGGTAAATCACTATCGGGTTCAAGAAGCCTGCAAACGATTGATCTCCGAACCGAACAAGGGAGTTTTGGATATCGGATACGAAGTCGGATTCAATTCCAAGTCTGCGTTCAATTCTCAGTTCGCAAAAGTCACCGGGTTTTCACCCGCGCTCTATCGTAAAAATCATTCCGCATCCGAATAGAACGTCGACGTTTCTATAATTCGGGAATGGATTCTTTTTTTCGCAAATCAAAGACGAAATATTTCGTTTGCCTTTTCGCAATCCAAGCGCATTGTATGGAGTTCGATTCGAAGTCCAAAAAGGATAGTGGAGAATTTATGAAAAGAATATCGGCGGTGATCCTGGTCGTTTGTGCGGTCGTATCCGTTTATGATTGCGGCAAAAACAAAACCGATTCTACGAAAGGTGCGATTACCTTTGTCAAAGGCGACGTTATTGTGGAAAGAGGGGATCAGCAAATCAAGGCAAACGTTTCTCAAACGATTCAAAACGGAGATACGATCGTAACCGGACCGAAGTCGGTGGCTTCCCTTTCTTTTGGGGAGAATTCTTACGTGATCGAAATCCAATCCGATTCCCGTTTTCAAGTAAAGGAAGAACCCGATGAAAAATCATTCTATCAAAACAAAGGAAGTTCTTGGATCCTAACGAACAAACTTCTCAAGGGCGAAAAGATGAGTCTTCACACACCGACCAACACGGCGGGCGTGCGCGGAACCAAGTTTTATACTTCGGTTTACGGGGATATGACCTTTATCTGCCATTGTGAGGGGAAGGTGGAACTGGAGAACGTCCAGAGCCACGCCAAAAAGATCAACGAATCCGATTATCTCGCGGTTACGAAAGGGGATAAGACGATTTATATCACTCCGGACGATTTACAAAAATCGAATGTTCCTTACGTTCACAATCACAGCGAAATCGAAAATTCTCCTGTGGGCTCGCAAAACAAAATGACGCCGGAACAATTTCAAGTGATCTTCGCTTTGGCACAAAAGAAACTCGCTTCTCCATAACATTCAAAAAATAGAATATTCTAAAAACGTCGAGCCGATCGTAGAATTCGGTTTTCGGCGTTTTTGGAAAGAATGGAATTCGATGAAATTCCAAACCCGGAAAACCCGGATCGAGCGGTTCTCGCAGATTCTCCGATCCTTGGGGATTTTCTTCTCGGTCCGAAACGTTTACGCCCGTAGAATCAACAAATCGACGTTAGATTCTTTGATTTTATTATTCTTTTTATAATTTGATTTTGTAAAAAATTTCCAACCGTTCCGAGGGTTTAGAAGATGAGAATTTATGTCTAAATTGCGTTTCAAGTTTTTGAAATGAAATCTTTCTAAGTGGTTTTCGGTCTTTTTCTTCTTTTTTAGTAAACAGATAACACACTCTTTGTCTCCCGATCTCGTTACTCCTTGAGGATCAAAAGCAATTCTTAAAATCTTCAATTTATCATCTTGGCTCTTCCTGTCTAAACGGGTTGATTCTAAAAATTATCAAAATATAGAAACGTATAATTGTATCGCATTAGAAAACAATAAACAATTGCGTGGAATCAAATTCTGTACAATTCTGCACTCGGATAAAGGCAAGTCAGACCCGATGAACGTATATCAGAACGAAGTAAGGATACAAAGAAGAACCATTCTCACGGTGTTGGCGATCATACCGATTTTAATCATAGGCACGTTTGTATACGAAGCGCAAAAGATGCAGAGTGAAATTCATCGTGTCGTTTGGATGAGATCGAAGATCGCTCAGGATTATATTCGCAGAGTCAGCAATCAGACCAGGGCCTTGGGTTTATCCATCGCCGATTCGATGATCTATTACGAGGACTCCGTGCCGAGCGCTACGGTCCTAAGAAAATTTAGAAATTATTCAAGTCTGAAGTTGTTCGGAATCGCGAATCAGAATTCCAAAAAAAAGGAAACTTCTCCTGCGGAATCCTCCACGCCTCCGCTTTATTCTACGCAGATCACTCCGTTTTACTTGAGAGAGGTCGAGGCGGCTTTGAGTTTGAGCGGACAGTTCGATACGCTCGTGGAAAAACAAAGCGAGGTCGTATGGGCTTATTATCTTTCCGCTCAGAAATTTTTGTATGTGGCTCCCAAATCGAAAGTGTATCGGGACGTGTTTAACGAAGGTCTTTACAAAAGACCGTTTTGGGTGGATGCAAGTCCGGAAAAAAACCCGGATCGCAAACAGATCATTACGGAACTCTACGACGATATAGGCGGGCAGGGTTTGATGATTACCGTATCCGAACCCGTGTATTATCGGGATAAGTTTATCGGAGTCGCATCGATCGACATCGGTTTGGAAGCGTTGCGGAGAATTTTGAGCGTGGGCGTTTGTATCGGAGAAAGCAATCTCGTGGACGAAAATCGCAAAGTGATCGCAAAGGCTCCTCCGATGGACCTAAACGATTCCGTTCTTGCGGTTCCGAACGGCCCTTCGGAGCGATTCTTTTTACAAGGAGGTTACTACTGGATCGTATTCGAAATCAAAAAGGACGAGATTCGTTTGGTGCATAGAATCTCCGCGATCCAATTCGTAGCTTCGATCATCACCAATCTTCTTCCGTTTTGGGGACTTGTATGCGCGCTCGGAATCGTGCTCATTCTTTATATCAAGTTAAGGGCTTCTATGGAACACGTTTCCAAGTTGATCCACACCGATCCGTTGACCGGAATCGCAAACCGACGCGGCTTTTTTAAACTTACCCAAAGATCTCTTGCGATCAGCAATCGTCACGGACAAACCTGGACGGTTTTGATGATCGACATCGATCACTTTAAACAAGTCAATGATCAGTTCGGTCACGACGCGGGGGATAGAATCTTAGTAAAGGTGGCGCAAATACTCGGCACTTGCATTCGTCAAACCGACGCGGTCTGTCGTTGGGGCGGGGAAGAATTCGCCGTGTTTTTATTCGGAGCCAATCCGGAAGATTCGATCAACATCGCAGAACATCTTCGTAAGGAAGTGGAGAATAAGGTTCTCTTGGAAGACGGAAAATCGGTTACGTTGAGCATAGGAATTTCCGAAGGTCGTGGCGGAAGAAGCAGTTTGGAAGGCGCATTCACACACGCGGACCAAGCCTTGTATCAAGCAAAAACGTTGGGAAGAAATCGAGTCTGTGTATTCGATATCGGTGAAGATATTCTTACCTAATCTTTTCTAATTATAAACTGAAATTATTTAAACTCGGAACGAAACAGAACTGCGCAGATACGAATCGGATTTTTTAAAATTCATTTTGTTATGCGACAAGTATACGCTTTCTTAAATATGAGCAAAACATCATATAATCTGAATCTTTTGATAAGCGAAAGATCTTGAATTTGTCAAATATAGTTTCTTTTCTTTCTTCTTGCTTCAATCCGTACACTAAAAGATTCACATTCTACGCATTTTATGGAGATACTTCTCATATTTTATTTTGAGAATGCATCCAAAAGAATTTAGATTTCTTTTTCAATCGAATCGTATCATGATTCCCTTAAACAAGTCCTAGCGATTCCGTTTCGAGGTGAATTCATTGCAGTCGAAAACTCATATTGGCGTACAAGTTGAAAACGTAAGAATCAAAAAAAGAATCATATTCTCCCTTTTGGGAGCCATTCTCGTTTTGATGTTTTTCTTTCTTGTCTATGAAAATTTAAGAATGGAACGGGAAATCGATCGTATCGTAGGCATGAGAGCCCGAGTCATGAACGATTATATACGCAGAGTCGGTTCGCAAACGAGAGCGCTCGGTTTGTCGATCAGCGATTACTTGACGTTCAACGAAGACGCTCCGACCAACATGAATCTTTTGAAGGAACTCAAAGGTTATCCGAACCTCAATCGATTCGGAATTCCTCATATCAGCCGCGAACACATCGAAGGAGCGGACGCGGGAACTCTTACCGCGGTCGGTTCGATCTCTCAGATCAACGCTTCTCTTCTGAAGGAAATGGAAGCCGCTCTGAGTTTAAGAGGTCAGTTCGAATCCTTGACCGAAAAACAAAGCGAGGTCGTATGGGCCTATTATCTTTCGAAACAAAAGTTTCTCTACATCACTCCCAAGTTCAAAGACGAAAATTATTATTTCACGGAAGAACTGTACACGGGTCCGTTTTGGACGCAAGCCAATCCGGACGCGAACCCGACCGGTAGACAAATCATCACCGATTTATACGAGGATCTTGCGGGCAAGGGATTGATGATCACCGTATCCGAACCCGTTTTTGTAAAAGGAAGGTTTATCGGAGTCGCTTCGATCGACATCGGTCTCGATGCGATGCGGAGAATTTTGGAAAGCGGAGATTGTATCGGAGAAAGTATGTTGATCGACGAAAACGGAAAGATCGCCGCAAAACCGGGCGCCTTCAATCTGAACGATAGACTTTCTCCGTCCGTCGCGTCCGCGGTGATCTCGTCCAAAGGATCTTTTTTCGTGGATCAGGGAAGTTTTTGGATCGGATTCGAGATCAAGAGCGGCGAGATCTGGCTCGTACACGAGATTCAAATATTGGAATATATCATTTATATCATAAAGAATCTACTTCCCTTTTGGGCGCTCGTGTTTACGTTTTCCGTCGTTTTGATTCTTTATATCAAACTCAGATCTTCCATGAATCAGGTTTCCACATTGATTCATACGGATCCTTTGACCGGAATCTGGAATCGAAGAGGATTCTTAAAATTGACTCAGAAGTCGCTCGCGATCGGAGCTCGACACGGAAAGGATTGGACGATTTTGATGATCGACATCGACCATTTCAAACAGGTCAACGACAAGTTCGGACACGAGACCGGGGACAAAACCCTGGTGAAGGTCGCGCAGGTTCTCAGTCATTCCATTCGTCAAAGCGACGCGGTTTGTCGTTGGGGCGGGGAAGAATTCGCCGTTTTCCTATTCGGAGCGACTCAGAAAGATTCCGAACATATCGCGGAGAATCTCCGCAAGGAAGTGGAGAATCAGGTTCACCTCGAAGACGGAAATTCCGTGACCTTAAGCATAGGAATTTCCCAAGGAAAACAAAATCTGGAAGAAGCCTTTGCCCACGCGGATCAAGCCCTGTATCGAGCGAAGTCCGATGGAAGAAATCGGGTTTGTGTTTTTGATCCGAAGTCGTTTGCTCCTGCGGAATTCAAAAATGAATCATATTATAAATATTGAATGCACATTCAATTCGTTTCGATCCAACGATCACTTCAGGTTATAACTCCGCAGAGAATTAAATCTGAATTCATCTCCTTTGTTTAAAGCACCAAATTAAAAATCCTTCCTGCTCTTTTGGATCTCGGATTTAAAAAAGAGATCTTAAAATCAATGTTAGTTGATTGAAACTTCCTCTTCGTATAAAATGCGAAATCGGTTCCGACAAATCGTAGGCCGAGGGAAGAGTTTTCCGAAAGACCATTCTCGTGTTTTACTTCGAAACGGGAAGTCGGATCGAAACGGAACAAAATCAAAACTATAGATGAATGAAAAATGACGGAAAAACATCAGAAAGTGCAAAATTCAAATTTGAATAGCAGACCCGTAATTTTGGTGATCGACGACGAGATCGTGATTCTCGCGAGCGTCAAGTATGCAATCGAAGCGGCGTTCGGGAATAAATACGAAATCGAAGTCGCGGAAAGCGGAGAAATCGCCCTCAAAATATTAGAACATTATAAACAAGCTCGGATCGACGTACCTTTGGTCATCTGCGATCAACTCTTACGGGGAATCAACGGAGACGAACTTCTGGTTCAAATCCATCAAAAATATCCGCAGACGTATAAAGTGATGCTCACTGGTTACGCGTCCGCGCAAGCCTTGGGCAACGCGCTGAACAACGCGAATCTCTATCGATATCTTGCCAAACCTTGGGATCGAGAGGATTTGATTCTTACGATCACCGAAGCGGTAAAGGCGTATTTTCAAAACTGCAAGGTGGTCGAACTCAGTTCCAAGTTGGAGGAAACGTATCTATTCAACCGGGAAACCTTGTTTCCGAACTTCGAAAATTTAAAACGAAGAATCGATCGTAGATTGGTGGACGAAGAATCTTCGAGTATGGCTTTGATGAGAATCGAATCGTTCGGATCGATCGCGGAGAATTTCGGAATCGAAACATACCGCAAAATGTTAAGCGAATTCCTATCCTTGCTCCATTCTTTCGTGGGTCATAGCGGAGAAATCTTTCATATATACGACAATATGGTCGCCGTGCTTACGAAGATCGACGAGGATAAGTTCCATTCTTTGCTGAGCGCCTTTCGGATTTTTCTGCGCTCCGAATGTATCGAAGTAGACGGGATCTCTTTTCAGATCAAAATTTCCATCGGAGTTTCCTCGGATCAATCGGACGTCTACGACAAGGCGAGATTGGCGATGATGACCGCGAGCAACGATTCTTCCGTGGAATACGTTTCCTATTCGGAAACGACCAATAAGGTGGATCGGATTTATGCGAACCTCAAGTTGGGAAAAAAATTCAACGAGGCTCTTTTTGCGGGCAACATCGTTCCATACTTTCAAGGCATCTACGATAACAAACTTAAGAAAATTACGAAATACGAATGTTTGGCGAGAATCCTCGAAGGAACACAGATCTACAATCCCGGCGTTTTTATACCGATCGCCAAGTCCACGGGATTGATTCGTCTTCTCACGCCTTTGATGGTCGAAAAAACGTTTCGTTATTTTTCCAAACATCCGGACTATTCTTTCTCCATCAATATCAGCGAATCGGATCTGGAAAAGAAAGGCTTTCCGCTTTGGGTGATGAATCGGCTTCTTTATTACGGAATTTCTTCCGATCGTGTGATTTTTGAAATTCTGGAGAATGATCGTTGGAACGGATCTTCCAATTCGACTCGTTCTCTTCAGGAGCTCAAGGAAATCGGTTGTAAGATCGCGATCGACGACTTTGGAGTGGAGCAATCCAACTTCGAAAGGTTGATCGAGATCCAACCGAATTTCATCAAGATCGACGGAAAGTTCATCCGTGGAATTCACGAAAATCAAACCTCGTATCGATTGGCTTCCGCGATTACGGAAATGGCCCATACGATCGGCGCTCAAGTGGTCGCGGAATTCGTATCGAACGAAGAAGAATTGGCGGCAGTGATGTCGCTTAACATCGACTACTCACAGGGATATTATCTGATGGAACCGGCGGAGGAGATTGTCTTTAACGATTCTATTTTGGATCTTGTATGATTCTTTTCTTCAGGCTATAAGCTGAAAAGCTTTTTGCTAAGTAATTTGTTACACTTCCTATAACACAAAGAGATTCTTTTTGCTCGGGTCAAGGCAAAGAATCGTTCATGTTTCGGGAGTTGCAATGAATCAGACCATAACTGTTGAATACGAATCGAAGGAAATGCGGGTCAATTCGATCCATTATAAACTTTTAGTGATAGAATTTAAGGGCGTGGTCAATCACGAAACCTTAAAGGGAATGCCCGCCAAGTTGAGTTCCATTTTTTACGAAATGGAAGGAATGTTGGTCTTGGACATTCGAAGAGTCGCCAATCTCAATTCGGAATTTATACGCGCCTTTACGGGAATTCTGCATACGATTTCGGAAAAATTCAATCGGTATTTTATCATGACCGAAGATTCGAAGGTTTACAATTGGGTAATGAATTACAATAAGCTCAAAGAAGTGGATCCCGTGACGAGCTTTGACGATCTCAAAAGAGCCTTGGAGTTGGATTCTTTGATTCAAGAATTCGGTCTTTAATTTTTGGTAAGAATGGATAGAGTTTCAATTTTATTTTATTCATCTTATATATTGAAGAGATAACTCTTCGGATATAAGTTATTATAATTCTTGTAGAAGGGAACTCACTCTATTGCACTCATCTATCTGGTTCCGTTCGAAATAACGAGCCAGATAGATAATTTTAGAATCACTTTCGCTCACCTCGTCGATCTTCTTTCTTTTCGTTTCCATTTCACAAACCTTCGTGCCGCTTTGATTCTCTGTGTAAGAGTACGTTTTTTGGATTTTTCGCGCGTTAGGATCTTGCTCTTCCATTTCTCCGTTCTTCTTTCGACTTTTTAGATCGTTTCCAGATCAAACGCGCGCTGGAACCGTTCCGGACATTCTTCTTTTTATGATTCACTTTGTCGTTTAACAAAAGAAAAATGAAATGATCATTTCACAGATCGTTTTCCGTCTTCATTTGTAAAAAGAATGAAGCGCTTAGGAAGAAATTTATTTTTTTGTGGCCGAGTTTTTTCGAACTAAATCCCGTATAAATCGCATTCTTGCATTCTTGAATTCAGTTTATAAATAGGGGAGATTTAAAAAGAAAATTCTAATATACTCATAAACATAGACGTTTCGCTTTAAAAAATGCCGAACGATCGATTTAGCTCCTATATCTCCATAAACAAAGCACTGAATCTATTTGGCTAGTTTGCATTCATTAGCCAGGTAGATTTTTTTTTATCTTTAGCGCTTTGGCAGTTCCGCGAAATCGGTCGAATCGATCGTAAGATCGTCGAAGTTTAAAATTTGAAACAACAAAAGGGGAGAATCCGAATTCGATCCGAAGTCGGGGATCGTCTTTTTTACCTCGAGCAGATTCGATTTTCCGCTTTCGATTCCCTGTAAGAACAGATTGAAGACGGTTTCAAACGCGGTCGAAACGGAAAACGTGGATTCAAGAAGATAAGTCGGATTGATGATTCCGTCCAAGGCCGCAATCAGTACGTCGATTGTCAGTTCGGCGTCGATTTCCTTTCTAAATTCTCCCGTTGCTTGGCCCTCTTTGACGATATCGGCCAATCGTCCGATTCTTTGTCTTCGATAAGCGCTCATCGTCGCATAGAGATCGGGGCGCACGTTTTGGATGTCTTTAGCGAAGGACTTTCCCATTCTCGCGCCGAGTTCGGCGATGATCAGTAGAATTTCTCGGAGTTTCTGGCTCGGACTTTTGGAAGAATCTTTGAGAATCGCTTCGTGTTGTTTCGTTACCTTCTCGCGCAGAAAGGCGAATACGGCGTCGATCAGTTTATCCTTGGCGTCGTAATAACGATAGAGGGTTCGTTTGCTGATCCCTATGTTCCTGGCAATTTCATCCGTGTTCGTTTTAGCAAAACCGGATGAAAGAAACAAGTGTAACGTTTTTTCAAGAATTCTTTCGATCATATTCAGAGGATTCCGCTCGTCCTCTCCGCTACTAGGATTGGACGTCGAATCTAAACGATTCTCCGGTTTTTAGCCCGAATCTTAAACAGGGTTTTCTCAAAGGACTTATTATAGAAGCGCTTTTTTTCTAAGTCCTTTGGGCGAATTTCCGGTCCATTTTTTACACGCTCTGTGAAAGGAAGTATAAGAATTGAATCCGCATTCGAAGGCGATGTCCAACAAATTCATATTCTGTTTTTCCACGAGCAGTCTATGCGCGTCGTTCATCCGGTTTTGATTGATGAAGTCGGAAAAGCCGATGTTCTTGTGATTGTTCAGATAAAAAGAAGCCTGGTGTAAGCTGATTCCCAAATACGCGGAAAGATCGATCAGTCGAATGCTCTCGTCCGCATATAGTTTCTCGCGGATAAATCCCTCGATTCTTTCTTCGGCGCGTTTTAAGTCGTCTTCTTTGAGCAGATTTTTTTCTTCGAGGCGGATTTCGTTCGTTTCGAGAGTTGCGGTCATCGACGTTTGACCTTCAATTGCGTTCGGAACTTGGATTCGATTCGTCGTCTCCGATGCGAATGTGAACGGGCCGTTTCCATTTTGGATCTTCATTCTTCTTTTGATCAGATAAAGAACGAATATACAAAGTATATAAGTATAGTATGAAATACTGTTCCAGTATGAATTGTAAAACGTAATTCCGAGAAGATCCCCGACGATCGCGATCTCCACTCCGATCAGAATCGGCAAAAGATAATAATATTCCTTTTTGAGTTTGCGAAAACGGATCAGACAACCGGTTTCCAAGGTTGTAAACCCGCAGATCGTGAGGCACAATAATTCTCCGGTGATTACCATTTGAAGAGAACCTTCGAAATACATGAGAAACGCAAAGGAGATTCCGATCGATATTGCCGCGCTCCTGAGAATGGATCTACAGCTGACCGATAACCCGAGAATCGTATGTACGACAAGTCTTAACAATAGACAGGAATAAACAGCGGATGCGGAAATGAGAGAGAGTAGTTTCAGTCTGGGCAAATCTCCGATTCCAGTGATTTCAGGAACCGTAATATTCCAAATCGCTAAATATAAACCGAAGAACAGAACGAACGCGGAAAAGACGTTTTTTTCGATCAGTTTTTGTATCTTTGATTTATAGGACGCGCTGTTTTCGAAGTTCGATCGGATTTTCGAAACGTTGAAACGGACTAAAAAATTTTGAATGAGTGTATTCATAAACGACTAGCTCTCTAAATTTGTTGGATTCGAATTTTATATTTTCAAATCGGGAACCTCCGATTCGGTCCCTTCCTTTTTTTACGTTGTTTTTCTTTTTCATTTGAATGAGAGCGGTTTCAAATCGTCTTTTCGAGTTTTGAACAAAATGAAATATATAATTTGCAAATCGATTTCGAAATGAATCATCCCGATTCATAAGCCCGATGATGTGCGTAATATCGGTTTTGCTAATGCGACAAGATGACATTGTGTTCCATCGATTCTTTATAACTCGATTCATCTCCTTTGGTTGTTTCGTTTGAGAAACCGTCCTTAAGGAGTGACTCTAATAGCCATCTCTTGAAAAAGGGTGTTTAAGTAAACTAAAAAATTGACAAATAGTTTACTTCATGCCAGATCGGCATTTTAATCGTATGGTTTTTCGACTTTTTAATGCGACAAGAGGTGAGTGTTACTGAATTTCGTCGGATCGGCCTTGTGTTTGGGATAAGAATCTAATAAATTTGAGTTCAGTTTAAAATTGTTCTAAAACGACAAGCATTCTAAATTCTTTTTCAAGGAGGCGAAGTAACACAACGAACAAACAAAACGTAATTCTTTCCGTTGGTTCCGGCCGTAAATCCGGATTGAAAGTTGATCGACCAAGCTTGCGACGTTGCAAGCACATACGTCGTCGAACTCCAATAGTATTGTGTCGCGGTAGCGGGGAACGTTGTGCTGTCTATCACGGGAGAAACTCCGAAGGAATGATCTACGATCGTTCGAAGTTCCGTGATGTTCGGCAATCTCCAGACTCTTCCCGCTAAGTTGAGACCGTTGCAATAGGTGAGAGCGTCGCTCCAATTTAACTGAGTGGTTCCTCCCAACGTGCAATCGGCTCCGGAAAGGTTATTGGTACATTTTTGCCAAATAAGCGAGTTGCCTATGTCGGTTACGGTTCCGTCTCCGTTGTCCACAAAGGGAGCGGCGCTGATTGCGGGAACCGCCAAGACTAAAAATAACATTAGAAAATTATAAAATATGAAAGAATGAAAATTCTTCCGTTGATTGAATGTGCGGATCGAGATCATAACAAGGAACTCCTGTGCATTCTTTTTAAGGCCCCGGAGAAACACAACGAGCCAGTGCGCCTACGGGGGCGCTGTCGGTCCAAGTGGTTCCTCCGTCGGAAAAGTATAAAACCAGGGACTTGGTCGTATCCGGTAAATAAACGGTGGAACTCCAATAGTAGTAACCGCCCGAGGTTCCGGGAAACGCGGTGGTAAACGCTCTCGGAGAAGTCGCCGCGTTGAAATTGACTAAGGTTTCGATTTCGGAAATTTTCGGCAATCTCCAGTTCGTTCGATTAGCATAACCCGCTCCCGCGTTTAGCGCGAGACAGGCGTTGATCGCGCCCGTTAAATTGTAATAAGCGGTGGTGCCACCCGAACAATCCGCGTTCGCCTTGTTGAAGTGACAAGTCGTCCAAATCAAACCGGTGTTGTTATCGATTACGATATATTCGTTTCCGTTTACGGTTTGGTTTGTGAAACTCGGATTCACTCCTTTTTGCAGTTTACCGTCTTGACCGTCCGAAGTCGCCGCGGTGCAACCCGCGTCCAAGGTTCCCGCGGTGTTCCAACAAGTGCTCTGCATCGTTTTGATCGGAGGATTGCCGTAGATGAGAATTCCGATCGAAGCGTTTGTGCTTCCCGAAGAATTACTCGCGGTGATCGTATAATTCGTTCCGGCTTGAAAATTTGTAGGAGTTCCTGAGATCGCACAAGTGGTTGTGTTGATGGAAAGTCCGTTGGGAAGAGTGGAACCCGAGGAACAACTTGTAACGGTTCCAGTGACCGTCGGTGCAATGGAAGAATTCACACCCTTGTAAAAAACCAAGGTTGTCGGTGAATAGGTAAGTCCTGAAGGCGCCGCCGCGTTGACCGCAATCGAAATCGTGTTTGTAGTACTTCCATAGGCGTTGCTCGCCGTGATCGTATAGTTTGTCGCGGTTTGAGTTCCGTTCGGCGTTCCCGAAATCGCGCACGTGGTCGCGTTGATGGAAAGTCCGGTCGGAAGAGAAATGTCCGACGTACAACTCGTGACGGTTCCTGTTACCGTTGGAGTGAGAGTGATCGTAGAATTCTCCGTAAGAATAAAAGGGCTCGCGGCGTAATTCAAAGCCGAAGGTGGAGCGAGATTGACCGTAATTCGAATCGTAGAACTGGTGTTTCCATAGGCGTTACTCGCCGTAATCGTATAATCCGTCGCCGCTTGAATCGTGTTCGGCGTTCCCGTGATTTGACAAACCGAGTCGAGAGAAAGGCCCGCAGGTAAAGCAATGTCCGAATTGCAAGCGGTTACGGTTCCCGTGTAAGTAGGAGTGACCGTGCCAATCGTCGCGTTTTGGGTCAAAACAAAAGGAGTTCCCGCATAATTCAAGGCCGCAGGCGGAGCCGCATTGACTGCGATCGAAATCGTCGTGCTCGTATTTCCAAACGGATTGGATGCCGTGATCGTGTAATTCGAAGCGGCTTGTATCAGCGAAGGAGTTCCATATAAAGAACAATCGGAGCCTCCCAAAAAAAGTCCCGTCGGCAACGCGATGTTGGAAGTACAACTTGTAATCGTGCCCGTGTAAGTCGGATGGATAGTCGTAAGAGCCGAATTCACCGTAAACGTAAACGGACTCGCCGCAAAGTTTAAGGCGGCCGGCGGATTCATATTCACCGTGATCAAAATCGAACTGTTCTTAGTTTCCGACGCGTTGGAAGCCGTAATCGTATAGCTGGTCGCGGGCTGGTTGACCGTAGGCGTTCCCGAGATTTCGCAGGTTTCAGAATCCAAAGAAAGCCCGGTCGGAAGCGCGGGACTGGACGAACATTGATCGATGGAACCGCTTGTTGTCGGTTGAATCGTCGCAACCGGAATGTCCTTGGTCAGAACATAAGGACTCGAAGAATAATTGAGAAACAGAGGCGCATTGGAAGTTTGAAAGAGATTCATCGGACCGAAGATTCCCTTAAAACCCCAAGAATGATTTCCGTTTCCGATACAACCTGTAAAAGAAATAAAAACAAAAAAGCGAAGAATGGAAATGAAACTACGACGAATCGTTCGCGGAAGCGGTTTTGAAAACGAAACTAGAACGACTTCAGTCAATTCTTTCGATTTGCTGAATCGGTATTTTTCTGGTTTCATAAAATTCCTCACGTCGTTTGCCTCAAAAAGATACGAACTCAATCAACGATTCGAAAAAGCAAAGGCGCGCGGTTGAATTTCTGAAAATACGCAAGAACGTCCGACAAAGAATTCCAAATTTAGAATTTTTCTCCGAAGATACAAAGCCCGTCGAACATCGCTTTGAGATCGTTTTCAATTTCACTCGTCGTTTTTGCGTTCTACGACGAAGTATCCAACCACTGTCTTTCTCTCTAATAAGAACCTTATCTTAAAATCGGATTCAATTCTGCCCGTGTTATAAATTGATGGATTTTATTTGGCATAAGTGCTTCAAGAACCCCATCCTAAACGGAGACACGTTACTCAGCTTTGAGAATTGATCAACTTTCTAAATTCTCTCGGAGATTTTCCTGTAAATTTTACGCAAGCGCGGTGAAAGGAAGAAGCCGAGTTAAACCCGCATTCTAAGGCGATTTGCAAAAGATTCATATGCGATTTATTGCGGAGGTTTCGCTTAACGTCTTCGATTCGGTTCATATTGAGGAAGTCTGCAAACTTCATCGACATATGTTTGTTGAGATAATACGAGGCTTGGTGCGTGGAAAGTCCCAAATACGAGGCGAAATCCGGCAAACGAAGCTCTTCGTCCGCATAACCCCGAACTTGCAGAAAGGAATTGATTCTTTCCTCGATCTTTTCCAATTCCACTCCTTCTAGAATGTTTCTTCCGGATTCGGTCAAACCCTCGGACTCGATGAGCGCATCCACGGGAGAATCCAAAAACGCCTGGCTGTCCATTAAGGTTTTGGCGGATTCTCCCCCGTACGCCCGGCTGAAAAGAACGGGGTAGAATCGTTCGATCAACGTGATGTACGCGATCATGATTCCGGGAATCAGCTCGGAAAATAGAAGCATTCTCGTGGAGTTCTTGAGTGTTCCGATCAGATCCAAAATCAAAGAAACGGTGATCATCGCGGTAATAAACGGAAAATTGAAAAAAACTCTTTCTCCTTTCGAAGACAGAATTTCGCGAATCGACCAAGCCGTGGTATAAAGCGTAATCAAAATCGCGATGGAATCACAGATACAAATGTAAATCGTTCCGGGAATCGCAAACGAAGCGATCATCGCAATCGGAATGATCGCGAGAATCTTTTTACAATACTGCCAAGGATTTTGAAGACGATCCAGAATGAACATCGTGCAGATCAAAACCGCGGACGAAGCGTAAAGAACCAATCCGAAATAAATTCCTAAAAACACCGGATCTTGCGTGAGTCTCGGGTCCGTTTCCTGCGGAAAGATCACTCGGTTGTTTGCCATCAAGAAAACGCTTACGCTGAGAAGAATCGTTCCGTAGGATTTGCTGAACTCGTCCCGTTTTCCGGAATAAAGTTTGGCGATCGCCATTACGATTCCCGTTCCGACCCCGGCGGCGTGCACGTAGAATAAATTTGTTTCCGAAAAGAGCGTATGAAGAAGAATATCAGCGAGTAGATTTGAATTGAACATTCGAATTGTTTCCTTCCATTAGAGGAGTTTTATAAACTTTGAAGTCGAGTTTATGGAATTTCTGCGAAAATAAGGTTTCAAACGTTGCCTTATTTCCGTTCATTTTTATTATAACCTCCAAATTCTCGAGAGGTCATCGGCAAATATAATTTAAAAGACGGAAAATTATAAATATCATGAATTTTCTATATTCTATTTTAGAATTAAAATTAATCTGAAGTAAAATCATCGCCGAACGGTCCCAAGACGAATCGATTTTTCAAAAATGCGAAGATCAGAAGGACAAAACGGAAGAATGGACGGAGGGAAACGCTCCGTCGCCGATGAAGATTGATGGAATTTTTGTTTGGAAAGAATTCTCAGCTTCTAAATTGAATATCCGCCGTAGTAGAAGACTGAAAGTGAATCACCTTGGGTTGTGTTTCCCTAAATTGTTTCGGAGACATTCCGGTCTCTTTTAGAAAAGCCTTATAAAAGGAAGAATTCGAATTGAAGCCGACCGCAATTCCCACCGAAACCACGGAGCGGGAAGGATCGTTGAGAAGCATGGACTTCGCTTCTTCCACTCGGAACCGGTTGATGTAATTGTTAAAGTTACTTCCTAAGTGATTGTTCAAAAAGAAAGAAAGCTGATGAACGGAGATCCCGAGTTCTTCGGAAACGTCGGGAAGACGGATGTCTTCGTCTAAATAAATTCTTTCTTCCTTGATGATGCGGGCCAGTTTTTCTTCCAGCGCGTTTATGTCTACGTCGTGGAGAAGGGAACGTTTTACTAGGTTTTTACCGGGTTCTAAGGAAAGAAAATCCAATAGATTCGGGTAAATCAAAGTAAGGAAATAATAGAAAACCACCGCAAACGAAGTGTGAACGCTGGACAATAGGATCAAAGATTTGCTTTGAAGCACGATTCCGAGGATCTCCAAGGGAATACAAAGAGAAATCAAAATCACCAAAGTGAGAATCGTTCGGAAGCTCATCGCAGAAGCCTCGTATTTTTTATCGATAAACACGTTTGCGACCGCGATCACGAAATAGACGAAAACGAACAAATCGGCCGCAAATAGAAAGAATTCCAGTTCTTTGCCGCCCTGTTGTTCGTAGAAAGTTGCGATCGGCAACGCGAGAATAAACGGTCCCACAAGATTCCAATAGAAGATCAAAGGAAGTTCGGAATACTTCTTAAAAATCATCGTGGAAATCAAAAACACGAGGGTTCCGCTCGCGGCTAACGCTACGATATCGACTAAAAATAGGAACTTTCGAATCCAAGGTTGTGTGAATAAACTCAAACTGGATTCATCCACAAACTGAAAAATCGCGGTTAGTATTAAAACCAACGATACCAGATAGTCGATTTGTCTGTTCGCGCGTATCCAACTTCCAATCCCTAGGACTAAAGAAAAGCCCGCTCCAAATCTTATTAAGCTCAATAAGATTTCTTCATTTAACATTGAATCTAAAATATTCACCATAATCCATTCTTCACTTTATGTTTTCTTTGTTTATTTGTTTCGAAAACTAAAGCTCATCTCTCATTAATAGTCAAGTGAACTCACCATATTCCAATCAATAGATTCATTTTTAAACTGAATTCAATTTGGTCCATTCAAATTCATAACAAATGAATCATTCTATATGCGAGAGTGAAATTGACATCTAAATTGTAAAAGAAATTTTGAATATTCCTGAATACTTTTATTCTTATTAATGACGGATCGATATAAGAACGAATCAAGAGATAAATCGTTTCTTTTGTATGTAAAATATTTGCAAGCGTAGCATTCTCATTGCTTCTAATTATCCGATTTATAATATAAAATCAATGTATTGTAAAAAATAATAATTAATTTTTAAATTGATGTTCAAAAGCGAACAACAAACTCAGTGTTTTCAATTCTCATGCTTTCAAAATTTATTTTAGAATTTCTTAAAATGTTAAACGAACTTGGAAAACAGTGCAGATCTTCCGACAAAGAATGATGAGAAGTTGTATATAACGTTCTATTGTTAAATGAATTGCAGAAAAATGATTTCTTTTCATTTTCAAAAACTCTATAGCTGAATACACAGAATCATGTCGAATTAAAGAATCCGCTTATTTCAGGTTATATTTTGGTAAGAAGATATCGGCTGATTTTTTAAACGTTCTAAAATTAATTTTGAAACGAAGCCGATTTGCGACAAAGAAAAGCAAGAATGAGTCCTACTTTTAAAATTTGAAATGAAAGAGTCGGAAAGAAGAATCGAATTTCTTCTATACTTTGTAAGTTGTATAAAATTAAAAAGACATCGATGAAAGCGTTTCGATTTTGTTGGTCCCTTGATGCTGAGGCTGACGATCTCGAGTTCCGCATAGGTCCCGACCGATTCTGCTTAGGAAGGGTCTCAAAAAAGTTTTCATCTTAGAAAAAAGTCGATTCGAAGGACGATGTTTGAAAAATTCTAGTGAGTAAGACTTATCTACGTACTCGTTTTGGGTGAGTGATCCACACTCACAAAGAAAGAAACGTTCAAACAAAGACGCAAAAGTCCTTCGTTTTGAATCCTTCAATTCTTTCTTTTCATTCTCCTTTATGCAAAAAGTGAAAACGATAAAACGTAAGTATTATAAGGTGAAAATTTATCCTAAAATTCTTTTGAAATTTAGGTTATAAGATGAAAAGAAAGAATCAACTTCTACTATATAATGAGTCCATGATCTCCGAATACAGCGATCTTTATATAGAGAATAAACCGCATCCCGCGGACGTGTTCAGTTATTCTCTGTATGACTTTGACGGGAAACAACTGTATTCGGAACCGCATTACAATCCTCTGTTGGACTCGGATCCGAAACTCAAGAAAACGGTCGAACGATTCATCGATTACGGCAATATTCATTCCAATATCTCTGCGTTTCGAAAATTCAAAAACGATCGAAAAATTCAATTGATGGTCCGATCTAAGAATGATCTGATCTACAAGGTTAATTTTGAAATCAACCCGAAGGGCGGTTATGTTCTCGCGCATATCGAATCTACGACTCGGAATCTTTCCCACACGGAGAAGAATCGAATCCAAAGATTTCGGTCCTTAAAACACGATCTGGTGCGCACTCTTAAACTGGAAAAGACGTATTTTTATCTCGTAAACATCGAAATTTACAATCATCCCTTTCTGAACAAATACGAAACGCAGATCTACGAAGCCGTATTTTTGGATCTTCATACCGAGTTTTTAACGATTACGAACAGCCAAAACGTGGGACTTCGTATTTCCACAAATCAGATCTTTTTCGCATATCAGATCAACAAACCGGACGTGGATATCAATTGGATTCCTTCGAGTTTGATTTCGTATATGAAGAATACGATTCAAATCGATAACCACGAGTTTCATCTCAAACTTTCGATCGGCGGATTTCATACGGCGGAAACGGCCATAAGCCCGCTTTACATTCTGAAAGGTCTGCGAGCGAACCTGAAAAAGGTGATCGATTATCCGTTCAGCCGTTATGCGACACAGAACCAAAACGATTCTTCCAATTTGATCGCTACGTATTTGTCTCTTAGAAATTCCGTTCATAAAAAAGAACTTCTTTTGTATTATCAGCCCATCGTTCACGCGAAAACGAAGGAACTTCATTCTTTGGAAGCTCTTTCCCGTTGGAATCATTCCGCAAAGGGGATGATCAGTCCGGACGTTTTTATTCCTTTAGCGGAAGAATCGGGTTTGATCAGCTCCATCGGAGCTTGGGTGATTCAAAACGCGCTTTGGGATCTTTCGCAGATTCGAAAAAACGAATCCTTGTCCTCCAATCCTTTGATCTCGATCAATGTTTCTCCGTTTCAGTTGAAGAATCCGGAATTTGCGGATAACTTGATTTCTTATTTTTCAAAGTTGAATCTGATTCCGAACTCGATCGTTTTGGAAATGACGGAAAGTCGTTACGAAGAAACGGCGCTCATCATCGAACAGATGTCGATTTTAAAACGTTTCGGATTTCAGATTGCGATCGACGATTTCGGAATCGGCAATTCCAATTTCTCGAGAATCGAAAAGATAGAATGCGATTACGTAAAGTTGGATAAGAGTTTGATCATCGGAGTCGATAAAAATCAGAGCAAACGAAGCGTGTTGAAGGCGATCTCACAGGTTCTTTTATCGCTCGGCAAAAAAACGGTCTTTGAAGGAATCGAAAACGTGGAACTCGAACAAATCGCACTCGATTACGGAGCGAACTTTCTGCAAGGATATCACTATGGGAAGCCGAAGCAAATTACGGATCTTTCTTCCTTTCGGTTTCCATCCTAAATTCTTTTACAAACAGTTTCCATATTTCGTATGAAATCAAATTTGAATGTGTTTTCGTTCTTCAAGTTGGGGTGCGCGACGAGTTCTATTTCAGATTGTGATTCTTCCTTTGAAAAATGATTTCGTTTTTTAGGTTCAACGAGTTGGTAAAGTATCGAAAGAGAAAGATTCTTTGATTCTTTTTGAATCGATTCGAATCAATTTATGAAATTATCATAATAAAGTATTCAAAATCAAAACATCTTTTCGAATTGATAAGTTAGAAAAACATAAAATCCTAAAGAGGAGAATAGTTTTTTAAACGATAATAGGCCATTAATAAAAAAGTGTTCCTTTTATAGTATGCTGTGAATGGAAGCCTTGAATTGAATAAACTATAGACATGCCAAACGGTTTACGTTCGAATCTTCGATTCCAACATTCATTTCGGTTTATACGGAAACAAATTCATGGGAAGAATTCTTTGCGTATACTCGCTATGTCGTTTGGATTGATCGTGATGAACTGCGCGCAAGCGGAACCGATTGAATTCGATTCTTCCCACAGTCAGATCGGACTTATTTTAAACGCGTTGATTTTCAAATCATCGTCCATTGCCGAAAACTCTCCCTTTTTTTCCTTGGAAGAGGGAAGAACGAACTCGATCGCAATTCCGATTTCTTCGCACTCCAATCTTAATAAAGTTAAAATATTCAAAGAATCGAATGTGATGAATACTCTCTACGTTCCCGAAGAAGCGAACGTTTTCGGATCTTCCGAAGGTACGAAAGTCAACGTAGAACTCTACGCAAACACGGACTTGAACTGTGAAAACGAGGATTTGACTTTGAATCTGAAGGATGAAAACGGTTCGATTGTCGGTAAAGCGGACGTTCGCATCTTGGATTCCGATAAATGTATGTTCTTTGCCACCGCCAAGGGAGCAGGATACGACGGAAACTTGGGCGGTGTGTCCGGTGCGGATCGGATTTGTCAAAGCGAGAAGGGCGAATTTCTTCCCGGCGATAAAAACGAATATCGGGCGCTTTTGGGCGCACAGTATCAAAGAAAGCCGAGTTTGAACGACGACGGTGGGATGGATTGGCCCGTTCTTAGAAATTTACGATTTTATATTCACAGTAACGATTCTTCCCGTTCTCAATATTTTTTCGGAACTTCCTTTTCCGTTCCCGTAAACTCCGACGGTTCTTCCGGAATTTTTTCGATTCCGCTTTCCGAGAATTTGCCCGCTTCGGTTTCGCCGAGTCCGGCTCGTATCTGGGCGGGTTATTACAGTTCTTTTACGGTCGGAATGGATTGTGCGGGTTGGACTTCGAATCAGAACACTGTTGGGGCTTTGACGACGGGCGTATCTTTCAGCGGTACATACAACAGCTGCGACGTTCGGCATTCGATTTTATGTGTACGATTATAAAAAATTTATTAAAGTATGAGGCCGCAAATGCAGGTTAGTAATGAGTTCGTTACATTTAATGTACAAGGAACGACTGCCAAAGTTATGTTGATTCGATTGTCCGGAGTGATCGACAATCGTTCCATTATGAATGTTCGTGATATTATCCTGTCCATCTTAGACGAGTTTTCGGGAATCTACATTTTGGATCTGAATAAGATCGAAAACGAAGAGTTCATCAATCTAACGAACTTCCGAAAGATGATTTCGGATTCGATCCGGGTCAATCATAACTGCATTATATTATCCGAATGTAGGAAATTGGAATTGTGGATCGAAAATTATTCCGTTTTCAACGGGGTTTATCTGGCTAAGAACGAAACCGAATTGACTCACGTTTTAAACGATAAGATTTCCAACGATACTCTTTTGGACGACGCCACCGACGAATCGGACATTCGACTTCATCTGGATTATCTGATCAAAGACGGTTATTGAATTTTTGAAAATCGGAATTCTTTCTTCCGGATCGAAAGACGTTTTGAGAGGGGAGAACTTCCTCTAAACCCGAATTCTTTTCGAGTCCAGAGGATCGATGTTTTTTAGTAGGCCATCGCCTTATCGACGGCTTCGTCCAAGTCGATCGACAAGGTGATGAGTTTGTCCAATCGTGTTAATTCGAAAATCTTACCGATCGAGTTCGGAATCGAATATACGATCAAAGCTCCCTTGAGTTGTTTCATCAATTTTGCCTGAGTGCTGATCAGAACCGCAAGTCCCGAAGAATCGATATGCGTCGTCGCTGAAAGATCCAATAAAAGAACTCTTGTGCCTTCGTCGATTTTCAGATTGAAAAGGTCCTTGAGTTTTTTCGAAGAGAAAATGTTCACTTCTCCGTTCGTCTTTACGATCGTAATATGCGGTTTTAATAGATGGTTTACGTGAGAATTGGATATAATCTCCACCGATAACTCGTCTTTTGAATTGTTTGTTGCTTCCATTTTTGTTTTCCTAAAAGTTAATATTGATTTTCATTTCGATTTTTTGGTCCTTTTCCAAAGAATGCAGACTCGGAGTTGCGGAAGGTATTTCCTGAAAAAAATACGAAAACGCGACCGGAAAGCTTACGAGAACCGTGTTGAATAAATACGTGCAGGCAAGAGATATTAAGAAAAGCTGATTGAGTTGTTTATGTCTGTCGAATTCTCCGTTCGGCTGTTCCAGCCATAAAACGGAGCCGTTGCTCTGCGGAATATAAACCGGATTCTTACCTTGCGCGTTTTTTGCGGCGATGAATTCGTAAACGCTTCCCGCAATAAAGAAACCGGTCAAACCCATCATCGTGATTCCGCTTTTCGTATATCCCTGTCTTTTGACGTAATAACCCGGGATCAAATAGTCTACGAGGCTGATCGGTTCCTTCTCTTTGGAAGGATCCTTTTTATCCTCCGTCGTTTTGTAAAACAAGGATACGATCTCTTCTCTTGGAATCGATATCGGGTTTACGTTCGTTTCGTTCTGTACGAAAATCGAGTTTTCGTTTACGCTTTCTATGGGAGCTTGGATTTCGGTTTGATCCTTGGACTTGATGACGATTTGAAATCCGGTTCTGGAAAGTTGGTCGAGAATTTTCGTGGACGGAACTTCGATCGTGATCGATTCCAAGTCCTTAAACGAAATCCGAAGATAACGATTGTTTTCGTCCACATAAAACGCGGTGCTCGAATTGATCTTCAGAAGTTTCAAACCGCATTTCGGTTCCGGTTGACCCTTGAAGTGCATACAAAGATGATTTCCGGATTCTTCGAAAAACATTTCCGATATGTCCTTCTTGAAAATTTTTATGTCCTCGCCTTCGGTGGAAAGAATGATATGATCGGCGGCTCCTTCGGTTTCCTTCAAATCTCCCGAAAGTTGTTCTCCGGATTTTAAAATCACGCGGTGCGCTTGGAGATATCCGTTTAAAAACGTAAAAAGAAGAATGTAGATCAAGGTTCGTTTCATTTTGATAACTCGATCTGAATCGGAGAATTCAGGTTGATCTTCTTCTTGGATTTTTTTTCGATTAAGGTGATCGATTGATCGTCTTCGAACACCGCCTTTAAGAACGGAGTTTTTTCCTGATTCTGAACGAATAAAAGTTTGCGTGGAGTTTTGGTCGAATTCTTCGTAAGACTGATCGAATCGATCGTATAAGTTGCGAGAGTGATGGGGAAGTGCGCGGAGAACAATTTCGTTTCGTCCCCGTTGATGACGATCTTGTCTCCGTAGACCGGAACCGAATCCACGACTTGAACCGCGATGAAGTTGCGAGCTTCGGCCTTCGCTTCGTCTTCCGCTTTTTTTAAGAATGCGTCCGACTTCGTTACGATTTCCTGGAGTTCTCCGCTGAGAGCCGCTTTTTTCTCGTCATTCTTTCCGGTTTCGTTTAAACTTCGAAAATTCTCATCCGCGGAAGAGGGTTTTAATTTTTCGGAGGATGCGCGGATCTCCGCGGCCTCGCTTGCGTCTCCCAATCGTTCCGCGTTCTTATCGGAGATTCTCGCGATTTCGCTTCCCGCGTTGTAATAGTGACCGAGCATCATCAATCTTCGATTGGCTTTGATCGCGATTTCCTTATCCGTGTCCGAGAATGCGAGTTTCGCGTATTCGGTGATCGCCGCGTTTTGATTTCCCGTTTTTTCCAAAGAATACGCGCGGATATAGCGCATCTCCGCGGAAGTCATATTCGATTTTGCGAATTCTTCCAAAACCTTCGCGTAGTTTCCTTTTGCGAAAAACGCCTTGGCTCTGGATTCGGGCGAGTCGAGATTCTCCTCGATTTCTTGAATACTTTGTTTTGATTTTTGGATGATTGCGATGAGAATTTCCGCGTCGTTCGCGAAAACGGTTCCGGGATTGTGTTCCAAAACGGATTCCAAGTCTTTGAGTGCGAGATCGAATTCTCCCTGAACGGCGAGGCAAAAACCTTGGTGCAGAAGAATGAATCCGCTTTCGTCCGTTCCCTTGGCAAAGATGTCTAACGTTTCTCCGTAGGCTTGATACGCGTCCTTGTACGCCTGGTTTCTTTCCAAACTGAATGCGCGTTCGAGAGCGCGGACTTTTGTGGAACTGATTTCGAAATCGATCGGTGGTTTGCCCGTGATCAAACGGACTCCGTTGATCAGAACGGAACCGAAGTTCTGGAGAATTCCCACGCTGAAACTCTCGAGTTGATTGCTTTCGATCAAAGAACTTTGAAGATTGTTCAGATTCATTTCCGCTTTGATGTTATCTCGGTTGGAAAGAATACTTTCGAACTTGGATCTCAGAATTTCGCTCGAGAAGGAGAAGTTGAAAAGTTTTCTTTTTTCCAGAGTGACTTTCAGTTCGTAGAGTTTGGTATCGAGTACGACGAGCCCGAAAAAAACGATCAATAGAAATCCTAGAATTGCGATCAAAAGACTTTTTTTCATTTTTGAGTGATCTCTAAGATTCCGAAAGTGACGTCGTCCGGAAAAATATTCGCAAAGGAATGGATTTCGTTTCTGAGTTTCTCCGTTAATTCTCCCATGGGAAGAGTCGCGTATTTTTGAAACGCGTCCATCAGACGATCGTCTCCGAATTGTTCGGTCGTTTCGTTGGTCGCGTCCAAAACTCCGTCCGTATAAACGAGGATCTTATCGCCGGGGGAGGTTTTGATTTTTAAAACGCTGTATTCGTCCGGAATTCCGATTCCTAAAACGAAACCGGTCGATTCCAAAACGACGATCTTGTTCTGAGCTTTGCGATAGTAGTAAATCGGGTTGTGACCCGCGCTACAAAAGTATGCGTAACCGCCTTCTTTCTCAAAGAGAATGAAAATTCCCGTGGCGAAGAACGTTCCTTGTAGGGTTTCAAAAAGATTGTCGCTCAGTTTGTTGAAGATATGCGCGGGGTTTACGGTTTCCTTCATGATGTTTTCCACGTTGTAGTGGATGATGGAAGTGATGAGCGCCGCGGAAACTCCGTGACCGGTCGCGTCCGCCAAAAAGAACGCGGTTCTCGAATCGTTGATTTCGATGATGTCGTAGATATCTCCGCTGACTTCCCGCATCGGTTGATACACGATTTCCGCGTCGATGAGATTGAAACTTTTTCTTTTTTCCGGAAGAAAACATTCCTGAACGTTTTTACCGATTTCCAATTCGGTTTGAATCTGCGTGTTCTTCAAAGTAAGCGTGTCGAATTGGGAGGATATCTGTTCCGCCATTCCGTTGAATGTGTTGCCTAACGCGTCGAGTTCGTCGTGGGCCGACGTGTTCCATGAAATTCTCGCGTTTAAATTTCCCGTTGCCATCGTTTCGCTGACTTCCTTGAGGAGAAAGAGACGAACGAAAATCTTACGATAGAGGAAAATTCCGAAAAGAATGTGAAACGCGAATCCCCAGACGAGAAGCAAACCGAGCTGAATGTAAAGAGATCGAAGCCGATCGACCATCTCCTTCATTTTGATTTGAGATATGAGAAAGGTTTTCGGGTTTAGATAAAAGATCAGGTTTACGATAAAATGATCGGTGTCGAGTTCGATATCATACGACGTGTTGAGGGCCGCTTTGGCGCTCGTTATATTCTTCAGTTTCGTTTTGAGATCGGAAACGTTCGCCGTAACTCCGTTGGAAAGAATGGATTTCGTCTTTTCAAACGAATCGTTTTCCGAGGCGATCACGGAAAAATTGGTGAGACCGATGCTGAAAAGTTTACTTTGAAAGTCGTTTGTTTGGGAAGAATCCTCGAAGTCTATGTTTCCGAAGGATTCCACTTTTTTGAGAATCTCCCGCGCGACTCGGTCCGATTCCAGAGTGAAGTTGGAAATGAGAAGATCGGTTTGATTTTCAAAAATCATGACCGCTACAAATGTGAGATTGACAACGGTTAAAATCGTATAAATGACGATAATCTGTAATCGAAGCGATTTCTTCATGATCAAGATAGATTATCGTTCTTTAAAGGACTAAAATCATTGCGTACTATAAAGTGATGCGTTTTGTTTCGGATTCAACGATCCGCTTGCGAAACGCAGACCGTTGTAGTTCGGATTAGAAAAAACTTTTTGACAAGAGAATCCGACATAGATCCGCAACAATTCATAGAGGAAAGACTTTGAATTCGTCTTTTTAGAATTCACTATAATCCGAACGTATTAGAAAAACGATTTATGGTTTTCATAACGCTCGTTGTGTGGATTGAATATGAAATCAGATTCCGGTTTTGAGCTCTTGCATTCTTCTTTTTCCTAAAAACCAATAGTAAAGCGCGGGTACGGCGAAACGACTGAGAATGGTCGCGGCGACTTCTCCGAAAATTAATGAGACCGCTAAACCTTGAAAGATCGGATCAAAGAGCATGATCGAACTTCCCACAACGACCGCGGACGCGGTCAACAACATGGGACGAAATCGAATCACACCCGCGTCGATGACGGATTGTTTCAAAGGTTTTCCAAGAGCGAGTTCGGATTCGATAAAGTCCACGAGTAAAATTGAATTACGAACGATGATTCCCGCTCCCGCGATGAATCCGATCATGGAAGTCGCCGTGAAATACGCGTTCGTGATCCAATGTCCCGGAAGTATTCCGATCAAGGAAATCGGAATCGGAATCATGATGACAAGCGGAAGGAAATAATTTTTAAACCATCCTAAAATCAAAACATAAATCAAAATCATCACGAGCGCGAACGCTCCTCCCAAATCCCGAAAGACTTCGTAGGTGATGAACCATTCTCCGTCCCATTTTATAAAAACCTGATCTGCATTTCTAGGGGTGTCCAGAGTTGAAGTCGGGTAATCGATTTTCGGCGAAAGTTTTAGAATTCCATAGACGGGCGCCTCTTCTTTGCCCGAGAACTCGCTCGTTACGTATTCGACCGGCCTCAGATTCTTTCGATTTAAGGTTAAACTTTCTTTTATATAAGGAGAATTTAATACTGTTTCGGACGCGACTGACCCGCTCTCCAAGGAAGAGACATTGAGATTTTGAAACGGCCTCGAGGAAGAACGGGCCTTATCGTTCACGGAAAGATCCACAGTGATCTCTTCGGGATTCTCTGCTTCCGCAAGGCTAAAGAGGGGAGTTTCCGAAAAAAGAAACTGCGCGTCCTTTGCAACCGTTTCCGATCTTACGCCGAGAATTCCTCCTAACGTGGATCGGAACGGATAAACGATTTTAGGACGATCGGTTCGAAGACTCGAATCCAAATCCACGACTCCTTCCTGTTTGGAAAGAATGGAACGGATCCGCAAGGCGGCGTGTTTTCTTTCAGCTTCGGTTGGTCCGTAGATTTCCGCTACGAAAGTCGCGAGCACCGGAGGTCCGGGAGGAATTTCCAATACTTTTGTGAGCGCGTTTTCTTTGTTCCCGAATTCCGCGATGATCGGCCGTAACGATTCTATGATTTCGTGACTTTTGATTTTACGATGATCCTTGGATTTTAATACGACATGCAGATCTGATTTCCAATCGGTGTTTCGTAAAAAACTGTGTTTTACCATTCCGGAAAAGGAGAAGGGTGCGGCTTCGCCCGCAAAAATCTGAACTTTTTCCACGTTCTCGTTTTGAAGAATTGATTCCGCGAGCCGTTTGGTTCTTTGAAGATTTTTTTCCAAAGGAGTTCCGGAATCGTAATCGATCAACACTTGAAATTCGTTTTTGTCGTCGAAGGGAAGCATCTTCACTTTCACCGCTTTGAATGCAACCAACCCGAACGATAAAAGAAGAAGTAAGATGACCCAGGCCGCGAACTTCAGCGAATTGGATTTTGACTTCAACAACCATTCCACAAATTGAATATAGATCCGGTCGAGTTTGGAGTTTTTTTTCGGTTCGGCCGCTCCGGCGCGGACCTTTTGTTCTTTGAGAATCCGAACTCCGATCCAAGGAGTTACGATAAACGCGACGAACAAGGAAAGAATCATCGCAAGACTCGCGCCGACCGGAATCGGTTTCATATAAGGGCCCATCAGTCCTCTCACAAAAGCCATAGGAAGAATGGCGGCGATCACCGTGAAGGTAGCGAGGATCGTAGGATTCCCTACCTCGGCGACTGCGTTTAACGTGTTCTGAAGAATTCCCAGTTTGGGATTTTCGTGAAAATGTCTTTCTATGTTCTCGACTACTACGATCGCGTCGTCCACGAGGATTCCGATCGAAAAAATTAATGCGAACAAGGTGACTCGATTCAATGTGTATCCCAGAAAATAATAAAGAGCTAATGTAAGAGCCAAAGTAACCGGAATGGTAATCGAAACCACGAGCGAAGCCCTGTATCCCATCCAAAGAGCGATCAAAACACTCACCGAAACCGTAGCGATCAAAAGATGTTCTATCAATTCGTGGGATTTGGAAGCCGCGGTTTCTCCATAATCCCTGAGGACGGACATTTGAATATCCTCAGGCAGTTTGGTTCGAAACGATTCCGCGCGTTCCAAAAGTTCTCGGGATAACGGAACGACATTGGTTCCTTTTCTTTTGGCGAAACTGATCGTTACAGCGGCGGCGGCTTTTTCGTTCGAACCTTTATCGTAAAACAAGGATTCTTTGGTTCTTTCATTCGGTCCTTCGATAACCCGCGCCAAATCGGACACGAGAATCACACGTCCTCCCCGTTGTGCGACCGGCAAGGACTTAATTTCGTCTAACGTAGATACAGAGGAACCGACTTCCACGTCGTATTCTTTTTCCTTTCCCCAGTTTTTTCCGGCCGGAAGAACGGTGCTATTTCGTTTTAACGAGTTTGCCAATTCGGAAAGACCGATTCCGAATCCGTTCATACGGGCCGGTTCGGCGACGACTCGAACGGTTTTCTTTCTTCCGCCCAAAAGTTCTACCTTGGAAAGATCGGGCGTACCCGAAAGTTCCCGCGCCAAAGGAGCGACTAATGTTCTTAAAAAATAATCGTCCTTCGTCGTGGAGCTAAACGTGAGCGCCAAAAAGGGGACGTCGTCGATCGTAAGAGCCTTGACGGATGCAGGGAACACGTTAGGCGGAAGATCGCCCTGGATTTCCAAAAGTTTGTGATGAATTTTCACCAAAGAAGGTTCCAATGGTTGACCAACTTCGAATCGAACCGTCACGATCGCTCCGTGATCCGTGCTGGAAGAATAAACGTATTCCACGCCTTCCAGACCCCATACGGCCCTTTCCACGGGTTCGGTGACTTTGCGTTCGACTTCGTGCGCGTTAAAGCCGGGAGCCGAAAGCCGAATGTCTATCATCGGAACCGAGATTTGAGGTTCTTCCTCTTTCGGAGTCAGATAAACGGAAATAAGACCGAGAAGAATGCTTCCGAAAACGATTACGGGCGTGATCTTGGAATGAACGAATAGGGAAGCTAACTTTCCCGCGAAACCGGCGGATTCGATTTTATTTTTCATAAGAATTCTCGTGTGCTGAATAGAGTGAAAGTTCGGATCTGATTTTCAAATATTCGAGTTCGGAAGAGGATTTGAGTTTGAGTAGGTTTGCCATCGCCGAAAAGGATTCCGCCATCTGAGGGGCTTGTATCGTTCCGTTTCGAAAAAGTTTTTGGGAAACCTGAAGTTGTTCCTCTTGAAGTCGCATCGATTCGTAAATCGAATTCAAATTATCGAATATGATTTTTTCTCTTGAAACGAGAATCTTAAAACGATTCTCCTCGTTCTGTCTGATTTCTTTGGATTTTTTCTTGGCAGTTTCCGCTTTTGCCTTGGCTTCGTCCAAGGCCCCGAGGTCGGACGGATCCAAAAGATTCATCTGAAGATAAACGCCTGCGTTGTAGGAATTGGCCTGGTTTCTCGCGCCGTTGTATGCGTACGTCTCCGCATACGCCGCGATCTTGGGAAGAAACTTCGCTTTCTCCGCCTCGATCCCTTCCTGTGCTTCTTCGGATTGAAATCGATAGGCCTCGGAAAGAGGAGTGTGAAGGGAATCCTTCTCTTTGGGAATGGGAAGATATCGATCTGCAAAGGAGAATAACGTATTTTTCTTGGGCCGAAAATTTTCATCCAAACCGGAAGCGCCTAAGAATAGATTTTCTTCGGCGGATTTTTTTAGAGATTCAAATTCTTTTTTAGAAACATTCAATAGGAGTTGTAAGGATTGTAGAGCGAGATGACCCGAAAATCCGACCGGGTTGGAACGGTTTCCGATTCTATAACGATTCAAAAAATTTCGAATCTGTTCCGATAAATTTTCGATGTGTGCCAGGTTCTCCTCCGCGAGAACAATCGACTGATAGGACAAAGCCGCTTTTGAATATTCTAAAATTCGAATGTATTTGCCCTCGGATAAAACCGCGTGAAGCCGTTTTTCCCGGATCATATGAGCCGCGACTTTTCCGCCTCCTTCAAAAAGCGGAAGTTCTATCCCCAATGTCCCTTTCGAATAAGAATTGTTTCCGGGATGATTGAGCGTGTCTTTTGCGAACAGATTCGCGTTGTTCGGATTGACGCCGTTGTAGGGCTGATTACTCGAATCCAAAAAATTACTCGGTTGATAACGAAGACTTTCCGTAGAAAAGTCGGAGGCGTTTGCGGATCTTTGTCCGAGTTTTCCCATAAAGTTGAGAGTGGGGTCGTCGGTTCTAAACGCGCGTGCGTCGGCGTAAATTTTGGGAAGCCAGTGTTTGGAGGATCTGTTTTTTACGATCTCGTTCGTTTTGACCTCGGAAGCCTTCGTTTGTAGAGTCGCGGATTCGACTCGGATCTTTTCCCAGACTTCGGAGAACTCGAGAACGTTTTCGGCAAAGACCTCGCCCGAAAAGGGCGAGATCAAAGATAAGAATATTAGAAAACTCGAATGAGATTTCATTTTTTTCCTCCGAAAACCTCCGCGGCGGAAGGAATTCCGAGTTTGCCGAGGATTAAGGCCATAGGGCAGAATCCCGTAAGCGCGAAAACGATCTGATTGATTCCTACCAAAACGTTTAGGGTCAAAAACCACGGACTGAAATAAAAACCCAAGGTAAGTCCTAAAAGCGAAACGAAACCAGCGATCAAAAACAACATTCTCTCCAAATACCAACGGTTCATTTTTCCTCCTATTTATATACCCCTGCGGGTATATAAATACAATACCCCGTATGGTATTATAAAAAGGAAAGCAAAATTCCTTTCCGGATCGGAAAATCGGAATCGGTTTTGGACGCGATTAGAAAGGGCGTAACTACCCGCTTAGGTTTATAGGAAGAGGAAATATTCTAAAATCAGAAGAAGAATGCGGCTTTGATCGCCGTTTTGACGTTTTTCAGATCCAGTTTTTTATTATTTTCGATCACACAACGATCCATATATTCCTGAACGTATGCTTCTCCGAATTTTTTGATCGCTTGGCTCGCGGCCTTAAGAATCAAAAGCGTTTTTTCGCAATCCATCGTATCGTTTGCGAGGCCTTTTTCCACCGCGTCGAGCTGGCCCTTGATTCTATGGATCCGATTGATCAATAATTTTGTGGTATTTTCCTTGTCCTGTCTCATAGGTAACATACTCCAAGGGGTATATAATTCGGTCAATGGTGAAATCGAATTCGTTTTTAAAAGTGAGAATCCATTCTCCCTTTCAAAATGAATCTTAGGAATATCGAAAGATCGCCTCGACAAGAATCGGAAGATCGTCGAGCGCGCTGATTTTTCCGGTGAGTTTCCAAGTATGAATCACACCCTCGTAACAGGCGAATACTCTTCGCGCCAAAAGTTTCGGCTCCGTGTGTTTGGGAACAAGTCCTTCATTCTGCCATTCCGATAGATAATCGCTTAGAATTTCGATCGTTCTTAAGGAAACTTTTTTGGCTTCCTCCGAAATCGAAACGGAAGTCGACGCGATTTGTGCGACCGTATTTGCCATCGGACAACCGGCGAATCCGCTTTTTTTGGTTTGTCGCTTTAATATTTGAGCCCATGCGTGAATGAACTCGCTCGGGTTGCCGGACCTAGACTTCAACTTTTCCAAAAGAACGAGTTGTCCTTGTCCGTAAAATTCTATATAAGCTTTTCCTAAATCGTCTTTCGAGGGGAAATGATCGTAAAAGCTCGCCTTTGCGGTTTTGGATTCCTGGATGATCTGATTGATTCCGGTGTTTCCGTAACCCTGAGATTGAAATAATCGAACCGCCGTTTCTAAAATTCTATCCTTTGGTCCCGAATCCCTGCTTGACATTTTTCTTCCTTTCTGATGAAATAGGTAGACAGACTTGTCTGTTCTGATTCTTTCTTCTTTCATAAGACCCGAGAAAGTCCGAAAACGCAAGTCATTTTGGAGAATTTATGGAATCTACCGAAACAGAATTTATTACTATCACCGGCGCGGCCAAAACCGTGGAAGAGGCGGTCAATACGCGTCATAGCATTCGCGACTTCGAATCCGCTCCGATCGACGAAAAGATTCTTTCCGAACTTTTTAAGAATTCTTTGCGGGCCCCGAGCTGGAAGAACAGTCAACCTTGGAAGGTCCACGTAGTAAGCGGAACGAAAAGAGATCGAATGGCAGAACTTCTCGTTCAAAGAGCGAAACAAGGAGAGCCGGTTCCCGATACGATATGGCCCACGGGTTTTCCGTCCGACGCCAAAAGAAGAATGTTCGATCTCGGTATGAAGATTTACGGGGTCGCGGGCATCGAAAGAAAGGACAAGGACGCGAGAGACGGTTTTATGTTGAGGAACTTCGAATTTTTCGGAGCGCCCACCGCGGTCTTTATCACGACCGACTTCGAATTAAATTTTTACATCGCGCTTGATATAGGTTGTTACTTGAATACGTTGATGCTTCTCGCCAGAGGTTACGGTTTGGGTTCGGTTCCTCAAGCCGCGTTATCCGCCTTTCCCGAAGTCGTTCGCAGCGAATTGAATTTGCCGCCGACGGAAAAAGTGGTTTGCGGTTTGAGCTTAGGTTATCCGAAGGCTGATTCGAACTTAAACGCGTATCATACTCCGAGAGAGTCGATTTCGGGTGTGGTTCGTTTTTACTAAAGAAGGATCACTTCTTCTTTTTGTTTTTGTGAAGAAAGGAAGAAGCGCGTAAAGATTCGAAGAAAAGTTTTCAAAAAAAGAAGTCTCATGTTTTGAAAGAGCATGGCCATCATCAATATTCTTTGGATCTTTACGATTTTAGTCCTTTCTCCGACTCAGCTCAAATTGATTGCCGAAAAAACCGAACTCAACGCGGGCAAACGAGTTTCCTCGGGGAGAACCGAATTTCTTTTTTCGAATACGAAAGAAGGGGACCGGCTTTTGGAAAATAAGATTCGGGAACTGAGAGGAAAAGAGTTTCGAGAAGAATGCGGAATCGATCTTGCCGACAGCGCGGGCGGGTATTACTACGATCGCATGTTTCGAAATTATCCGAAAGAAATTGACAAGTCTATGATCAAAGGTTTAAGTCATTCCGAACTCGCCGATCTTTGTAAAAGAATTCACGGACTCTAATTTTGCTTGCGGGAAACCGAGCTTTGATTTTTATCGAAAGGATTTTTGAGAATGTCGCTTATCAATCCGCGATCGTCGTGTTTCAGCTCAGGAGAATCTTATGTCCGAATTTCTCGTAATCTTTACGCTTCTTATTCTTTCTCCGAACGATTTGAAATTGATTTCCGAAAAGATCAACGTGAGAACCGGCCATTCCGAAGGCAAAACTGAGTTTGCGTTTGAAAATACGAAGAGCGGTTTTTCCCGTGCGTCCGATAAGATGAATTCTTTAAAGGGAAACGAACCTTCCCGCGAATGTTTGATCAATCTTTCCGAAACGGACGGCGGTTTTTACGGACTTCCGGTTAAGAATTCTCCTAAAAACCTGGGCGAAACCAAGGGTTTAAATCCTACGGAACTCGCGGATCTTTGTAAAAAAGCAGTTCTTAAAAAATAATCCGGTCCAACAAATTCCGCGCCGAAAAAGAACGGATTGGATTCCGAATTTTAAACCGAAGTCCGAGCGAGGAAGACGGGCAAGAATTGATTGCCTTTCTAAGAGAAGAATTGGAAAGAATATATCAAAGGGAATTCATTGCTCGGAATATCGGTCATTCTTTATCTACTCACGACGATTCTTATCGGAGCGGTCGCCTCTCGTTTTGTAAGCGATTCGAAGGACTACGTTCTCGCGGGAAGAAGGCTTCCGCTTTTTCTTGCGTCGTCCGCGTTGTTCGCGACCTGGTTCGGATCGGAAACCTTGCTCGGAGCTTCCTCCCGATTTGTAGAAGACGGAGTTTTGGGAGTCATCGAAGATCCGTTCGGAGCCGCGCTTTGTCTTTTTTTAGTCGGACTTTTTTTCGCAAGACCTTTGTATCGAATGAACATTCTCACCTTCGGAGATTTTTATAAAAATCGATTCGGAAGAAGGGCGGAAATCGTGTCGAGTATCTTTATGATCCCTTCGTATTTCGGATGGATCGCGGCTCAGTTCGTCGCCTTGGGAATCATCTTACACTCGTTAACCGATCTTCCCGTATCGACCGGAATTTTTATCGGAGCCGGAGTCGTATTGATCTACACTGTGATCGGAGGAATGTGGGCGATCTCGCTCACGGATTTTTTACAGACGATTCTAATCGTATTAGGACTTGCTTATTTAGTTTGGGATCTGAGTTCCCAAGCGGGCGGATTGGACGTCGTTCTTGCGTCGACGAAACCCGGATTTTTCAGATTTATACCCGAAGCGGAACCGAAAAGTATTCTCGTATATATCGCGGCTTGGATGACGATCGGACTCGGATCGATACCGCAACAGGATATCTTTCAAAGGGTGATGGCATCGAAATCCGAAAAGGTCGCCGTGTATTCTTCCCTGCTCGGAGCGTTTTTTTATTTAAGCGTGGCTCTTCTTCCTTTGCTCGCGGTGCTTTGTGCGAGAAAGGTTTATCCGCAAATCGCGGGAGAAGACGCGCAGATGATTCTTCCCAAAACCGTGTTAGCGCATACCGGTTTGTTTACGCAGATTCTTTTTTTCGGAGCCTTGTTATCCGCGGTGATGAGCACGGCGAGCGGCGCGATTTTGGCACCTGCATCGGTGTTAGGCGAGAATGTGGTCCGGCCCTTTCTCAAAGATCCGAACGAAAAAACTCTGCTTCGTATTCTGAGAATTTCGGTCGTGACGATCACGTTAGTCTCTCTTGCGATGGCCGTTACAAAAAGTAATATCTACGAACTCGTTTCGCAGGCTTCGGCGCTCAGTCTTGTTTCCTTGTTCGTCCCGCTTGTCGCCGGACTTTTTTGGAAACGATCCACTTCGACCGGAGCGGTTTTGTCCATGATCGTGGGTTTTATCGTATGGCTTTTTTGGAATATAATGAATTTTGAAACTCCCGCCTCGATTCCCGGACTTACGGCGAGCTGGATCGCTCTTGTGATCGGCGACGTTTTGGAACGAAGAGGATACGGATTTAAAAATAAGGAAGATCTTTCCGTAGAAAGGAATCTTTGAAGAGCAAGCGGAAAATCGGTCGAGTTTGTCGGAGTTCCGACAGAATCGAGAATGATTTCTTGGTTGTGAGAAAAGGGGATTCGTGATAGGGAGATTTTTCGGGGAAAATTTCCCGCCGCCTCTCCACCTCCACCCAAACGCGGGTGGGGCCCGGGCCGTTTTACTAAAAAGTTGTCGGAACATCGGAAGAATCGAAGGCTTACGAACTCCGTTCGTTTTCAGCGAAGAATTCTTCCAAAACTCCGATTCCAAAAGAGGGAGAATTCTTCCGCGTGAATAATTTCTTTCCCTAAAAGGCGACTTTGTTCGATGATGGTAAAATCCCCCGATTTGAAAAAAGGAAAAGAATGCCTCCCGTTTTAGACGATTCCATCGCATTTGAAAGAAAACAAGAAACTCAGAATAGAATCGGCGAAGCCTTTCAAGGACTTTGGCTCGAAGACGAGATTTGTTTTGCGATCGCCGGAGGCGGATGTAAGGCGTTTTACGGATTGGGTTTCGGGCACGAAATGAAATCCTGGGGATTAAAATTCCGCGAAGTATCCGGTGTTTCCGCCGGGGCAGCGATGGTTCTTTGTTTGATCTGCGGAGACGAGGAAGAATGTGTCGCATCCTTCGAAAACATCGTCCGAAAAAATCCCGCCAACTTTTACTTCAGTCGTCTTTTCAAGGGAGAACGGGCCTTCCCTCACGAAGACATGTATCGCAAAACGATCCGATTCGGAATGGACTTTCAAAAGATCATGAAGTCCGGAACGAAAGTTTTCATTCATACGTTACGCGCCATTCCAAAAGAGGATTCGCTTAAGAATAAGTTCAGACTCGCGAGATTGATCGCGGAAACCGCAAAGGCTTTTCTCGAGGACGAAAGGGATCGCCTTCGCGGATTGAACACCGAAAGAATGCAAAGAGTACTCAGAAATTGGAATATGAAAGAAGTCTTATTTACGGAAAAGGACTTCGAAGACGAACAGGCCGTGGAGCAGATCATTCTCAATTCTTCCTCGGTTCCTCCGATCGTATCGGTTCAAAGTCACGGGAAAGAATATTACTTCGACGGCGGATTGACGAACAATCTCCTTCTGGAAGCGTTTCCACCCGACAAAAAGACGATCGGAATTTACTACGAGCCGACTACGATCGTAGGAAAGGATCCGAAACTTTTGGAAAGATGTTTTTTACAAACTCCATCGGAGCCATTGCCGATCACTTCCTTCGATTACACCGATCCGATCGGAGTGAGAAGGGCGTATGAACTCGGCAAACAAGACGCTCGTATGAATAAGGATAAAATTTTCGAATATCTCAAACGAGATTGGGCCAAGGCCGTTTCTTCGTTTCGATCCAAGTAGATTCGCGTTTCCTCATAAGTTTCGCGCGCTTCACACTCAATTCACCACGCATCGCACGAGCCCGTGAAAACCGAGAGGGCACGAAACCGCGCAAGTGCGAAGCCGTGAAAACCCGCGCGCAAAAAAATCAAGACAACAAATTCCGCGCAAAAGAGAAGCGTGCACAACGCACCTTCGTTCGAAAGCTGGGAAGAATTCTCCACATTCTCTTGCCCTGACACGATTCCGATTTATTTTGAGTCAAAAAGAATTATAAACTCGAATCTATGAAAAATAAGAATCATTCAGAGGAAATATGTCAGAATCTCCTTGACCGTATACTGCGGAGCTTTATTTTTTCCACACCCTGTGACTAACGCGGCGAAGCTATAGCTACACCCTTCCAAAAATAAGCTATACAAACATTTAGTATTTTCGCAAAATTCTCCCATGCACTTTCACCTAAAACGGAATGGGAGATTCCTTTTGATTCGGTTTCCGTATCGTCGAGCCGAGTATGAATGGGTCCGATCGATTCCCAATGCGAAATGGAATCCGGAGAAGAAATTTTGGATTCTTCCTTATTCCGAATCGATTCTCGAGAATTTTTTAAGTTTAAGAAACGCTCATATAGAACTCGAAGGCGAGTTGGAACTTTTCCACTGGATTCGAAAATTAAAGCTGACTAACGCGTCTCGAAAAACGATTCGTTCTTATCATTCGAACGTTCTTTCTTTTTTGAGATGGTCCGGTAAAAACCCGAAGGAGATCACGAAACAGGATCTTTATTCTTTCTTGGAGTTTTCCTTTTTGGAAAAACGGCTGAGTTCGGCGACCGTTACGGCGAGGATCCAGGCTCTCAATTCTTACTTCGGAATTTTTTTAGGCAAACCGTGGTTCAAGGATCTTCCTCGTCCCAAAAGGGAGGAGAAACTTCCGGACATCCTCTCTACTTTAGAAGTTTATAAAATACTAAACGCTCTTGAGAATCCGAAACATAAGCTGCTTCTCGCTTTTTGTTACGCGAGCGGTTTGCGTGTGAGTGAATTGGTTCATCTGAAATCGAAGGACATCGACGTCAAAAGACAAACGGTAAAAATCCGGGAAGGGAAGGGCAAAAAAGATCGTTTCACGATGTTGTCTCAAACTTGCCAAACTCTTTGGGAGGAATTTAGATTCTCCCATCCCTACGAAGAATGGGTTTTTCCCGGTCAAGATCCGAGGAAGCCGATTCACATTCGGTCCGCGGAAAAGATTTTTGAAAATGCGAAGAAGAAGGCGGGCATTCAAAAAGACGTGAGCATTCACAGTCTTCGTCACGCGTTCGCGACTCATCTGTTGGAAGCGGGCACGAATATCAAACACATTCAATTTCTTTTGGGTCACAAAAACGTTCGGACCACGGAAATTTACGCTCGAGTCAGTCAAGTTCGCGTTACCAAAATCGAAAGTCCTCTCGACTTCCTCGGCCGAAATTTGGATTAGCCCTTGTGCGTTTTTACGCCCTTCGGCTATTCTGGGTTTGCTAACGTTTTTACGAAACTCGCAGAGTTGGAGTTAGGCGCCATACCCGCTGCGCTTTCCTCGGAAGGGTTTGGCTTAGTTTGAGAAGATGGGTGCGTTGCTTGTTTCATTCAGTTGTAAGGGTTTATTTGAAATGGTTCAAGATGCTCGCGGGAACGGACGCCTAACTGACGCTTCCCGCTCCGCTCGGAATCGCAATGCGATCCTCGCTCCGGGTTTCACCACATCGCTTCGCTCAACGAAGTTAATTAGTAAAAAGAAGCATTTTAGTAAAAAGCGTTTCGCGTCCCTTCGGGAACAGCGACGTCGGGAAGCTTTGTCGTTAGGCGACAGTCGCTTCAAGTTATACTGAAACGACAAATATAGATAACGTAAATAAAAGAAGTATTCGATGCATATTGTACAAGGATTCTTAATAACTGAAAAATCAGTTAAAAAATTCAAAGAATTTAATTCAAAAGCCAAAATTATTGATTTAGAAAGTGATTTGAAGTTTATTCCACTTTCAGATGTATTATTAAATAAGATTAGCTCCTCTGAAAGTCCAGAAATTGGTAAGGCTTACTTATATAATGAAATGATTCAAACGTTTTTGAAGGATCTTTCAATTTCTGGCAAAGTGATGTATTTTGAAACTGAATACTTTGGTGGATCCGGAGGGCAGTGTAGCGAAGTTTTTGAAAACGGAAAAACTATATCTGTCTATTCGGAAAATAAAAGCTCGATAAACGACGGGTTGAAGTATTTTGGAATAGTTGTTGAAAGCGGGAGCTCAGATGAATTTGAAGCAGTCGGCTTGAATCGATTTCGAACTACTGAAGAATGGTTAGAAGATTAAAATCATTGAATATAACTCAACTAAATATTGCTTATAAATAATATTTATTAGGGTTTTGTAAGTAGCGACCGATCGCCTAACTGCGGCTTCTCGCGGCGCTTCGAGATTGCTCCGCAACTCTCGCTTGGCCTTCGGCACATTTGCTTTGTCACTCGGCTTGTGATCGTTCGCTATGGCTCACTCAAGCCTTCGTTCCAATCCTTCCGCGCGTTTAGCGCGCTCCAGGACCGCAAACGTCGAGAAGCCTATTTCGTTAGGCGAAAGAACGAAGGTATTCTTAGCCATTAAAAATTATAACGACTAAAAAATATTAAAGCGGGATTATTAACCGTGATATTCCCTAACTAAAATGGATAATTACTTTAATTGGACAGATGCTTGGGTTTTTACTGCACTCTATTATTCAACGAAAGACGGAAGTGAACTTAATCTGCGCAACTTAATTAGCGCCGGAGATTATTTAAATCATGCCATATTTGAAAGAAATGAAGTCGTTGAAGGTCTAACTAAAGTTCAAAAGAGAGGTTTATTGCTATTAAAGAATCAAACTATCTCATATTCAGAAATTGCTGAAGCGATCTTTGAAAAATTCAATAAATCAAAAGGCGGTCAATTCTCTAGGGTTGACATTATGCTAAAGAACTTAAATTCTAATCGAAATAAATTTCCGTTAATTGATGAAGTAAATTTTTGCGAGTTTATTACAGATTTACTTCTTAAAAGTGCTTACGAAAGTTATTCTAACTCTATTATATTGAACAAATAAGTAACGCATTAGTTGTGAATTTCGTTCCTTCGCCTAACTGCGGCTTCTCGCGGCGCTTCGAGATTGCTTTCGCAACTCTCGCTTGGCCTTTGGCACATTTGCTTTGTCACTCGGTTTGCAGGACGCTCACTAAGGTTCGCTCAAACCTCGTTCCAATTCTTCCGCGCGCTTTAGGCGCGCTACAGAAACGCAAACGTCGAGAAGCCTATTTCGTTATGCGGCATTACCCGACTTTTTTTGAAATGAATTAAATTTTAATGTTTAATTGCCATCCATGTTAACCTTTCATTGTTATCTAATAATAAGTAAATCTTGAATCTGTCTCTGACTATTGCATGCAAAATTATGCCTGAAGGTATTATCAATAATTTTATTTATAAAAATTTCACACTTTTCTTGACAACTTATTATAATCGAAATTCATAAAGTAGGCGTATAGTTAGATAATGTATGTGTATTTATATACCAACTAGTGATTAATCTACTGCACGAAGCAATAATTACAAATAGGTAGGTTGTTATATGGCTAGATGCACAGCACCAGTTCAAGGTCATCGTTCAGCAAGTGCAGAAGCAGCATGCCCTGCATGCGGTGGTCGTTCCAGATATCGATACAGTAGTAGTTATGATTACTCTTCCTACTCCAGTTCGGGGAGTTCGGAGGGAAGTGGAAGCACCGTCAGTGGTAGTGGGTCAAGCAGTAGTATAAGACCAAGGTGGTCACGAGCAGGTTCACATGTTGTTTATTCGTCTGCTGAGGTGCGAGCACTCACGCCTGTCCGAGACAACATTGAAAAGCGAGCTTCCTTACCGGACCTTCGAGATGTCTTTCTTTGTCATGCGTGGGACGACCGGAAAGGGATCGCCAAGGATTTTAATGACCAGCTTGAGTCGCAAGGTGTATCCGTTTGGTTTAGCGAAAAGGATGTTCCCCTCGGTACATCGTTGCTCCGTGAAATAGACAAGGGCCTGGCGAAGTCGCGAGTCGGGATTGTGTTAGTAACTCCTGCTTTGCTACTCCGCCTAAAAGGAGAGGGGATTGCTGACAAAGAACTTTCTGCACTTCTCGCGCGTGATCTGCTTGTACCAATTGTCCATGAGACAACCTACGATGCACTTCGTGATGTTAGTCCTTTACTTGGATCTCGAAGTGGCTTGAGCACTTACGAAGATTCGATGGCCAACATTGTAGCAAAAGTCGCTGAGCTGGTTAGCGTTTAGCTTAAGCGGAAACTATTATCTATTTGATCTATTATGCGTAAGCAACCGCTTGCTTAGATTTTTCATTAAATTTCATAACTAGCTCTAAAATTGAATCTTAAAAGAGACAGGCAACGCCGCATAACTTCGTCTCCTCGCTTCGTTCGAGATTTGCTCCGCAAACTCTCACTTCGGTCTCCGACACATTTGCTTTGCCACTCGGTTTGCAAGACGCTCACTAAGGTTCGCTCAAACCTCGTGCCAATTCTTCCGCGCGTTTAGCGCGCTTCAGAACCGCAAACGTCGAGGAGACTCTTTCGTTATCTGCCATGCCGCGCCCCGCGCAATTATACGCCTGCCGTCCGTGGCAGGCTTAATCTTTTAATGAATTTAAGAAAAAGATATTTTTTGTTTTAGGATTCTCTTGGATTCCATAAATATTTGAGGCTCGATTGCTTGTAGACTAGAAATTAATCCCAGAGCTGAATCTATTAGTTTTTCATCTTTGCGGTTCTGGTGACTTCCTAACAATAGTTGCAAATTGTTAATGTACTTAACGCGATGCTTATTTCTAACTTTGATTTTATTATCTGGAGTGATTGCACAACCAGTTATAATTTTCGTTTGATTTTTTGATCTATATTGAAGTTTCTTGCGTTTTATATTCAGTCTATACGATTTTAGTATGGCATTAATTTCTAAATGAAAATCATGCCGTATTCGATCTTGTGAGGAGAATGTTAAGTCATCGACAAAAAGACTGAAAATAAAGTTGTTTGAACTTGCAACCGTTTCAATTTCTTCAAACATATCTGAATATGCCCAGTAAGCTATTAATTGACTTAATGGGCTTCCGGTCGGAATGAAATCATTAAAGCATACTATGTTTGTTAAAATATTTGCTATATCCGAAGCCATTTCTAATTTTTTAAGAAAAAACCGAAATACATATTCTCTTTTGCTATTTCTGTAGAATCCTTCGATGTCCATCAAGGCAGCGTACTTGCTATTTAGATGAGCCAAGGCATTGTCTACATGCGAAAATCCTTTCTTCCCTGAAAAAACAAAATCTGGTGAAAGAATTCTAGATAGAAGAGTATGAAGCCTGTTGTGAATGAATCTATTAAAACCAATTGGTTGTTGTATATCCCTTGTTCCTTGCGGAAAACATCGATATCTTTCTGTAAGCGGCATATTTTCTAGATATATTAGTCTTTTTGATTTTGTATTTAAATATTCGGCAAGCTTATCAATGCTTTTTAATCGAAAGAAAGGACTATTTTTAATCGAGTGGTACTTTTGATGCTTCATTTTCTATTTTATACAAAAATTCGACTATCTTAGTGGAAAGTATTTTGCGAAACTTATTACTATCCTTTTCAAAACCTTCTGCGATATACATTAGTGTTGAAGTTTTTGTATTTAAGACCTCCGCATATTTATTCAATATATCTAATGTGACTTTCTTTTTTCCTTTTTCAATTTCTGAGAGATAACTTGTGGAAATCTCTAGTTTCTTTGCAAATTCATTGGCCTTAAAGTCGTTGAATACGCGTAACAGCCGCAGAAATTCGTGCATTATTTGCCCCCAATTTATTTTACCGAGTTAGTAAGCGGTTAGTTTCAGATCTTGCGTCCTTACTTCAATAGCTTCCCGATCAATTCAATGATCAAAAGTAGGAGTCTAATGACTCCTTTCTTATTTTTCCAAAGCCAGTTCAGTAGCTTTTCCGAAACACGCTGTCGTTTACTAGGCTTTTTACGAGATGGTTTAATCATCTTATTTCTCCTTAAATTCAGAATTCATAGATTCTGCCCTCGTGTAGGAGATTACGGCACAACAACGTTTTTCACCGCTTGCTACTCTCATGCTGGCGCGTCCCTCGTGCGCCGCCTCCCGGACCCGCTAGAGCCAGGGAAAGTTTAGTTCCAAAGGAACCCCAGATAAATGACATAGAGGTTGGCATTTATCCCCAAGTGCTTTCGCACCGAGTAGCCGGTTTGCTTAGCTAAGGATGATTGGAATATGTCTCCTTTAAAAAGCAACCATAAAATTTACTAGTGGCGAATTTTTTTCGCAATTCTGCGATCCTATGGAGAAAAGCTTGTTCCGGTTTTTTGAACCGGTTCACCCGAACGCTTCGCGATCGGGACGCGGAGTCCTCGCTTTACTCTTACTAATAGCCCTCGTTAAAACTGCTTCGCAGATTATACTCGGGCTCTCTTTGGTGATTTAATGATTTCATTGGTCGTAAATACAGAGTAAAAGAAGAATGGAGATTTCTTATAGATCTTCATAAACTTTAAGAATTCATCCATGTATAATCTGCATTTGCCAGATTCTATCTTGGAAACCTGGCTTCTGCTTCTTTTGATCATTTTACCAACTTGCGCCTGAGTAAGGTTCGCTTCTATCCTAGCTACTTTAAGCTGATGATAGAAAGCTTTCTTCTCTTCCTCGGAAATTCTCCTAATGATCTCCGATTTAGGCCATTTTCGGACAAAATTTTGAGACTTGTTTTTGGACTTTCCTATCATAAAAGGAACCTTTTCGAACAGAGATTAGTAAAGAATATGCGCCCCACGGTATACTGCGTTCACTTTTTGTCAACTCTGCCGCAATATACCGTGTGTGGATTTCGAAGAATTTTTAGTAAAAGTCGGAAAAAATATTCAGAAAGTTCGGAAGGAAAAAGGGCTAACTCAGGAAAATATGGATGAAGGCGATTACGCAGTTCCTGTAAGAACTTTACAAGACATTGAAGCGGGTAGGGCTAATTTTACTGCTAACTCAATTTTCAAGCTTTCTAAACGATTAAAAGTTAAGCCCAAAGACTTATTGGATATCTGAAGAGCATATCGTTAAGTCTTAAATCGTAAATCTATTGGCGTTCCCTAACCGGCTTCGCCTTCCGTGGCTACGCCGGTTAGACATTCGGGGCGCGGCACAGCAGATAACTAAAAATTGTCGCGGCGCTGCGGGTTCGCTTCGCGACCCTTGCTTGGGCTTCGCCAAATTCCGCTTTGTCACTCGTCTTGCAAAGCAAGCCTCGCGCCAAGTCCTTCGGACGCGCGGAACTTCGACAATTATCTATCGTTATGCGCCATTCCGCTTCGTTTTTATTTGGATTTAGTCGAGTCTGGAAAAGAGAATGCGTGTATTTCCGCTTTAAGGCTTAGCGCGCAATTTATAAATTTTTTTTGGCTCGCGGAACAGCGCATAACTAACGCTTCCCGCTCCGCTCGGAATCGCGGTGCGATCCTCGCTCCGGGTTCCACCACATCGCTTCGCTCACGAAGTTAAAGAGTAAAAGAGAAATATTTTAGTAAGAAGCGTTTCGCGTCCCTTCGGGACCAGCGACGTCGGGAAGCTTTGTCGTTATGCGCAATCAGCAAAGGAACTAAAAGATAAATGAAAGAAACATTTTTAGATATTCCGATAAAACGTTACGTAGCTTATGTTATCATTGTTTTGGTTGTTCAAACGCTTATAGCTTTCTTGGTGAGTCATGAAGTAACGAGAAATGTATTACTTGTCATAACCGGAGGTTTATTTTCGTTAATTGGGGGATTCGTCGGTCACTTCCTTGTTCGTTTTAAGGTATATCTGGATTTACTACACCTTGCTAGAAAAATGAAAGGAATGCTTGGATTTCTTCCAGATATAGAGCAGACTGATAGCTTATATAGTTTTTGGGCGCGGCTTCTTGGAAAGTCATCTGATAAACCTAAAGCTTATGCGTCTATGGTAAAAGTTGCCGACTATGTAAGATCACACTTCTTTGCTGATAACCCTGCTGCATTTGAAGCATTCTTTCGTGATGAGATTTCAACTCTTTCGGAGGAAGATAAGGTGACAATTGGAACTTTTCTTGTCTCAGAAGATCCTGAAGGTAAATGGAGAAGAAAGTATGATAGAACTTCTGTATACTCGGAAATTGCGGAACGCGCAGAATCAAATGCTAAACTGGTTCAAGATTTACGTGAGTTTATTAAGGCGGAAGAGGTTAGTCTTCGATTTGCAAATATTTTCCGCTCTCGCGAGTTTGATTTAAATACGCCATATCTTATTCTTGGAAAATTTGCTAATATTCAAGCGATTGGCAGCATTCTTACAGAATGGGTCACTGCTAACCCTTTTATACCAATTCGCGCATCTGGTTATGCTAATTTTCCAGAAGCTATCAAAGGAGGCAATGTTCTCATCTATCTGTTTATTCCTCCAAAATTTTATCGTAGTGCAGAGCAATTATTCAAAGCAATCGCGGCGGAGTATTCTAAGAGACATGGAGATATTGAACAAGTTTTCCTTGTAATAGCTTCAGTTTTTTATGATTCTTCATATATACACATTGGAACTCAAATCAAATATACAAATTCTCTTGTCAAAGGTTTAAGGCAATTCTTGTTTTTCAAAACTGGGAACAGGCGCTTTTCTACCGGTGTTGATATAGGTAAAGAACTACTAAATTCTACTGATCAGATAACTTTTCAAAGAATTATTCAAAGGTTGCCGCTTCGCTACTATGTCAAAGGCTTAGCTTTAATTTCCATTGAAATGCGTGCACTTGACAGTGCCAGTGCAAATATCTACAGTCGTTTTTCCTCAATTTATGAATTCTTCGCACTTCCTGAAAGCGAAGCATTTCAAGTTCTTAAATCCTCTATGGATATGCGCTCGCTCAGATATACACAACAGCATTATAGTATATTAAATACCTCGAAAAAGAAGTATAAAACCAATAAAGAATCAATTATAGATGCTCGACTTCTTGCAATTTACCAAAGCATGAAAAATGGTCATATTCGATTTCAAAGATTAATAAATGGAAATTAGGTGATGCTGACTGCGCATAACTTCGTCTCCTCGCTCCGTTCGAGATTTGCTCCGCAAACTCTCACTCTGGCCTCCGGCACATTGCTTTGCCACTTCGGTTCGCGGGCGCTCGCTATGGCTCGCTCGAACCTCGTGTCAACTCCTCGCGCTTAAGCGCTTCGGAGACGCAACGTCGAGGAGACTCTTTCGTTATGCGCAAAAGCCCCAAAAATAATTTTGAATACAAGATCTAAGATAAGAGGCACAAGTCTCAATCGTTAATGAAATAAGGCTTGACTTTGGTAACATCATTGTATACACTAAGTTGTAACGAGTTAAAACATGGTCAAAAAGCTAATTCAACACGGCAACAGTTCTGCATTAATTATAGAAAAACCAATTCTTGAACTTTTACATATTACTTCAGATACTTCTTTGGATATTAGTACTGATGGTAAAAGTTTAATTATCACGCCTATCGATAAAAAATTAGAAACAAGTCTTGGAAAAATAAATAAGAAACATGGCAAGACGCTAAAACGACTTGCTGAATGAGTTCTATTAGATATTTATCTTATGAAGAGATTCTTTACATCCATAAGAACCAAATAGAAGAATACGGCGGTTCTTACGGGATTAGAGATAAGAATCTCCTTGAATCCGCGATCGCGCAACCACAGTCAGGATTTGATAATCAAGAGTTTCACGTTGGCCTAACACAAAAAGCAGCAGCATATTTATTTTATCTTTGTAAAAATCACGCTTTTATAGATGGAAATAAACGAGTCGCACTTGCGTCAGCTCTGATTTTCCTAGATTTAAACGGAGTTGAAATAGAAGATGAAGAAGATTCATTGTATGAACTTACGATCGGAGTTGCTGATGGAAGTGTTTCATTAGAGAGCATTATTAAGACTTTTGAAAAATTAAAGTCTTAATTCATTTATACTAAAGGGGCTTCAGCGCATAACTTCATCTCCTCGCTTCGTTCGAGATTTGCTTCGCAAACTCTCACTCCGGCTCCGCACATTGCTTTGTCACTTCGGTTCGCGAGCCGTTCGCTATGGCGCACCGAACCTCGTGCCAACTCCTTCGCGCACAGGCGCTCGGAGACGCAACGTCGAGGAGACTCTTTCGTTATGCGCCATTCCGCTTCGCTTTTATTTGGGTTTAGTCGAGTTTGGTAAAAGAGAATTGCGCGTATTTCCGCTTTAAGGCTTAGCTCGCAATTTATAACCTTTTTTTGGCTTGCGGAACAGCGCATAACTAACGCTTCCCGCTCCGCTCGGAATCGCAATGCGATCCTCGCTCCGGGTTCCACCACATCGCTTCGCTCACGAAGTTAAAAAGTAAAAGAAAAGTATTTTAGTAAGAATCGTTTCGCGTCCCTTCGGGATCAGCGACGTCGGGAAGCTTTGTCGTTAGCCGAAATATGTGCGGTAATTAATTATGAAAAAAGAAATTGATTCCATTGATGTAACTCCTAAAAAGAATATTTTTAGATCAATAATAGCAGACTATAATGCACAGACTGCAATCTGCGAATTAATTGATAATGCGATCGATTTATGGGTAAAGAAAGATAAAAAGTATAAACTTCTAATTGATATTGAGATTAGAATCGATCAGCAGTTGATTAGAGTTCGTGACAATTCTGGCGGCATTAAAAAAGAAGATTTATCTTTAATCGTTGGTCCGGGACATTCTGGAAACTTACCTGAAGAGCAAATAATTGGAATTTTTGGTGTCGGGTCAAAAAGAGCAGTAGTTGCATTAGCTCAACATGTTACTATAAAATCAAGATATCGGGATAAGGACACATACCAAATTGAATTTGATGATGATTGGTTGAAAGATGAATCTTGGGAATTGCCTGTTTATATTATAGAAAAAATCGAAAATGGAACGACAATTATCGAACTAACTAAACTAAGGGAAGTCGTATCCAAAACAGACATTGGAAATATACAATCTCATATAAGTGCTACATACGGAAAATTTTTAAAAAACCAGAATCTTGAAATAGTTATAAATAAAGAGAAAGCTAAGCCAAGTTATTTTGATAATAAGTGGTCCTTTAATCCAGATTTCTCTCCAAAAGCATATTCTACAGTCATAAAAATGGAAGATCGTTCGGTCAATTTTACATTAACGGCCGGATTACTTTCTGAAGGTGGGGATGCTGGTTATGGTGATTATGGGCTATACGTTTATTGTAACGATCGTTTAATCGCGAGAGCTTTAAAGAGTTTTGAAGTTGGTTTTACGCAAGGGAAAGTCGGAGTGCCTCACGGTTCAATATCATTAGTTCGTGTGATTATTGAATTTAATGGAGAAGCAAATCATATGCCATGGAATAGTAGTAAATCTGGCATTGATACGAAACATAAGCTATTTCTTCTAACCCGCGATAAAATAATAGAAATGCTCACCTATCATGCATCACTTTGTCGTAGGTTAAATTCTGAACGAGAAGCAAAGGTCTTTCCTTTCAAAGAGGGCAAGATTCAAAAGCTTAAGATTGATTCAATAGGAGAAATTGATAGTACCAATCTAACTCCTTTACCTAAAACTAAACCAAGAGAAGCGGATTTAATAAAAAAAGTCAACGCAGGTTTAGGAACTTTAAAGCCTTGGACAGTTGGTTTATATGAATCGATTATTGCAGCGCAATCTATATTTAAGCAAAGGTTAGATCAAAAAAATAGAATTGCACTAATCGTAACTGATAGTAATTTAGAAATCGGTTTCAAAGAATATTTATTGAATGAGTCGGGTGAAACGTATTCAGAAGTTAGATTAAAAGATCTCTTTAAGAATAGATCTGAAGTAGTCAAAGAAGTTCAAAAACATATCAAAGGTAAGATAAAAAAAGAAGATTGGGATAAAATCACTTACTTTTATCGGTTGCGATGTGATCTTGTACATAGTCGAGCAGATACGACTGTCACTGATAGACAGATAATACAATTCCTAAAGCTTGCAAAAAATATTTTGTCTATCTTATTTGGAATTAAGTTTAAATAAGCGCATACTTCGCCTAACTTCGGCTCCTCGCTTCGTTCGGAATCGCTATTGCGATTCTCACTTCAGCTTCACAAATCACTTACTGCTCCCGTTCGCAAGATCCGACTCAGGTCACTCGAATCACATGCCCGTCACTAGGCCAAGTATAACCCATTAGCAGCAATTGTAATAAAAGACTTCGGAATGTATTCCGTTACGCCTAAATTAGGTGTCTATTTAGCGGATGCAAATACGATCGAGAGTATTAAACTATCGGGCGCTGAACTCTTAGTTTTAGGCACTATTCAAAAACGAAATAACACGATTCGTTTTGATGCGCGTATAGTCAATATCGTGGATGGAAAAATTCTTTCCGTTGCGATTTCGGCAATCCGCCGCCAATCCTTACATATTAAAGTTGTATGACGATTATCCAGATAATAAAAAAGAATATATAGGAGTAATTCATTCGAATGAAGAATGGCAAGTATTGGATACGTTTGTCGAACCCAATTCGTTCGTAAGTATAGAAGCGGAAGGAAGTTGGTCTATGACTAACGATAAATATTCGTTTGGAGCAAGATGAGTAAAAGAAAATCCGTCGGAGTCGGGTGACTATAGGCTTTACAGTCATTTAAGTCACGGACAATCGGTTCGTAGATTCAACACTGAGAAGGATTTTCTATTTTCAACGGGCGAATATGAATTTACTGTGGATGGATATCCTGAATGTCGAATCAATGACGAAGATTTGCAAAACAATACCGGTTCGCTTAAAGTTATGATTCATCATCATAGTATTTCTAAGGAATTGAAGACTACGGTTTCGCTCGTGGTCTGCCTGATCCTGATTTGACTCATTGCGTTTCTTAGATTCCTTTTTCGCTTCGAATCATAAATAGCGATGAACAACGACGATTTACAGATCGTTACGTCAGTTCAAAAAGAAAAAAGTGAGATGAAGCGGTGAAGGAGGGAACTCCCGCCGTTGACAATTACAATCCTATCCTTTAAACTAAACTCAATCGCATCGCAAAAGGAACCGTCATGAGAAAAATAATCGTACTCGAATTTTTAACTCTGGACGGTGTTATACAAGCCGGAGGTGGACCGGACGAAGATACAAGCGGTGGCTTTGTATATGGCGGATGGTCGGTTCCATATTCGGACGAAGTCATCGGAACGGTTATGAAAAAGCAGATGACCGTTCCGTTCGATCTGTTGTTAGGGCGAAAGACTTTCGAAATTTGGGAACCGTACTGGCCGAAACATTCCGACTTTTGGCCGGAGGTCATGTCGGCAACCAAATACGTAGTCTCGAATACGCTGACTTCCAGTGAATGGCAACGGTCTTCGTTTTTAAGCGGAGACATTCTTGAAAAAATAAAAAAACTGAAACAAGAATCGGGTCCGAACTTACACGTTTACGGAAGCGCCAATCTCGTGCAAACGCTTATGAAACACGATTTAGTCGATGAGTTCTGGTTAAAAATTTATCCGATTACCTTGGGGAGCGGAAAACGTTTGTTTGTCGACGGCACGATCCCTGCTGCATTCAAAGTGACGGAAAGTCAAATCTCTCCGAACGGAATCATTATCGTAAATTACGAACGCGCAGGCGAGGTTCAAACGGGAAGATTTTGAATATTATGTTATTCTAAATAACTCCGTATCATAAAGAGATATGCGCCCCGTAAACCGTACCGACATAGATTAAAAATCTCCACAATGCATCCCGCCGATTCTCCTCACTCCAACGCCCAAAATGAAATCCCATATCACCGTTTTAATCCGTAATTCAACAAAAGACGTCGATAAATCTTTAAAACAAATTCTTGAGCCGCATCGACTGGATGAAGACAACGTCGCATCGATTCGCTCTCATCATTGGGACTATTGGTATTTCCCGAACGAACCGATTCTTTTCGACGAAGAATTCAGAACGAGCCACGCGGATTCATCAACGGAAATATTGGAAAATTCAAGTTACGTCCGAAATCTGCCGGAAGAATATTCAACTTCCGGAATCATTCTTTTGGACGGATCTTGGATCGACCTTCAAGACTTCGGCTGGAAGATGCTCCGGGAACCCTCGACCAAAAACGATGAGGCCTGGAAGAAATGGGCGATCGCGTCGCATCGAATTTTAGCGGAGAATCGAGAACAAATTTGCGTACAAGTAATCCTTCATAGTTGAAAAAAATCCGAATCCGATGTCCAATTTTCTCCAACTCGATTGATAAAGAGGCGAACATCTAAACAAATTGGAGAACAAAAAATGAACCTGTTCGCATTAATATGTTATTCGGACATAGACAACGGAGTCGATTTATGATACGGAAACGGTGGGTTTGGCCGATCTTAATTCTTCCGTTTCTTGTTTTGCTGATCGTTTGTGCCGGACTTTGGTCCGCGAGCAATCAACTTTTATTCCCGTCTTGGCACGGAGTCGTTCAGGATCTTTCCGTTTGTAACCAAGATGCGGAAAAACATTGGGGTAAGAACTGCGGAAATTTAAGAACGACGAAAGAATACGAATTCAAAGAGGTTCAAATTCTTTCCATAAACGGTTACCGACTTCCGGGTTGGATGATCGAAACTGAACCGAACGGATTTGCTCGAGCAAGAGGAGCGATCGTTTTGGTTCACGGGGGCGGAAGCGATCGAAGAGAAATGACGCGACATCTTCGATTCTTTTTAAAAAACAAACTCGATGTGTTGACCTTTGATCTCGGTTGTCACGGAGAAGCGCCTTGTCCGGTAGAAGGATTGACGTACGGGCAAAGAGAATCGCGGGACGTATTCTCTTCTTATCTTTATCTTTCGAAAAAATATCAAAAAGTTTACGCAATGGGTTCTTCGATCGGAGCGGGTTCGATTCTGATCGCATTGCCTCAAATGCCGAAGTTGAATGGAGTTATCGTCGAGAATCCGATGGAGAGTTTTCAAAGATTGATCTCGGATTCTCCCGAAGCGCAATCTGCGCCGAAGAAGTTCGTTCAGGCGATGATCGACTTATCGATGTTACGCGGTAAGTTCGACGGATTGTTGAGCCCGAAAAATTCTTTGCCGCTTGCAAATGGAATTCCGATTTATTTCGTTCACAGTCGAAAAGATCGAGTCGTTTCCTATCGGCAAACGCAGGAATTGTTCGACTTATATGCGGGGCCTAAGACGATTTGGCTTCCCGATTTCGGAGATCACGGAACCATTCGAGAAACGAACCCGGCCGAGTATGAACAAAAACTTTCGAACTTTTTAATGCGAACGGAGTAACGTTATGGAAGAATTCTTAATTTTAATGCGACTGGATCTTTTGACAAAGGAAGCCCAACCTTCTCCGGAACAACTCGAAACGTATATGAAACAATATCACGATTGGGTGGGAAAAATCATTTCCGATCAAAAATTCTCCGGAGGAACGGGCTTATCGACGGAAGGCAAAGTGATCCGATCGGGCGGCATCGTAACCGACGGTCCTTATGTGGATATCAAAGAATCGATCGCGGGTTTTATCGTAATCAAAGCGAAGGACTTCGAAGAAGCAACGAACATCGCGAAACAATGTCCGATCTTAAACGGAGAAGGGAACAGCGTGGAAGTCAGAAAGGTCATGGGTGTCCACGAGAACAAATAGAAAACCGATTCTTCTTTTGATCCAAGGAAGAATGATTTTACGATGGAGAATGGAGAATTAATACCGCATCTTTTTCGAACGGAATACGGAAAGATCGTTTCCGTTCTTTCCAAACGTTTCGGTCTGGATCGTATGGAAATTGCGGAGGACATCGCGAGTGAAACTTTTTTAACCGCGTCTCAGGTTTGGGGAATCAAAGGGGTTCCTCAAAATCCGAGCGCGTGGTTGTATAACGTCGCGAAGAATAAGGCCAAAAATTTTCTACAACGCGATTCCTTATACTCGGATAAGATCCTTCCCGAACTCAAAAGGGCGCATACTACGTCCTTGGAAAATTCTTGTGAAAAGGATGTAGATCTTACTTCGCATAACATTCTGGACAGTCAACTTCAGATGATGTTTACGATCTGTCATCCTTCGATTTCGGAGGAAGCGCAGATCGGTTTATCGCTTCGTATTCTTTGCGGTTTCGGAATCGAGGAGATTGCGGACGCGTTTTTGACGAATAAGGAAACGATCAACAAACGTTTGTTTCGCGCCAAAGAGAAATTGAAAGAGGAAAAGATTCGGATCGAACTTCCGAGTTCCTCCGAGATCGAGGATCGTTTAAACGTTGTTTTGCGAACGATCTATCTTTTGTTCAATGAAGGATATCTTTCCGCGAGTCAAAACGAGATTCTTCGGAAGGATCTTTGTCTGGAAGCGTTTCGTTTGTGTCGCATTCTCGCCGAAAACGAAATCACAAACCTTCCTCAGACGAACGCGCTTTTATCCCTGATTTGTTTTCATTCTTCCCGATTTGCCGCGAGACAAAACGAAAGGGGAGAATCGATTCTTTACGAAGATCAGGATCCGGATCTTTGGGATCGGAATCTCATCGTTCAAGGCGGATATTTTCTGAGTCTTTCGGCAAAGGGAGATCATATTTCTAAATATCATCTGGAAGCGGAAATAGCGTATTGGCATACTCAAAAAGAAGATTCTCGGAATAAATGGGAGAATATTCTGCAGGTCTACGATCGCTTGCTAAAAATTGAATATTCTTCCTTTGCCGATTTGAATCGGATCTACGTTTTTTCCAAAGTGAACGGAAAGGAAGCCGCGCTCCTCGAAGCGAAAAAACTCTCACTCAACGAGAATCGTTTTTATCATGCGCTTTTAGGAGAACTCTACTCGAATTTTGACGATGTAAAAGCGAAAGCGAGTTTTGAAAAGGCCCTTTCTCTTGCAAAGACTCAATCCGACCGGTCTGCTCTTCAAAAAAGAATAGATCGCTTCTGAAACTGCTGACGGACAAGGTCGCGGTCAGACCTTCCGTTTCCCTTTAATATTTTAAACCGACTTAAAAACCATAGATAACGATTTTATACTAAGTCAGCGACATTTATGGAGGACATAATTGAGACTTTCCCTAAAAGATATTGATGATATATTCTCGGCTTTGATCGAGTTGGATTCAGACAAACAGGACTATCAAATTTCCATAAAGGAATACACCGCGTGTTTGTCCAAAGAACATCTGATGAAAATTCTTATCGGTAAAAAGAGCGAGAGTTGGCAATCCTTTAAGACGGATCTTGTTTCTTATCTATCCAAATTGGGTTTTGAATGGAAGCCATCGCAAGGCCAAGGTGGCCCGATGAAATTGACTAAGGTGTATCTTCCTCGTGGAATCGGAACTCTTCTTGCGAAGCGAATTTTTGATACGATACAAGACGGAGAATTGGGAGAGGCCTTATCTTTCATTTTTCCGAATATGATGAATTACTTAAAAAACGATCCTTCGATTTTGAACCTCTCGGCGGTGCGAGAAGGTTTTAAGGATTATGTTTTCAACAACAGCACCTATAAGTTTAAGAGAGGCAAGGGAAATTATTTTTATAAGACGAAAAACGAATTCGTCTATTATGGAAACGAGAACAAACAAGACGAGATCGGTCTTGGAAAATTAATTCTTCCTAAGCTCGCGGAATGTCTTTCTTTGGAAGTCAGAGACGCTCAATTCGATCGGGGAGGCGGTAAACTTCAGAATTATGATTTCGTAGGATATAAGATCGAATCGGATCTGAATTTCGACACTCTTTCGGTTTACACTTTTGAATTGAAGGCTTCGAATTCGATCGACTCGATCACAAAAGCAATCAGTCAGGCGATCAATTATAAATCTTTTTCAAATTATTCGTATATTATCATTCCGATGTTTGATTATGAACTCTTCCACGATAAGGATCGTTTTGAAACGTTTAAACAACTCTGTAGCGCGAACGAGATTGGAATCATTTCAATTGAATTCAACGAGAACAACGAACTCAAGGAAGTCTATGAAGTGACTTCTCCTCCGAGAAGAGAACTTTTTGAAAAAACTACCGCTTTTGAAATACTTGAGAATGAGAATTTGGAAACCTGTCCGCTTTGTAAAAGAATTGTTTCTAAAACGGGAAGAAATAATTGTTCTTGGCTACTGGCGATCGATAACGACAATCAATGTATGAAACTGCTAATGGACAAGGCCGCGGTCAGACTTTCCGTTTCCTAAACCCCTTCTTTTTCGAATCGATTCGTTTTTATAAGACGATTAAAAACAAAGAAGGCTAATTCATTCTAAGTTCTTGCTTTCTCCGATAAGATTTCAATCTTTGGTTTGAATTCATCGGAGAAGGATAATTGTCGGAATGAACGCCGTAAAAAATAAAAACGCATTTTTGATTTGTATGCTCCTCGGACTCGGTTCCGTTTTGGGACTTTCCGGGATCGACTTGGTTCTTCCGAGCATTCCTTCCTTACCCGAAATTTTGGGCGGCGATCAGACGCGTTCCCAGTTTGTGATCGCGTCCTTTATCGCGGGAACCGCTTTCGGGATGATTCTTTTCGGAAACGTTTCGTCCAAGATCGGAACTTCTTCTCTTCTTTTTTTCTCGCTTACGTTATACGCCATTGCTTCCTTTGTTTGTTCCTTTGCGGAGAATCTGGACGTTCTGATTCTTTGCAGATTCTTTCAAGGGCTTTTCTCTTCCGCACCCGCCGTTCTGGCTCCGGGGATCGCAAAAAATCTTTACGACGAAAAGGGAGCGACCAAGGCTCTTGGAATGTTGGGAAGCGTGGAATCTTTGGTTCCCGCGCTGGCTCCGATTTTAGGAGTTTGGCTTTTGACTTTCGGGACTTGGAAGTATTCTTTTTTTCTCACCGCATCTCTTTCCATTCTTCTTGCGCTTGTTTTTTTGTTCATTCGCATCGACAGCGTCGGCGTTCCATCGAACGGAAAACGAGGATCTTATCTTTCCTTACTAAAATCCCCCGTCTTTCAAAGATATTCTCTCAGCCAAGCCTTGAACTTAGGCGGTTTGTTGGTTTTCGTTTTCGGCGCTCCGGTTGTGATCGTGAAAACGATGCACTCGGATATCTCCAAGTTCGCGCAGATGCAAACGATCGGAGTCGCGTTTTTTATCGCGGGCGCGGTTTTATCTCCTTCCGTTCTGAGTCGAAAACTCAAACCGGAAAGTTTGATTACGATCGGAACCTTTTGTTCTTTGATCTCTTCGATTCTTTTGGTAGTATATTCAATTTTTGGAAACAACGATCCGAATGTTGTTCTTATGATTTTTCCTTTGATGAACGTCGGCTTGGGACTTCGCGGACCGACCGGATTTTTAAGAGGAATCATCTCCGCGAACGGAGACGACAACCGGGCTTCTTCCCTGATTCTTCTTTCGATCATTACGGTCACTTCGGGCGGAACCGCGCTCATCGCTCCGTTTTTGAACTACGGCCTTTTCGCTTTGAGTTTATTTGCGGGTTGTTTGCATTTGGCGGCTTGTTTGATTTTACTTTTCCTGCCTAAGTTGCCCGAACCTTGAGAAATTGAGATTGTTCTGAAGTCGTCGGATCGAAAACAAGTATATTATGATCCAGGAACTTCAGCTTCGCGTTGTCCCGGAAGTTGCGGGACAAGACGAGGCGCTTAAGAACTACGTTTCGAAAAAGATAAAAATCGATTCGAGTGAGATTCGTCACATCGAAGTTCTCGGACGTTCCATCGATGCGAGACAAAGAACGGTTTATTACAATCTTAAGGTTTTGGTTTTTATCCGAGAGGACTTCGTAGAGAAGCCGATTCTTCTTCCGGACTTTCCGAATGTTTCGAACGCGGAAGAGGTGATCGTGATCGGCGCCGGACCAGCGGGGCTTTTCGCTTGTCTTCAATTGATTCTTTCCGGTTTAAAACCGGTTCTTTTGGAAAGAGGAAAAGACGTCTCCAAACGACCTTTCGATTTACGAGAAGTGAATATTCATCACAACGTAAACGAGGATTCCAATTATTGTTTCGGAGAAGGCGGAGCGGGAACCTACTCGGACGGTAAACTTTACACAAGATCCAAAAAGAGAGGAAACGTTCGGCAGATTCTCGAGTGGCTCGTCGGATTCGGAGCGGACAAGGATATTCTCGTCGAAGCGCATCCTCATATCGGCACCAATAAACTTCCTAAGATCGTAAGACGAATCCGCGAAAAAATCGTGGAGATGGGCGGTGAAGTTCATTTCGAAAAAAGAGTGACCGACTTTTTATTAAACGGAAATCAGATGCAAGGTGTGGTTACGAAGGATGGGGACAAGTTCCATTCAAAAAACGTAATCCTTGCGACCGGTCATTCCGCGAGAGATATCTTCGAGTTGTTGTATCGGAAAGGAATCGAACTCGAACTCAAACCGATCGCGGTCGGCGTTCGAGTGGAACACAAACAGTCCTTGATCGATTCGATTCAATATCGTTGCGACGTGCGCGATCCTTATCTTCCTCCTTCTCCTTACAGCGTGGTGAAACAGGTCGAGGGGAGAGGGGTTTATTCTTTTTGTATGTGTCCCGGAGGAGTTGTCGCTCCTTGTGCGACGAAACCGGAAGAGATCGTTACGAACGGTTGGTCTTCTTCTAAACGGGCGCGGCCTTCCGCGAACTCGGGGATCGTAGTCGAGTTGAGAATGGAGGACTTTCAACCGTTCGCAAAACACGGTCCCTTGGCCGCGATGGAATTTCAAAAGGCCATCGAACATAAGGCTTGGATCGCCGGGGGTCGTACTCAAAAAGCCCCCGCTCAAAAACTTACGGACTTTGTGGAAGGAAGAATCTCTTCCGATCTTCCGAGAACTTCTTATACGCCCGGAATCACTTCTGTCGAGTTGAAAGAGGTTCTTCCGGACTTCGTTTATCAATCTTTACGGAAAGGTTTTCGGGAATTCGATCGTTCTATGAAAGGTTATCTTACGAACGAAGCGATCGTTCACGCTCCCGAAACAAGAACCTCTTCTCCGGTTTGTATTCCGCGGGACGGAGAAACCTTACAACATATTCGGATTCAAGGTTTGTATCCCTGCGGAGAAGGCGCGGGTTACGCGGGAGGAATCGTTTCCGCCGCCATGGATGGAATCCGATCTGCGACGGCCTGCGCTTCCGCGAAGGCGAGTTGACGAAACGTTTCTGACCTTCGGGGTATATGAGGAGATTCTAATATGAAATTGAGTTCCGCGGTTCTTCCGTTTCTTTTCGCCTTGATCGCCGCGATCGGAAACGCATTCTACGCGTATGGTCAGAAAAAATCCGCGCCGACTGCGGGGCCGTTTCTGTTTTTGATTCCCACGTTGATCGTTTGTATTTTTCTTTTGATCGTATCCCTGTTCTTTTACAAACCCGGGGATTGGAAGAATTATCTTTCTCAGAATCGGATTTATTTTTGGTTGAGCGGAGCGGGGCTTTACTTTACGTTCTTGGGATTTTATCTTCTTTATAGCAGATACGGAACTTCGTATTATATTTTATACGCCGTTTTGTCGATCTTGACGACTTCGATCTTCGTGGGCGCGTTTCTCTTTTCGGAACGTTTAAACCTGTATCATTATTTTTCGATCCTGGCCGCGTTCGCGGCGATTCTTCTTTTTAACCTCGGACAAAACGTTTCGAAATGATTTTTGAATGAGAATGGAACCGGATCCGATCCTTCTGGATCAACTCAAAAGTTTACACGCTCAGGGGAAAGAACATCTACACGGTGATCTTCTGACCCATCTGATCGGGACCTTTTACATCTTGGAGGAGTGGGGTTCCTCAATCGATCTATGCAATGCCGGTCTCTATCACGCTGTTTATGGAACGTTTGCCTTTCAGGATTCTCTTTTGGAAACGACCGCTCGTAAAGAAGTGGAGAACTTGATCGGAAGCAAAGCGGAAACGTTAGTCTATCTTTATGGAACCTGCGATCGGAATCATCTTTACGCTCAATTCGGAAACGGAAAACCGATTCTACATAAGAATCGGATTACGGACGAAGTCCGGGTTTTAGAAGGAAGAATGTTAAACGAACTCTGCGAATTAACGGCGGCCAACGAACTTCAACTCGCAACTACAGACGATGTGTTTCTGAAAGAATACGGATCGGAACTCAAGGATTTGTTCGAAAGAATGGATCCTTATCTTTCAAAAAACGCCTCGAATCTGTGCAAATCCGTTTTTTTGGAATATTAGAGATTCATAAACTGTTTGTTCAGGGTTTCCAAATCCCGAATCAAATCGGCGGGTTTGGGTTGGATCGTTTTTGCGAGTTTCATTCCGTCGTCGATCAGATCGAGGATCAGTTTTTTTTCGGCGATCGCTCTCGCGGAAGGCATCGACTTTCTTTCGTTTCTGTAAATCGAAGCCTTTTCGTCGATGATGGAGACGATCTTATTCAACGCGTGAATCTTCGCCTGTTCTTCTCCCATAAAAACCTCCGTGCTTTTGCGAGAGTTTAACCGGTTTGAGAATTTCGGAAAGCTATTTTTGAAATCGTTTCCGCAGAACGGATGTTAGGGTCTCTCTTTCCGTCCAAAGGAGAAGGGCGCAAATCGCGGCGCTTGCAAGAGCCAAGAAGAATAAAAGGCCTCCGTCGTTTTCCTGTTCGATCCCGATCACGAATAGATGGGAAAGAATCGCACCCGACATCAACCCGAGTCCGAGCAGGGAACCGAACCAGTTGAATCCCGGCACGAATAAAAGAACCGCCGCGATCAGTTCTAAAACGCCCGTGCCGATTCTTCCCCAAGGCTCCATACCGAGTTTCGTGAAGATCAAAACCGATTCGGGCGCGCCCGTGAATTTGTAGAATAGGGTTTGTAAAAATATGAATGCGACCGCGGCGCGTGGAATATAAAGTAAGAATTTTTTGGGAAAGGACTCGGATTGGAACAAGAATATTTCTCCTTAGGATTCTTCGGAGTTCTTCGAGTCTTTCTCGAAAAGGGTTACACTTAGGAAAGAATTTTACGAGCGCTTCGTATTAAAAAAGCCCGATGAAAACCAAGGTTTCCAACGGGCTATCCTTTCGAAACACTTCGCTCTTTTTTTAAAAAGACGAGTGAAAGTTCAACGATACATCTCTTCGATCTCGTTTTTATACTTATCCGCCACCACGTTCCGTTTGATTTTCATGGTTTGTGTCAGTTCCTCTCCGGGTTCGAATTTTTTATCGAGAATCCGGAAGTTGGAAACCTTTTCGAAATTTTTAAAACCGTTTTCGCTCGAGACTAGGTTCTTGATCTCGTTTTTGAAAAGTGCGATCACGTCCGCGTCTCCGTTCAAATTTCGGACTTCGCTTAACATTTTGGAGCGGAGTTCCTTCAGATATTTTTCCAAAGCTTCCTCGTTCGGCACGATCAACGCTCCGAGAGTTTTCTGATCGTGTCCCACCACCATAGCCTGATGGATGAATTGGCTTCGAACAAGAGCGAATTCGATCGGCTCGGGCTCCAAATTCTCCCCGCCTAAAAGAACGATTGTATCCTTGGCTCTTCCGGAATACTTCAATTCTCCGGAAGTCGTCCAAGTCAAAAGATCTCCCGAGTTCAACCATCCGTCCGAACTCAAAATCTCCTTCGTCTTTTCCGGTTCCTTGTAATAACCTTTCATGACGTGATCGCCCTTATGCCAAGCGATTCCCTTGACTCCGGGTTTGGTGATCTCTTTTCCTTTTTCGTCCATGAGTTTGATCTGAACTCCGGGGATACAACGTCCGAGCGTTCCCACCGTGATCTCGCCTAAAATTCTTCGGGTGGAAATACCGGACAACTCGGTCATTCCGTATCCTTCGAGAATCGGAATTCCGATCGCGTTAAAGAACGTATCGATGTATTGAGGCAATGCGCCCGCGCCGGAAAGTGCGAATCTCAATTCTCCGCCTAATCCTTGTTTGATTTTGTTGAACGCGAGTTGTGCGATCTGATTCGGAATCCAAAGAAGAATCACGATCCAAAGCGAGATGAATTTCTGCCAAAGAGAAGCGAACGTGGATTCTTCCGTTAACGAATATTCCAAACCTTGCAAGCGCGAGATATGTTTGTAATACGTGATCGCGATTTCCTTAAACGCTCCGAACAAAGCCTGTTGAACGGGGGAAGCTCCTCTGACCTTATCGTGGATTTTGTTGTAAAGACTTTCCCAAACCCTCGGAACCGAAAGAAGCAATGTCGGTTTAATATCCGACAGATCCTGACTGAGCGTGGAGATGGAAGTGAAAGCCTCGGCTCCTCCGGCGCGCACGCAGATGGTTTCGACCAATCGTTCCGCGATATGCCAAGGGGGAAGATACGCCATACTTCGATCGGTCGGATATACGTTGAGGTCGTCGCCTAACAACGCGCTGTCGACGTTGAACACGATGTTTCTATGGGACAACATCACGCCTTTCGGTTTTCCGGTTGTTCCCGAAGTGTACACGATGGTCGCGAGATCCTCTTCGCGGATCGCGGAACCTCTTTTGTGAAACTCGTCCTTTCCCTTGCTTTGGATCCAAGCCTTTCCTTTCTGAATCAAGTCGTTTAACAAAATGATTTCGAAGGGTTCCGTGTTTTCGAGAGTTCCCTTCTGATCGAACAGAACGATCTTTTTGAGATGCGGAAATTCCGATTTCTGCGCGAGCACCTTTTTTAATGCGACTTCGTTTTCCAAAAACGCGATCGAACATTCCGCGTGGTTGAGAATATAACGAAGATCTTCTCCCGTGGAATCGGTTCCTCTCGGAACGTCCACACATCCGATGTTCGTAATTCCCATACTACACCAAAGCCAACGCGCGCCCGAGTCCGCGATCAGACCGATCGGAGTTCCGGGTTCCAGCCCTAAAGAGATAAGACCCGAGCCGATTTGTTGAACCGTTTCATAAAGGTTTTTGAAACTATTCGCCTGATAATTCTTACCGTCCGGTTTGTAATATTGCGCCGTATGATCCGCGAACGTTTCCGCAGAAGCTTTCATAACATGGTATAGGGTTTTGGATTGGATTTTCGGAATGGGATTGGTTTTCATAGCAGGGAAGGATTCTAAGAAAACCTTTCATTCAGTCGAGAAAATTTTTGATTCTTTAGAAATTCCGAATCAAGCCGCAATCGTTGCAAGAATGAAAACGCCGAGTCTTTAGTGTTGGATTCGGTTCCTTCCCGAGGATTTCGCCTCGTATAGATTGCGATCCGAGATGGAAATCAAATCCTGAACCGAAGCCGCGTCCGATTCCACGGTGCACGCGATCCCGATCGAAACCGTAATCTTCGCGAACGGACTTTTGATATGCGTGAGTTCCATCGCTTCGATTTTCTCGAGAATATTTAATGCGACAACGACCGCCCCGTCGATCGGAGTGTCGGGAAGGATCACCGCGAATTCTTCCCCGCCGTATCGAGTGACCATATCATGCGATCTTCTCAGACTCGCGCGGATCTCCCTTGCTACCCGGATCAAGGCGCGATCTCCTTCCACGTGACCGTACGTATCGTTGAACTGTTTGAAAAAATCCACGTCGATCATCAGAAGGGAAAGGGGAGAATGGTGTCTCGAAGAACGGCTCCACGCCATCCGGATTTGTTCGTCGAAATATCTCCGATTGAAAATCCGAGTGAGAGGATCCATATACGAAAGTTCTTCGAGTTTGCCAGCGTATTCTTCGATTTCCTCTTTTTCCTTTCGAATCGTTCGTATCCTTTCCGAAAGCGCGAGAGATAAAAACAACACGCTGAGAATGATCCCCGTTTGTAAAAACGGAATCGCGGGCGCGTCCTTTAAAAAGAATCCGAATCGACTCAGTGCGAAGATGATTCCTCCCGAAAGAGTGAAGAACCAAGCCGTTAAAAAGATGATCGCCTTACGATCCCCTTTGATCGCCCTGAAAAAGGAAATCAAAAAGATCACGGTCATCTGCAAAAGAGGAAACAAAGAAGTGAACGGAATCAGATAACGTCCGGGAAGAATCGGAATCAAAAATCCCAAGGCGACCCCGGCCCAAAGGGACGCTTTTAAAAACAGATTGAGAAGGGAATAATTCTTTTTCGTATCCAGATACGAAGCGAGAAACAAGGCCATAAAGATCATCATCAGGGCGATCGCTTCCAAATGAAGCTGATTGATAAAGATCGGCTGATTTTGAAAAAACCATTCGAACGCGTATCCCGGAAGGATCATCTGATGCAGAAGCACAGCGAGAATTAAAAAAGAATAATATAGTAAATATCGTTCGCGGATTCCGACGTAAAGAAACAGGTTGAAGAGCGCCATTACGGCTAACGCGCCGAAAAAGGCCGAATCTTTGGCGAGTTCCACCTTCGTTTCGCGGATTCTTTCCTTGTTCTCGTAGAGGGTCATGGACAAACTGAGAGCGCCTTCCGAAAACACCCGAACCAAAATTCTCGCCTTACCCTTGTTAGAGATCGGCAGAGGAAACACGAACAATTTGTTTTCGATCGGTCTGGAACGAAACGGAAGCGAGTCTCCGGTTTTATATTCTCCCTTGAGTCCCGCCGAGGTTTGATAGTAAAGATCGACCTGATCCAAATGAGGATAGTGTAAGGCGAGGGAGAATTCTTGATTTACTTTCTCCGGAGTTTCCACGTCGAAAACCAGCCAATACGGAACCGGATCGTATCCGAAACCGAAGGTGGAGTTTTGAATCTCTCGAACCGGAATGTTTTCGAGATCGTTGAAAAAATTCTCGGGAAGATAACGGGATTCCGGATCCCGTATCAGATAAACGGATTTGATAAGAGGTTGTTTACCGGGGAACTCGGGTTTGACGATCACCGCGGGATCAAGAGCGAATAACGAATGAACGGAAAGGAATATTCCGAAAATAAAAAGCGGAAATTTCATTCGAACGGGATTTCGCATTCGGAACAAGTTGAGTCCTCCAAAGGATTTGTCAAAGATTTTCGAAAAGAAATTATTTTCTAAAAATCGGATTTACCGAACTCGGAAAATTCATTATACTCGAATTTTAATTTCGTGACTCTCACATCGGTTATTTTCCAAAATGGCTGGAGCAGACTTAAAAAAAGGAACCGCAGGTGGCTACAGATCCGATCCAATCAGAAGAATCTAAAACGGGCGTTCTCGGCGAACTATTGAAGAAGAGATTCGGATTTTTTATAAATCTTAAAAATCTTTTTTACCTTGGAATCCGGGCAAAACTCGCGCTTTTTACCGGAGCCTTGATCGCTCTTACGGTGATGATTCTTTCCGCCATCGACGTTCATCAACAGACGGAAATTCTTACGCAAAGTTACGAAAAAGAAGCCGCAATTTCCAGACATTATATCTCGAGTTTGGTTCTCGAACTGGAGAATCTTTCGAGCAGTTTGATCCGGGTCGAATCCTTTCGGGAACGGGTAAAACGTCAAAGCCAGGCCCTTCGTAAATACAGAACGAGGGTCGTGACTCAAGAAACAAAAGAGGTCAGCTTTTTCGGATTTAAGACGAAACTTTTCGGAGTTTTGGGAAAGGAACGTAAGTCGTCCATTAAGGACACGTATTATTCCGTTTATCTTTCCAAGGCGGACATCGAAGAACTCGAAAAGAACACCAAGTTTTTACTGAAGGACCCGAACGGGCTTGCGATCTCCGACGCGATGTACACAAAACTCAAAAATATGGCGCATCAAGTCGCCGTTTTGGAAGCGGACTTAAACGAACAAAAACAAAGATGGGACGAACTTCATTCTCAGGAAAAAAGTTCGGAAAAGGACAAACAAGACGCGGAACACGGAATGGATCACTTAAAGAACGGAATCGAAAAGGCCAGAAATCATCTGGACCATTCCATTCTCGAGTTGTCCCTTCCGAAACAACATAGAAAGATCGAGGAACTCGGACTCAACATGTCCCAGTATAGAATCCAGACCTTTCCCGTGATTTCCAATCAGATCAAGGAGAATCTTACTCCCTCTTTCGATACGAAAATTTTCAAACAGGACGTTTCGATCAATTCGAACATATTTCTCCGCGACATCGACTCGAACCTAAAGGATTCCTTTTCCAAAATTCTTTCCTTGGATTTTTCTCAGAATACGGATCAGAATTCATACACGATCGGAGCGATGGAATTGCAGACGTTGTATTCTCCGATTTTTAGAAATCAAAGTTCGACCGAAAGAGCCAATCGTCTCCGCGAGGAATTGCCGGACTTCGCGAAACGTTATCTGCAACAGGACGCGAATTTTGCGGCCCAGATCCGCGACTTGGTCGTTCCGTTGAAAAAAAGAATCCAGGAACTCAAGGACAAAAAACCTCCGGTTCCTCCCTTTCAGGATAAAACGTTTCGGGATCTTTATGCACGTTATGCGAAACTGATCCAGGAAAGGGACGCGCAGTTCGAAACGTTCCGCAACGAATTCTCCGAAGATAAAAAGGATTTCGTCGAGGCCGCGCAAAAACTCAAGGTCTTAAAACAAAAACATCCCGTAAAAACCAGGGTCGCTTTTCCGATTCAGAGCGAAACCGACGTTCTGATAGACGCGTTAGGCGAGCTTAGAAACGCGGGTTTGGAGGATCTGATCGTCCTGCGCTTCAGTCAAAGTTCGGGTAATTATTCCGATTATCTGAGAGATCCGAAGGAACAAAATCTTTCCAAGGAAAGATGGGACGCGATCCGAGAATGGATTTACTCGGGCAAAAGCGAAACTCCGACTCCTCAGTTGAAAAAACTGATTCCGTACGGAATCATAGCGAACTCGAGAGGAGAGGCGGAGGAGATTCTTTGGAATCTGGATTCCAAACCTCTTCTCGGAGATTCGGGAGACGAGGTCAGCTCCGCGATTCTTTCCATAAACCTTTCCGGAATTTCCAGAACGATCGTGGACCGCACCGAAGGTCTCGAGATGATTCAGAAGAATAAGAATTCCGCGATCGGAACCGCGCTTTTGATTTGTTTGGCCGCGATCGTTTTTGCGGTTTTGATTTCCGGATTCGTGGTTCAAAAGATCAAACGGATCATCTTTCACGCGAGGGAAGTCGGTCAGGGAAATCTGGAAGTTCAGTTCGAACAAGGCGGAAAGGACGAACTCGGGACTCTTACGGTCGCTTTGAACTCGATGGTGACCGGTCTTAAGGAAAGAGAAAAGATCAAAAATATTCTCGGGACCATGATCGATCCGGTCGTAGTCAGCGAAGCGATGGTGGATCTCGCCGCCCTCAAACGAGGAAGCGAAAAAAGAATCACCGCGTTCTTTTCGGACGTAGCAGGTTTTTCGAATATTAGCGAAAAGTTAACTTCCGTCGAATTAGCGTCTTTGTTAAACGAATACCTATCCGCGATGACCTTGATTCTGAAAAAACACGAGGGTGTTTTGGACAAATACATCGGGGACGCGATCGTGGGAATCTTCAACGCTCCCGTGGAAGTGGACAAACACTGTCTTAAGGCGGCTGCCGCTTCGGTGGAAATGATCGAAACCCTCGAAAAACTCAGACAGGAATGGAAGGCCAAAAAGGCTTACATCCCCGAGGCTCAGGAAATGCAGATTCGGATCGGACTCAACACCGGACTTGCAAAGGTGGGTTTTATGGGAACCGATTCCATTTCGGCTTATACGATGATGGGGGATACGGTCAACCTCGCTGCAAGACTCGAAGCGGCTGGAAAAGATTACGGCGTAAGCATTCTCGTGAGCGAAGCGGTTCAACACGAGATCAAGGACGAATTTTTTACGAGATTGTTGGACGTGGTCCGGGTCAAAGGGAAGAACGAACCCGTTCGACTTTACGAATTGATCGGAAGACCGGATAACGTGTCCGAAAGACTGGAAGCGTCCGTTTTGGAATTCTCCAAAGGATTCGAAGCGTATCTCAACCGAGAATGGTCCTTAGCGCAGGAACTTCTCGAAAGTTCGCAGATCACGAGAGGTAGCAGGGACAAAGCCGCGGTTCTTTTGATCGAACGTTGCGAGGAATACAAACACAATCCCCCGGAAAAAACCTGGGACGGGGTTTATACCAGAACTCACAAATGAAAAAACGTTTCGATTCCGAGAAACAAAAAGCCGCTTGAGAATATCATAAAAATCGAATATTCTTTTTTAAACTTGAGGAATACGACACAAAGGATCGTCCAGAATAAAGAAAGCCAATGTGTCGTTCCGATCGGGTTTCGAATCCAATCCGCCGCGGACGTTTGCGGAAGAATCAGAATGGATTTGGCGAAATAAACTCCGAGATAAAGAATCACCGCGCATACGCAGGCGGTCACGTAACGAAAACAAACTCGAATCCATTCCGATTCTTGCGTCTTTTCGACAAGGCTCGCTCCTCCCAAGATCAAAACGAAAGAAGGAAGAAACGTATAATAAGCCGTTAAAAAAAGTCCGAACAAACCGGAGCCGATTCCGCCGAACCGGTGAGCTCCCGCTAAAAATCCGACGAAGGTCAAAACCATCACGAGAGGTCCCGGCGTGCTTTCGCCGAAAGCGAGCGCGTCCAACATTTCGTTCGTCGATATCCATCGCGCTTGTTTTGTCGCGAATTCCGCGACCGAAGGGAGAATGGCGTACGCGCCGCCGAACGTGAGAAAGGCGGTCTTGGTGAAAAACAAGATCAAATCCTTCCAGAAAACGAATTCCACTTTCAAAAAGAATAATATTCCCAAAAACGGAGCGGCCCAAAGAATCAAACCGACGCTTCCGGTTCGTCCTAGGTTTTTTAAAAGTTCGGAACTTTTTTCGCGTTCTTCGTCGAACGAGGTTTGAAGATCGATTCGTTCCGAGGCGGAGGTTCCGGTTTCCATCGTTTCCCTTGTTTTCGGGCTTTCCGTTTTTGGATCGGAGGTTTCCGCAAAGTCCGAGTTCGCATCCGAATTCGATTTTGATTTCTTTCTGCCGAAACGAAAAGCGATCGCGCCGAACAACGCCGAGGCCAAAAGAAGATACGGATAGGAAATTTCAAAAAATAAGATTCCGATTGCGGATAACGCAAAACAAAGAATTTGTCCGTCGGATTTCAGACTTTTCCGAACGAGATTCCCGAACGCCAAAAGAATCACGGCGAGAATCGCCGGTTTGACCCCGTTTAAAAACGAAATCACATACGGAACAGTTCCATAAGAAAAGTAGAATATACTAATTAAGATAAAGATCGCAACGGACGGAAAAACGAACAAAAGACCCGCGAAAATTCCTCCCTTAACCCCGTGCAAAATCCAACCGAGATAGGTTGCGAGTTGTTGAGCCTCCGGTCCCGGAAGAATCATACAATAACTGAGAGCGTGGGAAAACTTATCTTCGGAGATCCACTTCTTTTCCTCCACAAGGGTTTTGTGCATCAGGCCGATCTGTCCCGCGGGACCGCCGAAACTGGACCAACCGAGCTGAAACCAAAATCGAAGCGCTTCTCCGAAGGAAGGAATCAACCCGGAAGCCTTCCGATCTTAAAGAACAAAGGCCATTCCACGGTTCTGGAAGAGACGGAACCCCAAGCGTTTCGGATTTCCTTTTCCACGAGTAGAACCGGATCGGATTCGTTTTTTTGAATGTATTTCTGAACGCTGGACCAGGTCCGCAAATAACCTAACACGTGTTCCACGGTCCATTCTTCCTTCATAGCGAAGTAGGGCGGCGTGATCGTTTCGAACGGAAAGGCGATCGATTTGTATTCTTCTTCGACGTATCTTCTTTCGGGAGGCCAATACGAATCTACGATTTCTCCGTAGAGTTTGTCCACGAGCCCGTCCACGGACGGCGTGATTCTGTGCATGTTATAGCCCCAGATCGCGAGAATTCCGCCTTTCTTCCCGACTCGGATCGCTTCCTTATAAAAGGGTTCGAAATCGAACCAGTGAAACGCCTGTGCGACCGTGATCAAATCCACTTCATGATTTTCTAATGTAGAATTCTCCGCCTTACAAACTCGATATTCTACGTTTTTGTGCGGCTCCGCGCTGGAAATCTGATTCGCGCTCGGATCGGTCGCTATGACTTTTTGAAAAACTTCTCCGAGAGAAACGGCGGCTTGACCGGTTCCGGTTCCGCAATCCCAAACGACGTTTCCGTTCGGAACGAGACTTTTGAGATAAGAAAAAAGTTCATCGGGATAACCCGGGCGAAATTCGGAGTAAGAAGAGGAATGGGAGGAAAAATGATCTCTGAAACTCATAGGCCCATGCTTTCAGAGATCGTCGTGCGAACTCAAGTAAGAATTTAAAACGCTCCGTCGGGATGTTTCTTAAATTCTTTCTGATTGATAAAAAGATATTGATATTGGATTTGTTTTCCGTCTTTCGTCTTCGCTTGAATCATCAAAGGAAGGAACGTCGATTTTTTCGCAAAATCCGGAATCTTCACCGTATAATCGGGGGATTGATTTTGTTCGATCACGTTCTTGCTTTTGATTTTGATGCTCACCGAATCGGGTTGAACTCCTTCCAGATGAATCTTAAATTCCTGACCGGTCTTAACCCAAGAACCGTCCAGAATCGAAATGGAAATTTTGGGGGGAGGCGCCATGGTAAGAATGGAGTTGAACGCGGATTGAGATTGTCCCCAAGGAACCAAGGAACGATGAACGTTGTAAACGGGAGTTCCCGGAAGATTCTTCCCCGGGTTGACCGTAAACGCCATTCTATAACCGATCGCCTTCGCTTCTTCGATGACCCTCGGATCAAAAAGACCGAACGGATACGCGAGATCCACTACCTTTCTTCCCGTTTTGGTTTCCAAAATCTGTTTGGATTCCAAGAGTTGTTTGCGGATCAACGCGCGGCTCATCGTGGGAAGTTTCGGATGATACAACGTATGAGAACCCAAGTCCAAAACGCCGCTGTCGAGCGCGCTTTTCAACTGATCCCAAGTCAGATAGTATTTCTTTCCGGAAGAGATGATCGAAGGATAAATAAAAATCGAAGCGGTAAAACCGTATTTTTTCAAAAGAGGAACCAACACTTCCAAATGCGTTTTGGAACCGTCGTCGAACGTCAAAAGAATCGGTTTTTCGGGAAAGTCGGACGGTTTTTTACCGTTGATATACGCATAGAACTGATCCAAACGAACGGTTTGATAACCGGCCGCTTTGAGAAACTTAAACTGTTCCTCCAAAAGATTCGGATGAAGGTTGTAACCGCCCATCGGACCGCCTTCCGCGGCTAAGTGATGATAACAAAGAACGGGAACACCGCCTCCGGAAACGGATTCGACGCCTTGGGTCGCATAACTCGGAGTAGACGGGGTATCGTCCTTAACCGTCGGAAGCGCGTCCTCGTATTTTTTCTTTTTGGAAATCGAAGAATTCTTATCCGTCTTTTCTTTTTTGATCTTTGATGTTTTGGAAGGAGCTTCGGAAGTTTTTTCTTCCGATTTGGAAGCGCCCGAGCCGGAATCGCTTACTTCCGTTTTATCTTTTTGATTCTTTTTAGAAACGGTTTCTTTAGAAGATTCTTCCGTAGCGGTCGGAAGTTTCGATCCGTTTGTTTTCGGTTCTTTCGATTCGGATTCTTTTTTCGGGGAAGAATTTGCGGTCTTTCTTTTCTTTTCCGGATTGAGAAAGTCGTCCACGGGAGAAGCGACCGCAATCGAAAAAGAGACAAAACAAAGAAGGGCGATGGTCGTAAGGGAGAATCGCGTTTTAAAAAAGGATTTTGAAGTGGTTTTTCTTGTTGAATTGGAAATAAGTTTTTTTGTGTACATTCCGAGTTCCGGGAAAAGAGTCTTCGGTTAGTCTTTTAGAGCCTCTTTCCCCGGCAAGCGATTCCCGGAGTTCTTCAATTGCAGAATTTCTCGAACGAATTTTCCGCTTCTTTATGGCCTATGATCTCTGCAGTCTTCCAATCCGCGCACGCCTTTTGTTTTTCTTTGATCGCCCAGTTTGCGACCGCTCGGTTGTTCAGGGCGTTCGTATAAGTCGGTCTCAATCGGATCGCGGAAGAAAGATCTTCGATCGCTCCTTGATAATCGGAGGTTTTAATTTTTGCGAAACCCCGGTTGTTGTAAGCCGTGGCGTAGTCTTCCCGTTTTTCAATGGCTTGGCTGTAATCGGCGATCGCACCCGCTTCGTTTCCGGATTTGCTCTTTGCAAGTCCTCTGTTGTTGAGAGAAACGGGGTTGTCCGGATTAACGTCCAGATCCCTTGAATAAAACTCGATCGCTTCCAAATATTCTCCGCTCTTAAACTTGGAATTCCCCAGTTGAAAGGGATTCGGTTCGGGTTTACGAGTGGAAATCGGCTCTTGTGTTTTCTCCTGTTCGGAAGAACAGGAAGAAAACAACGCAATCGTTAAGCAAAAAGTAAAAATCGATAAAAGCCTCGATCTAAGATCGAAAGGGACCATAAAAAGCCTCCGGAGGAAGCTTATTTCCCTTCCTTCTCCCGGATCAATCTCTTTAAGACCGATTCACTGTGGGAACAGAGTTTCAAAATTCCGCCCTTTGCCGGTTTTTGTCTGTCGAGTTCCAAAAGTTGAGAAGCAAATCGGAACTTTCTACGGATATGATTCACAGCCGGAATCGAAGTTTTGAAACTTCTCGCCAACTCATGGTCCGTTAGACCTTTCGAGTTGAGGTCGAAGAACTTGCCGAGCTTGTCTTTATCCCAAACGATTTTCTGATCCGTTCGGTAATAATTGTGTTGTTCCAGACGTTTGCTGTTGCGCTCGTATGAACCTTGGTTTCTCTTCTTTCTCCAGAAGGGATGTCGGTTACGCGCATACTTGATATCATCAATCGTATACCCGGTGGACGTTAACCATTCCGAAGTGATACTTGATTTTTTAGGGCCGGTCAGTTTCGATTTAATCGATAACTCGATGTACTGCTCCGGTGTCGATGCTGAAAGTAGTTTCCGTTTTTCTTTTTCGTAGATTTCCATATTGTTTTACGCTCATTTATCCTATCCGGAGAATTTCGATTCTCCGAATTCAGGAACTATTCTTATCACAATATGTGTAACTTGAAAACATTTTTCCGAAACGAAAAAGAATTTCTCGGATGTATTTGTAAGCATCGCAAGTACATCCGATGTAATCATTTACTTACCAGCGAAAGTTTCCTTCTTTCATAAAACCAAAGCCGATCGGATCACTTGAAACTCCCGGACATACAACTGCGGCTTTACCCGTTAAACGAAAAGAAGAACTCCGTTTAGTAACCGCGTTTGCTATCGAGTTCGAAACCGACTTCAAAGGAAAGCTTGTACGAATCGTAAGAATGGATTCCTTACCGTTATTCGTAATGTTCACGGGAGAACCCGTTAAGAACTTATCGTTTTCAAGAAAGAGTTCGAAATTCAAATCTTGGAATTGTAAATCGGAAGCAGCCTTGTTGTTTAAGACGAGTTCGAACTGAGTGTCTATGGAAATATCCAGAGCGTCCAATCCGGCGTTCAAAGCCGAACCCGGCGACTTTTTATTCTTAGGTGAAAGAAGAGCGTCCAAAAACGAAACGGCTTTCTTAGCCAGTTCTTCGCTATTTGCGGATTCCGTAATCTTTGCAACGTCCGGTTTGATGATCTTAAAGTTTCTGATTTCGATGTTCGGAAGAACCGCAGGAATCAATCTTTCATCCTGGAACGGGAACTTTAAGGAATCGGTACCCGCGATCATCGCATATTTCTCCGGAATCGGAAGAGCGGCTTCCCCTTCTACACGAATGAGAAGTTCTTTTTTGCCAGGAACCTTTTTATACAAGGCCGCAAGATCCGAGTATTTCAATTTTACTTCGATCGGAAGCGGTTTTTTGGAGGAACCTTGCACGGCGTCCAACTTCAGTTGCACTTTGCTGAATTGAGTTCCTTCGATCTTAACGTCCAAATTCAAACTGGAAGCGGGAAGATCGATCGGATACGGATTTTTAACTTCGGTTTGAATGATGAGTTTGATATCTTCGAGAGTGATTTCGGCGATTTCCACTTTTTCAAAGGAAATTTCGGGGGTTTTGATCTTTCCTTTTAACGTCTGCAGTTCCGCACAACCGCTTAGAATCGGCAAAAGAAAGAAGAATACGAGAAGGGTTATTTTTGATTTCAAGAAGGATCCTCCAATTTGAGTAAATACTGATTTAGAAGAATGGAATTCGATTGAAAAGAAAGATTTTGAAGAGCGAGGGCCTCCTCTAACCGAAAAAATACGCTGAAATCGCGTTAAACATGAGCGAATGCTCGGATATTACGCCTAACGTAGAAGTGAAAACGTTATAAAGAATGTTATAGATCGAATTTTTATTTAGAATCGACTTGGATCTTGTTTAAATCGATTCTAAATTTTAAAAAATTCTAAAGTAGATTGTTAAACGAATTGTCCGAGTCCGATCGCTTCCAAAAATTTTGCGGGTCTTTTCGAGTTTAAGTTGAGAATCACCCAATCCGTACTCGCGTTGCAGGAAAGAGTTTCGTTTTGGCAGAGAATTCTTTGTTCAAAAACCGCGCGGGTAGGGCTTTTTAAAAAAAGATCGGATTGGATCGTAATCGTTTCGGGATAACCGATTTCCTTTTTGAATTCGAGTCCGATCGAAAGAATGACCGGACCCCAACCTTGTTTCTTTAACGTTTCCATGGAGAATCCCCAATCGCGCATCGCTCTCATACGAGCTTCGTCCAGATAACCTTGAAAATTTTTATTGTTTACGTGGTTGTTCGGATCGAGTTCATCCCAGCGAACTCCGATTTGGGTCAAATGACCTTTCTTGATCTCCTTCCATTCTTCCGTTTTCATTCTTTACCTCTTTAAAAAAATCCGTTTCCAGAAATCGAGGAACGAAACCGTTCCAAATACGAGACTTCTCCCGTCGCTCTTGCGAGTAACATCGCGCCTCTCCAAGAAGATTCCAAAAATTGAATGTGATGAAGAATGTTTTCGTTCGATCCGAGGCCGCCGTCTTTCCGTTTGTCGTTCTCGTTTCGGTTCACTTGAATAGAATTCAGAATTTCATTCGAGATTCGATCCAAAGAAACCTTCAATCGACTTCTCAGTTCCGTTCGTTTCGAGGAGGAATGTTGTGCCAGCACGTTGATCAAACAGGAAAGTCCGTCTTGTAGGAGCTCCTTTTCCAAAAGAATCTTTTGTTCATAGAGATAGGTTAGGGATGAAAATCCTCTTCCACCGGCTTCGATCGTTTTTTCGTTCCAGAGAACCGCGTTCTCTGTGTATTCTTCCAGCGCTTCGATTAAGAATTGATCCTTGGATGGGAAGTAGTTGTAAAAAGAACCTTTGGGGATTTTGGCCTCATCCGCGATTTCTTGGATTCCGATTCCGTCGGGGCCATAAAGTCGGACCAATCGGATTCCGGCTTCGAGGATTGTTTTTCGTTTGGTTTCTGATTCTTTTTGGGAAATTTTCATTCTTTGTTTCAATCCGTTGTTTGTAGAAAGGTCTGCCGAGATTTCTTTGGATTGTTTTTTATTTAAAGCGACTGGTCATATTAATGTCAAGGGAAATTTGTGGGAACTGCCACAAAAAGGGAAGCTCTGAGGTCGTGGGAGGGCTCGGAACGAGGCAAAAGCACTTTCTGTAGAAAACTTTTGTGGGAACTCATACAAATTCCCAGGAAAAGGTTACGATTTTCAGAATAAAAGGTTTGCAGATATCAAGATATCTTGATATTGTATCCTTCGTGGAAACCTTAGAGGCGAAAATCTATTCGGGCATTGGTCCGAAACAAATTCTTTCCGCCCTCAAAGCGCTTTCCGACGAAACGAGAGTTCGGATTCTCCACATTCTTTCCTTATCCCCTTTGAACGTACAAGAAATTACGGAAGTTTTGAGAATGGGCCAATCTCGGGTTTCCCGACATCTCAAAATTTTAACCGACGCGGGGTTCTTGATCCCCGAGCGCGAAGGTTCTTGGGTTTATTACCGAATTCCGGAGGAAAAGAAAAGTCCCGATTTTTCTTCAGAGGTCACCGATCTTCTTTTGGCGTATAAAGAGGACCTTCCGTTTCGAGCCGAGGATCAAGTTCAGATTTCGGAAATTCTTTCCAGAAGAGATCAGAAAAACACATTCTATTTTAATAATGTAGCACAGGATTGGGAATCGATTCAAAAGGACGTTTTGGATCCGGCGATCTATCGTAAAAAAATTCTTTCCTATTTGCCGGATTCTTCTTCGGTGATTTACGACTTGGGTTGCGGGCCCGGCGGTTTGATTCCGTATTTATTGACCAAGTCCGATCAGGTGATCGGCGTGGATTCTTCCCCGAAAATGGTGGAAGAGGCTCAGGTTGCGTTCGCCGGAAACGCGCACGTTTCTTTGATCCATTCTCCGTTGGAGAATGTGGCCTCTTCGTCTACGATGAAAGCGGACGCAGTGGTCGCGTCGATGGTACTCCATCACCTTTCCAATCCTCCGGCGGTGATTCGCGAAATTTATAAAATTCTAAAGCCCGGCGGAACCTTCTGCCTCGTCGATTTGAAAAAACACAACCAAGAGTTTATGAGGGATAACTTTTCGGATCTTTGGTTGGGTTTCGATTATTCCCTGTTACAGGATTGGTTGGAACTTTCCGGTTTTAGAGTCAGCGCCCACGAAGAATTCGATACGGGCAACGTTTTCAAAATTTTGATCATTCAAGCAACGAAAAAGGAGGACTAGAATGTCCGCAACAACACAAGAAAAGGGCTTAAGCTATAAAGTAAAAGATCTCTCCCAAGCAGAATGGGGAAGACAAGAGATCATCCTGGCGGAAAAAGAAATGCCGGGTCTTATGGCGATAAGACAGGAATACAAAGGTAAAAAACCTTTAGCGGGAGCAAGAATCGCAGGATCTCTTCACATGACGATCCAAACTGCGGTTCTGATCGAGACCCTGACGGAATTGGGAGCGGAAGTTAGATGGTCTTCTTGCAATATCTTTTCGACTCAGGATCATGCGGCTGCGGCGATCGCTAAGGCTGGAATTCCGGTTTTCGCATGGAAAGGCGAAACGGAAGAAGAATACTGGTGGTGTATCGAACAGACCATTTTCTTCGGAGATAAAGGACCGAACATGATCCTGGACGACGGAGGAGATCTTACCGCTTACATTCACGAAAAATATCCTCAATTGTTAAGCGAAATCCGCGGTATCTCCGAAGAGACGACCACGGGCGTTAAGAGTCTTTACAAACTTCTCAAAAAGGGAGAATTGAAGGTTCCCGCTTTCAACGTAAACGATTCCGTAACAAAATCCAAATTCGACAACCTCTACGGTTGCCGCGAATCCCTCGCGGACGGAATCAAAAGAGCGACCGACGTTATGCTCGCCGGTAAAGTGGCTCTCGTTTGCGGTTTCGGGGACGTGGGTAAAGGTTCCGCGGCTTCTCTTAGAAACTTCGGTTCTAGAGTGATCGTAACCGAAATCGATCCGATCTGCGCTCTTCAAGCTTCTATGGAAGGTTATCAAGTTCTTCGCGTGGAAGACATCATCGAACAAGTCGACATCGTTGTAACCGCAACCGGTAACGACGACATCATCACTCTCGAACACATGAAAGCGATGAAAGACGGAGCGATTCTTTGTAACATCGGACACTTCGATACGGAAATCCAAATGTCCAGATTGAACGGAGAAAAAGGCGTAACTAAAAAGGAAATCAAACCTCAAGTGGACAAATACACTTTCCCGGACGGTAAATCCATCATCGTTCTCGCGGAAGGTCGTCTTGTAAACCTGGGTTGTGCGACCGGTCACCCTTCTTTCGTGATGTCTTGTTCTTTCACGAATCAGGTGTTGGCTCAGATCGAACTTTACAACAACAAATACGAGTTGGGAGTTTACACTCTTCCGAAACATTTGGACGAGAAGGTTGCGGCTCTTCACCTCGAACAGTTGGGAGTTCGTTTAACAAAACTGAACCAAAAACAAGCGGACTATTTGGGAGTTCCCGTAGAAGGACCTTTCAAACCGGATCATTACAGATATTGATCTGATCCGCAGACTTTCGAGCGCGGACCGACGACTTAAGTTCGATGGTCCGTCTCGGAAGGTCGGCCTTCTCGGAAACGATGGCTTACGTAGTAACGGAACCCTGCAGGCACTGTAAATACACTTACTGTGCCGCCGTCTGTCCGGTGGAAGCCTTCCGAGAAGGAACCGATTGTCTTTATATCGATCCGGAGGTTTGTATCGATTGCAACAAGTGCAGACCCGAATGTCCGGTCGAAGCGATTTACCCCGACTACGAGGTTCCTTCGATTTGGCGTCGCTGGACGACGGAGAATGCTGTGAAATCGAAACATTCTCCCGTGATTTTGGACGTGAAGATTCCCTTAAAAAAAGAGGGATGTGTCGATCCAAATTTTTGAATATTAGAATATAACGTTATACTATTTTTTAGAAAAATCGAAGAAGTTTATCATGACTTATAAAGTTCAGAACTATACAAATCCGGCCGCTAAGGGAATCCTTTCGCTCATCGAAAAACAAATTCTGGTCATCGACGGCGCGATGGGAACGATGATCCAAAGATTCTCATTGCAAGAGGAGGATTTCAGGGGAGAAATTCTCAAAAACCACGCACATCCTCTGAAAGGGAACAACGAACTTCTGTGTTTGACGAGACCGGACGTGGTCGAAGCGATTCACCTGAAATTTCTCGAAGCGGGCGCGAACATTCTCGAGACCAACACGTTCAGTTCGAATCAGATCTCCCAAGGAGATTATAAAACCGAATTCTTAGTCGCCGATCTGAACAAGGCCGCGGTCGTATGTGCGCGGAACGCGATCGAAAAATTCAAAAAAACGAATCCAAACCAACCTTGTTTTGTTGCGGGAGCGATCGGACCGACGACTAAAACCGCGACACTTTCCCCGGACGTAAACAACCCCGCGTTTCGAGCGGTGACCTTCGACGATTTAGTCGCGACGTTTTACGAACAAGTACGCGCGCTCGTCGAAGCGGGAGTGGATCTTCTTCTTCCTGAAACGAACATCGACACTCTCAACTTAAAAGCGGCGATCTACGCGATCGAACAAGTATTCGAAGATTTGAATGTAAGAATCCCCGTTAGTCTTTCGGTGACGATCACCGACGCTTCGGGAAGAACCCTTTCCGGACAAACCGTGGAAGCGTTCTACAATTCCATCGCACATTGTAATCCTCTTTCCGTGGGAATCAACTGCGCGTTAGGCGCCGATGAAATGCGTCCTTATATCGAGGAACTTGCGAGAGTTTCCTCCTGTTATATCAGCTGTTATCCGAACGCCGGTCTTCCGAACGCGTTCGGCGGTTACGATCAAACTCCGGAAGAATTCGGAAAGTATATTCAAGAATTTGCAAGTTCCGGTTGGTTGAACATCGCGGGCGGTTGTTGCGGAACCACTCCCGAACATATCGCCGAGGCGGCGAAGTCCGTACGCGGTAAAAAGCCGAGAATTCTTCCCCGAATCGAAGAACTCACACGTCTTTCCGGTTTGGAACCTTTGAACGTCACGCCCGATAAGGGATTTTTGCTCGTGGGGGAAAGAACCAACGTAACCGGATCTCCTAAGTTCAAAAAACTCATCATCGAAGGAAACTTCGAGGAAGCGGTTTCCGTAGCCTTACAACAGGTGGAAGCGGGCGCGAATATCATCGACATCAACTTCGACGAAGCGTTGTTAGACGGCGAGGCTTCGATGAGACACTTTTTGAATCTCATCGCGGGCGAACCGGATATCGCAAAGGTTCCGTTTATGATCGATTCTTCCAAATGGAGCGTTTTGGAAGAAGGTCTGAAATGTATTCAGGGAAAACCGATCGTAAACTCCATCTCCTTAAAGGAAGGTGAGGAAAAATTTCTGGAATACGCGAAGAAGATCCAAAGATACGGAGCTTCGGCGATCGTGATGGCCTTCGACGAACAAGGACAAGCCGCGACCAAAGACGACAAGGTTCGAATCTGCAAAAGGGCGTATGATCTTCTCGTAACGAAAGCGAACTTCAGTCCGACCGATATCATCTTCGATCCGAACATTCTCACGGTCGCAACGGGTATCGAAGAACACAACAACTACGCAATGGACTTCATCGAGGCCGTTCGCGAAATCAAAAAGGTTTGCCCGGGCGCCAAGATTTCGGGCGGTTTATCCAACGTATCCTTCTCTTTCCGAGGAAACAATCCCGTACGAGAAGCGATGCACTCCGTATTCTTGTATTACGCGATCCAAGCGGGAATGGACATGGCGATCGTAAACGCGGGGATGCTCGCGGTCTACGAAGAGATCCCGAAAGATCTATTAGAATATGTGGAAGACGTAATCTTAAACAGAAGACCGGACGCGACCGAACGTCTTGTGGAATTCGCCGAGAACATCAAAGCCGGAACCGGAGACAAGGCCGAGAAAAAAGAAGAGGCTTGGAGAGAAGGAACTTCCGTCGAAGAAAGACTTTCACACGCACTCGTAAAAGGAATCGTAGAATACATCGATCAGGATACGGAAGAAGCGCGCGTGAAATACGGACGTCCGTTAACCGTCATCGAAGGTCCTTTGATGGACGGAATGAAAATCGTCGGCGAGTTGTTCGGGGCCGGAAAGATGTTTCTACCGCAGGTCGTCAAAAGCGCGCGCGTGATGAAAAAATCCGTGGCTTATCTTTTACCATTTATGGAAGAGGAAAAAAACCAAGCCGAAGCGGCCGCGGCGCGTCCTAAGTTTTTGATCGCAACGGTAAAGGGAGACGTTCACGATATCGGAAAGAATATCGTAGGCGTCGTTCTCGCGTGCAACAACTACGAAGTGATCGATTTAGGCGTGATGGTTCCATCGGATAAGATTCTCGAGGAAGCAAGGAAGCATAACGCAAGCATTATCGGACTTTCGGGTCTGATCACTCCTTCGCTCGACGAGATGGTGCACGTAGCTTCCGAAATGAAACGAACCGGCTTCAACGTTCCTCTGCTGATCGGGGGCGCGACTACGAGTTCCGCACATACCGCGGTTAAGATCGCGCCCGCCTACGATCAACCGGTCGTTCACGTAGTGGACGCGTCCCGCGTAGTAAACGTGGTCAATCAACTTCTTCATCCCGATTTAAACGAAGCGTATTCCCGGAAAGTCCGCGAAGATCAAAAAGCCGCTCGCGAGAATTATTTCAACACAAGAGCCGAAAGAAAACTGGTTACATTGGAACAAGCGAGGGAGAATCGCGAAGAGATCGATTGGGCGACGACGCAGATCGACAAACCTTCGTTTACCGGAGTTCGCGTTTTCGACGAGGAAGTTTCTTTGGAGACGCTCATTCCTTTTATCGATTGGACGCCGTTCTTCACCGCATGGGAACTCAAAGGAAGATATCCCGCGATTTTAGAAAGCGAAACCACCGGAAAACAAGCGAGAGAACTTTTCGCGGACGCTCAAAAACTGATGAAGACCATCGTGGATGGAAAACTTTTCAGAACCAAGGGTGTGATCGGAATTTTTCCCGCAAACTCGGTCGGAGACGATATCGAAGTTTACGAAGACGAAAAACGTTCCAAACTTCTTACCGTGTTTCATACGTTGCGTCAACAGATTCAGAAAGAGGACGAAACGGAACCTAACTACTGTTTGGCGGACTACGTAGCGCCTAAAGAATCGGGAAGAATCGATTACATCGGCGGATTTGCGGTCACCGCGGGACACGGAGTGGAAGAATTCGCGAAAGAATTCGAAAACAACCAGGACGATTACAACTCGATCATGGCTAAGGCCTTAGGCGATCGTTTCGCGGAAGCCTTTGCGGAATATATGCACTATAAGGTTCGTAAGGAATATTGGGGATATGATAAGGATGAAAATCTTTCACCCGAAGATCTGATCCGCGAACGTTACCGAGGAATTCGTCCCGCTGCAGGTTATCCCGCTTCGCCGGATCATACCGAAAAACGAGTTCTTTTTGATTTGCTCCAAGCGGAAAAGAATACGGGAATCACTCTTACCGAACATTTTGCGATGTGGCCCGCGAGTTCCGTAAGCGGACTTTATTTCGCGCATCCGAATTCGAAGTATTTCGCCGTTGCAAAAATCAACCGAGATCAAGTCGAAGAATACGCGACTCGCAAAGGAATGAGCGTGGAAGCGGTGGAACGTTGGCTCGCCCCGAATCTTGCGTACGATCCTCTTGCGGTTTCCGTGGCTCGATAAAATGTTATGAGATTCTTTCGGGATTTTTCGTCTAACTAGAACACTATGAAACCGGCGGTTCCAAATCATTCTTCCGTGCACAATCACGGCCCCGTTTTTTCGGAGACGAGAAACGCTACGGAAGAATTCTCCTTTCACCCGACGCTAATTTCATGGCTCAAAGCTCCTCTCGAACTTACGGGGAAAGAAGTTTTAAAGTTAACCGAAATCGGTTGTACGGATAACTCCTGTCCGGTGATCGAAACCTGTCTCGAAGTATTCGCTTCGAAACAGGACAACGAACCGAAACGAATGATCCGTTTCGGAAGAGCGAAACATTTAATCAGTAAGATGGATCTTGCATTCTCCCTCAAGAAACAGGGAATCATCCACTAACAGTCGTTTGTCGACGAGCCGTATTCGGCGCAATATCGGAAGATGGAAACGGGATCGGCGAGGCGAAGCCCACGTAATAACTACGATGTTGTTTCGTTTTTATTTGGAAGAAGTTTCCGAGAAGCTATACTTGATTCCGAGAATTCCCTGAACGTCCTGCATCCACTGGTGTTGTTCTCCCGCGAGTTGAGCGGCGGTCGGAACCGGAACTCTTACCATTCCTTCCAGACTCAAGTTTCTGGAAGAAAACGAAATCCCAGGGTTCAAGTAGTACTCGTAGGATTTTAAACCGCGCGCGTTGTTCGCGCCGAGATCGGTCGTTCCCGCGTAGCCAAGGTTTCTATCCTGAAACCGTTTGATACTGGAGAATTGAAGAAAGAAATTCATCTTGGAACTTTCTCCGATTTCGGGAAATACGGAGTAGTTGAACGCAATCGTGGACTTTGCGGATTCGAGAACCGCAAGCCCGGCTTGGTTACCGATCATTCTCGCGTTAAAATCCATTTCCAAACCCGCATGACGTTTCATATAAAGAAACATAACGCCGGAGCTACTTCCGTTTTGAAGCGGATTGGTATTCCAGCTCATCAGACCGAATCCTTGGATTTGGTTTCTGGAATCCGTGATACGATCCATCGTTCTTTTTTCGGAGAATGCGCCCGATACGAGCTTTCCGTTTCGGGACGGAGAGTCGTTTACAAAAACGGTTTCGGAAACGGGTAAGAATTGAACGCTTCCGTGCGGAACGACGGAGAATAAAAACGGTTGAAACATTCCCGAAAAGGAAAGACCGGGAGTTTTGATAAACGTCGGTTCGGGAGATTTTTTTTCGGGCGCGGTATCGTATTCCGGTCCGAGTTTGAGTTCCATCGGATCTTTATACGGGATCGCGACAACCTGCAGATATTTTTGACGATTGAGATCGAAGTCCCGGGAAAGATGATACGGTTCGAACGGGCTGAAAGTAGGGTCCTCGACGGAAAAAATCGAAACCCCGAATAAAAACAAAAATAAAGAAAGAATGAGGGATCTCTTTTTGTTCATAAACGGTTCTGTCTGTAAGACTATAGAAATAGAACAGAACTGTCAGTATAAAATTGCAAAATGAGGTGATTTTTCCCTGAATTCCTGAAATATCTTCCGCAAAGAAGATGGAAACAGAAATAAAAAACTTCGGCGAATGTACGATCCCAAGTCCGGCGGATTACGAATACTATACTAGCGATTCTTCCAGGCTTTTATTCAGAACGGTATTTCAATCGCAGGAAGATTGGAATTCTTACGTCAAAAACGGTCCCGATTTTTTCGAACAGGCAGGTCCGAGGGAAAAAATTTTTTTCCATCCTAAGGAAGTGACCGCGGGAATCGTGACCTGCGGCGGTCTTTGTCCCGGAATCAACGACGTAATTCGAGGCGTCGTGATGGAACTCTACTATCGGTACGGGGTTTCGAGAATTCTCGGGTTTCCGTACGGTTATCAAGGTCTTGTAAAAAAATATTCGCATAAACCGATCGAACTTACGCCCGAGAAGGTGGCGCATATCGTGGAAGAAGGCGGTTCCATGCTCGCTTCTTCCCGAGGAAACCAATCCGCTTCGGAGATGGTGGACTACTTGAGCCTCTACGGCGTGAAGATGCTTTTTTGTATCGGAGGAGACGGCACGTTACGCGGCGCTCGGGAAATCGTGGACGAGATCGCCAAAAGGAAAGAAGAAATTTCCGTCATCGGAATTCCAAAAACCATAGACAACGATATCAACTATGTCCAAAAAACCTTCGGTTTTTCGACCGCGTTTTCCAAGGCGATGGAAGCCGTGGAGTGCGCGCACGTGGAAGCCAAAGGGGCGCCGAACGGAATCGGTCTTGTCAAGCTGATGGGTCGTCATTCCGGTTTTATCGCGGTGAACGCGGCGCTCGCGTCGAGAAACGTAAACTATTGTCTGATTCCAGAAGTGAACTTCGATCTAAACGGTAACGGAGCGTTTTTGGACGACTTAAAAAAACGAATCCAAAAGAAAGGACACGCGGTCATCATCGTAGCGGAAGGAGCCGGTCAAAAATTTTTTGACGTAACCGAGGAACGCGACGCGTCCGGAAATCTAAAACTCGGAGACATCGGCGTTTTCTTAAAGAACACGATGGGAGAATTTTTCAAAAAGGAAAATATTCCCGTAAACATAAAGTACATCGATCCGAGTTATATCATTCGATCGATTCCGGCTAACGCAGAAGATTCCGTGTTCTGCGGATTTTTGGCGCAGAACGCGGTTCACGCGGCGATGGCTGGTAAAACCGATATGGTCGTGGGAATGTGGAATAACGTGTTCACGCATCTTCCGATTTCGGTGGCGATTCAGGAAAGAAAAGTCTTACAACCCGATCGGAGTACTTTGTGGAGATCTCTTTTGGCTTCGACGGGACAACCGGCGCATATGGAAGCTCGTTGATGCGGGGCCGCCGCCGCGTTTCCAAAGTGTGCGGCGGCGATCATACGACGCAACGTTTCGTTTCGGAAAGATTTAAGGAAGACGAACCATAAAGAGGGTATAGTCGTCGTGAGGATCGGCTTCTCCACGAAAGGCGTCGGTCGTATCGATGATCAATTCTTTCAAAGCTCCGAGAGGCATCTCCCCGTTTCGTTCGATCAGTCTCGTAAGATTTTCAAGACCGTACATCTCGTTCGATTCGTTCATCGCTTCGCTGACCCCGTCCGTATAAAGGATCAAAAGATCGCCGGGAGAATAATCGATTTCGTGTTCGTCAATTTCGGATTCTTTGATTCCGAGAGGCATTCCTTTTCCGGAAAGACTTACTACCTTTTTTTCTTTGGCCTTGTAAAGAAGTTGTTCGTTGTGACCCGCGCTTGAATAACGAATTCTTCGTTTCGCCATGTTGATTCTCGCGAGCATCACGGTAACGAACATAAAGTAACCGGATTTTTCCTGAATGATCCGATTCGCACTCATCAAACTGATGCTCGTCGAAGAATTCCGGGAAACCTCTCCGGCGATGATCGTTTTGGAAAATTCCATAAAAAGCGCGGCGGCGATTCCTTTACCGGAAACGTCCGCGATCAACACGCTCACTTCGTCGGGGTTGTGATAGATCAGATCGTAAAAATCTCCGCCGATTTCTTTCGACGCGATATAACTCGTTTCGAGTTCGAGACCTTGGATCTTCTTCGGAATATTCGGTAAAGAATTCACCTGAATCTGAGAAGCGATCTGCATATCTCTTCGAATCGAATTGAGTTTTTCCTTTTGGTCCTTGGAAAGAAGAGAATTGTACGCTTCTGCGATTTGATTCGAAATCGTACTGAGAACGTTTTGATCCGCGTTGTTGAAACTGTCCCCGGATTTTTTATCGGCGGAGTTCAGAATTCCGATGATCTTACCGTCCTGACGGATCGGAACCGAAATGAAGGATTTCGTTTTGTATCGTTCGGGACGAACCCATTCTTCCATGATGTTGGAATTGTTTTGAACGAGCAAAGGAGCGCCGGTTTCGATGATCTTTTTGATCACACCTTCTTTCTCGTTGATGAAATGTTCTTCGTCTTCGAGACTAAAGCCTATGCTTTTTTTGAGTTCGTATTTTCCGCTCTTTAAGTTGAAGAAGATCAGAGAAACCCGTTCCGCGCCCATTACTTCCGAAATGGAATGAACCGTAAGATTTAAAAATTGATCCATCTCCGCGATGTTTGAAATCGCCTGACTGAGTTGAAACAAACAATCCAATTCGTTTGCACGGCTTTTTAAATCGCGGATCAATCTTCGGTTTCTGATCGCGATGGCGGCGAGGTCGGAAAGATATTGAAGAACCTTAATGTCTTTGTTCGTGAATTCGCTTCTTCCCAAAGAATTGACCGCTTCGAGAACTCCTTGGATTTCCCCTTGGGTGCTCATCGGAACGCAGATCAGGTTGTTCGTAACAAATCCGACGGTTTCGTCGATGTTTCTATAAATGCGGGGATCGTTCGCCGCGTCGTTTACGATCACGGGTTCCAGAGTTTCCAAAACCATTCCGGCAATTCCCTTTCCTCGGGGAACTTTCAGTTCCGTTAAGGATTCTCCCTTGGTTCCCTTGGCTACGTTGAAAACGAGACAGTCTTCGTCCCGATCATACAACAAAAGCGAACATCCTTCCGTGTTGAGAACGTCCTTCGTTGTTTCAATGATGATGCCGAGAAGTTCTTCCAGGTCGTCGGTCGAATTGATTCTCGCCGTAATATCTGAAATTAGGGATAAGGATAGTTGCCTTTCACTCATAAAGGGGGTTAACGGACCGTAAAAAGAAGAATTCAATCATTGGACACAAGAAAGTGTTCCCTGTCAAGGAGTTTCGATAACAATTGAAAGATCGAAAATTTGCAAAAAATTATTCGATTAAAGAACCAATTCCTTGATCCGTAAAAATCTCGATGAGAATGGAATGCGGAACTCTTCCGTCGATGATATGGGTTCTTCTCACGCCCTGATCGATCGCGGTTAGACAACATTCCACTTTCGGAATCATTCCGCCGGAAATTTCTCCCTTTCGAATATAATCCTTCACTTTGCCTCGGTTCAGACCCGTGGCCAGTTTTCCGTCGATGAGAATTCCTTCCGTATCCGTAAGAAGAATCAACTTCTCCGCCTTTAACGCGCCCGCGATTTCACCGGCGAACGTATCCGCGTTGATGTTGAGACTGTCTCCTTCGGCGGATTCCGCGACGGGGGAGATTACGGGAATAAATCCTTCCTTCTGAAGGTTGTGAAGAATTTCCGGATTAACGGATTCGATTTTGCCGACAAGTCCTACGTCGAACAGTTGTTTTTCCTTTCCTTCCAGTTCGATCTCGATCGGAGTTTTTACGGCCTTTGCAAGATTTCCGTCCTTGCCCGAAATTCCCACGGCCTTTCCGCCCTGAGAATTGATCATAGAAACGATTTGTTTGTTCACCTTTCCGGTAAGAACCATTTCGACGACGTCCATGGTTTGAGCGTCCGTAACTCTATGTCCGTGTACGAACTCGGTGGGAATTTTTAAACTTTCCAAGAGACGATTGATTTCGGGTCCGCCTCCGTGTACGATCACCGGATGGATTCCCACGTATTTTAAAAGAACGATATCTCTTGCGAAAGATTCTTTTAGATCGGCCTTTGCCATTGCGGCCCCGCCGTATTTGATCACAACCGTCTTGCCCGAATACTTCGTGATATAGGGTAGGGCTTCGAGGATATGATTGACTCTTTCTAAAAGTTTTTCCATGAGAAACAAAAGAATTCTTGTGTGTCCCTCTGTCATCCAGAAATACGGAACGGAAGGTTACAAAGGGGTTATAGAGTGTCTTCGAAAAATCAGGAAACGATCGGAAAGAAGAATGTGATTCTCACCGGAGGAAGCGGAGGACTCGGACGCGCTCTTGTGGAATCTCTCGTAACCGAAGGTTACTCCGTTACGAACTTCGACGTTCAGGCTCCGAAACAAATTCTTTCCGGAGAATTTTTTATCCGAACGGATTTGACGAACGATGAAAACCTTTCTTCTTCTTTGCTTCAATGGGAGAATTCGGTCGTTTCCGAGGGTTGGGTTCCGTACGGTTTTATTCATTGTGCGGGTTACGGCGGTCCTTATCATACGATCATCGAAGTCGGTTCGGAGGAATGGGATCGCATTTTTTCGATCAATATCCGATCCGCGTTTTTGATTTCCAAAACACTTTTGCCTATATTCAAAAAATTGAATTTAGGGAGAATGGTGTTCGTCGCTTCTTCCTTGTCCCTGATCGGAGCCGCGAATTCCGTGGCGTATTCTTCCTCCAAACACGCCTTGATCGGTTTTGTTCGTTCTCTCGCCGACGAATGGGGTTCCTTCGGGATTACGTCTAACGCGGTCAGTCCGGGTTATATGGAAACTTCGATGGGGATTCAGGAGGATCAGGTTTCCGATCATAGAAACAAGATCATCGATATGACTCCTTCTCGTAGAATCGCGTTGCCTTCGGAGATCGCGCGAGTCGTTTCGTTTTTGTTAAAAGAAGAATCTTCTTATATCAATGGTGCGAATTGGGCCGTTGATGGCGGAATTACTGCGATTTAAACCGGACTTGGGGTGTTCCGGGTATGGGCAGCGGTCAGGGCCGGGCCTATGCCGGATATGTTCGATATGAACTTTAAAATTTTAAGAAGCCTGAATTCTTTTTTGCGATTCGTTTGCATCGTTCTTTGATTTGTTATTGAGCATTGATTCTTTTTCCGCTGTTTGCGATTTATCGTTTTGTTTCCCTTCGTTCCAATCGGCTTTTTTAATTTTTTGTAATATTTTTCTTTGAAAATCCGCGTTCTCGTTTTGAAAATCGATGTTTCCGAACTTGATTCAAAACCGTATCTTGTATGGGTTATCTGATTTTAGATTCGAATCAAGAAATCGAATCTCCGATGCAACAGCGAACTTTGATTACCGCGACTCTTTTGATTCCTGAAGCGACTTGGATTCGTTACAGTCCCGAGGTTGCGAGAATTCTTCCCAAAAGACTTCCTCAGTTGTTGCAGCGTTACGGTAAGTATTTGACCACTCTCCCAAGATTGGGGAGGAATGCCCGAACCACGTTGTATCAACCGAGTTTGGGAAAGGAAAAGATGAAAAGGATCAACGTTCGACTGAGCACAGGTAGTTGGGCTTTTTTAGGAACGCTCGCGCAGGTGCACGGGGTGTCTCGTTGTTATCTTTTTAATTTTCTTTTGTCTTTGGAGGAGTTAGAGGTCGCGGATTCTATCGTTGGCGTTATGAATGCGGGAGTTCCCGCGTTTCACCGAGACTACAAATATATTCTCCACCTCGATCTACTCAACAACCGAGTCAAAAGACGATTACAATGCGAACCGGTCGGAATTTTCCGCACATTGGACTATAGAGATTGGTATCCTTCCTGAAAAAACGGAAGAAACACAACAAAGTCCCGATATACAACCACGCGTTCAACGCAACGCTACGAAATCACAAACTCCAAAAAAAGGTTGGATCCGATTTTCAAATTCAACCAAGCCCGAAAAATAAATTCCGCAAACGAACCTGATCTTCCGACGGATGTTCCTCGAACTTAAACTGACTCGATTGGAAACGTTTCGAAAGTTTCAACTTTCGTTTCAAAATTTTACCTCTGCGAGCGATCAAAAGTTCGACCTTATCCCCCGCCTTAAATTGTTTCAAAAGATCCTTACGATTTCCGGAATGAATTCGACTACCGTTTAACGCGATCCATTCGTCGCCTTGACTTAAATCGACGGAAGGATCCAAAACTTTCCAATCCACCTTGCTGAGAATCAGATTTCCTCTTTCTTCTCTCGTGGTAAAACCGAGTTCCACACCCGGACTAGAATCCAATCGTTTCACACCGATTTTGTGGAAATACCGTTCGATCGGAATCACGACCGGCTTATCCAAATAATCCCCGAATTCCAACTTAAGATCGACACCGGTCCTCTTTTTAGCCGCTTCAAAGAATTCGATTTTCGTAAAACCCCGTTTTTTACCGACAAAAAAAGTCTGATAGACCTCGTTCATCACATCCAAAAGGGAGAATTTTCCCGAGGTCTCGGACAAAAGATAAAGATCCATAGCAAGAGCCAAGATCCCGCCTTTGACGTAATACGAAACTCCCGTGTTGTTCGCGTTCGGATCATTCGGACGGTTGTAAAATTTTGTCCAAGCGGTAAAGGAAGAATCTTCCAAGCTCATCCAAGATTCTCCCTCGGACTTTTCCAAACTCTGGAGATCTTCCATTACCTTTGCGAGATACGATTCCGCGCTCAAATGTTTGGTTCTTACCAAAAAGTAAGCGTCGTAAAACGAAGTGATTCCTTCCGCGATCCACAACTCTTTCGTAAGACTCGGCTTCTGATAATCGAATGGTCCGAGAGCGATCGGACGAATTCTTTTTACGTTCCAAAGATGAAAGTATTCGTGCGATAAAAGCTCCAAAAGTTTTAAATAACCGTCTTTGGAAAGCGCCTTCAACGGATCATACATGTTTACGGAAGAATTGAGATGTTCCAAACCCCCGTAAGCCCCTTCGGATAAGATCAAAACAAACAAGTAACGCGCGTTCGGCGATCCGCCGAACGCGCGGATCTGCTCTTCCGTAATTTTTTGAAGATCCGCGATCAAAGTTTTTTGGACGGATTTGGACAATTCTCCCTCGAGAACGATTTCGTGATCGCATTCTCCGGACCGAAACGGAATCGCCGCGCGGTTCGACAAAAGAATCGGTGCGTCCAAAAACTCGTCGAGATCGGTCGAACCGCGCTTCTTCCCCTTACCGGCCAAACCGGAATGACAAAACTCAAAGGGAAGAGCATTCGAAATTTCTAATGTAATTTCCGAAACTTCCAGGTCTCGGGGATATAAAAACAAGGCGGGCGGATGTAAAAGACAGAATTCAGTCGTGAAGTAATTAGAACGAACCGAATAATCGTAACCGTAAACCACGTAACGGATGCGAAAGGATTCTCCCTCGGATTTCACGCTCCAAGAATCGAGACCGATCGGAACCACTTCCAAACTCTTTCCATTCTTTCCCGAAACGAACGCTTCCATTTTGTGGACATGTCTGGAATAATCCCGAACCATATAAGAACCGGGCGACCAAACGGGAAGAGAAAGAATCGTTTCTTTTTGAGCGGACGCTATCTCCAATTCGACTTGAAGATAGTGTCCTGTGAGTTGATATTCCTGAACTAAAAATTTAAGTTTAGACAATCATTTACCGCTGACTTTGGAAATCTCTTGGAGAGTTTCTTCCACCGTTGTCGTCGGGTCAACTTTTCTCCAAACCTTTTGAACCTTTCCTTCCGGAGAAATCAAAAAAGAATCCCGAGAAAGTCCCTTAAAAACTTTTCCTCTCCATTCCTGATCTCCGTAAACTCCCAGCGCTTCGCTGAGCTTGTGATCCGGATCGGATAAAAGCGGGAAATTCAAAGAATACTTTTGAATAAAATTCTCATGAGAACTCAAGTCGTCCAAACTGACTCCGTATACCTTGGCTCCGATGTTTTTGAATTCTCCGATATGATCCCGATAACTGCAGGCTTGTTTCGTACAACCCGGAGTATCGTCTTTCGGATAAAAATAAAGAAGAGTCCAAGAACCCGCGATATCGTCCGGAAGTTTTACGCTCTTTCCTTCCGTACTTTCCAAGCTGAGCGCGGGAAGATTTGTTCCTAATACTGAATCTGACATTCCATTTTCCTCCGAATGTAAAAATATAGAATTCGACCGTGTTGCAACCGCTTTTCGATTCGAAATAAAAGATTTGGAGCGGATTCGAATAAAAATGTTGAAAATTAGACAATCTAAACTTCTAATCCATATACTTCTCTTCTGAGAACGAGATTCTCCCCAAACGGAAAACATTTACTTTGAAAACGATCCTATTCTTCCTTTGTGTACTCATTGTTCCTTCTTTGATTTTTTCCGAAAACGAAGAATCCTGGAAGCCCATCGACTTAAGAAAAGGAATTTGGATCGCGGTCGACGATTTTAAAAAAGAATATCCGAACGGAATCGATTCTTCCCTTCCGAACGCAAAAAAAATCTCGAACTTTCCGATCGTCTTAAACGAAATTTTCGAAACTCCGGTCGGAGTCGGTTTGAAAGAATTTACGCTTCAAACCCGGTTTCAAATCCGAGAAGATCTTTCCAAAACCAAAATCTACAAACCCATCTTTTTATATCTGGAATCCATCGGCGAAAACTGGGAGATTTTTCTGAACGGACATTCTCTCGTTCGGGAAGTTCATCTGGATTCTTCCGGAAAAGAAATGCTTCTGCGGAGAACGATCCGAAGTTTTCGTCTTCCGGTCGATTCGAGTCTTTTAAAACCGGGGGAGAATCTTCTGACCTTCCGTTTGATCGGCGACGTTCCGGCTTCGGCACTTTCCAAAAACGTGGACTTGGGTTTTTATATCGACGGAGATTATTCGATCACGACCGAACAAAAACTTTCCGGCGAAATTTCAACGTTAGTCAACCTTTGCTTGAATACGATTTACGTTTTCTTCGGCTTGTATCATCTTTTGATCTACGCAAAACGAAGAGAGGATCGATACAATCTGTACTTCGGAATTTTCAGCGTTTTTATGGCGCTATATTCCCTTTCAAGATCGAACATCGCGTTCGACGTGATCCACGATACGACCTGGATTACAAGAATCGAATACGCGACCGTTTCGCTTTTATCTCCTTTGTTTCTTCTGTTTATGCAGGATTATTTTTACGGAAGAGCCAAGTTTTCGAAGGTTCTTTTCGGAATTCTCATCTTAAACCTAATCATCGCGGCGGTTACGCTCGTGGAACCGTTCCGTTATACGATGACAAGTCTTCGTCTTTGGCAGATTTCCATTCTTCCCACGCTTTTGTATCTTCTGTATTTTATGAGCAAAGCGGTTTATCTGAGAAAGAAGGACGCGATTCTTTTGGCGACGAGCATGTTTACGGTCGTGTTTATCGCGGTTTACGACGTGATCGATTCCGTTTTCTTTCAATCGGGAATTCGTTTTACTCAGTTCGCGTATTTTCTTTTCGTAGTCGCGTTGACCACCATTCTCGCGAACCGTTTTATCTCTTTGTATCGTCAATCCGAAGACTTAAACATAGAACTCAGTCAACAGAAACTCGAACTCGCGAGACAGAAGAACGCATTCTTTCGTTTTGTTCCGGTTCAATTCTTAAACGTTCTTGGAAAAGATTCCGCGGTGGAAGTGAATTTGGGAGATTCTGTTCTAAAAGAGATGAGTGTTTTGTTTACGGACATTCGTTCGTTCACCACCATTTCGGAACAGATGACTCCGGAAGAAAACTTTCGTTTTATCAACGATTATCTCGCGAGTATGGAACCCGTGATTCAAAGACACGAAGGGTTTGTGGATAAGTTTATGGGAGACGGAATTCTCGCGCTTTTTTCCGGAGAAGGCGAAGCGATGAACCCGAACCTTCACGGTAAAACCTCGGCGGACAAGGCGATTCTTGCGGCGATCGAGATGAAAAAGAAAGTGCAGGCGATCAACGCGGAAGCAAAAGATTCTCACTTTAGAGGTTTAAAAATCGGAATCGGGATCAACACGGGAAATCTGATGCTTGGAACCGTGGGAAGTCGTTCCAGACTCGATACGACCGTGATCGGTGATACGGTTAACGTGGCTTCTCGTTTGGAAAGTTTAACGAACCTTTACCGCGCCGATATCCTCATTACGAAGAATACTCTTTCTTCGATGACGATCGCCGATGGTCTTGCGATCCGTGAAATCGATTCCGTCGTGGTCAAAGGAAAAACCGATCCGATCATCATCTACGAAGTGTACGAAGCGGACGCGCCTCATATCCGTAAACTCAAGGACACGACTCTTCCTTTGATTACGAGAGGGATCATTCTTTACAAAGTCGCCGACTTTCAAGAGGCGCTGATCAACTTCGAACAAGCCCTAAAGGTTTTTCCCGAGGATATCGTTTCGATTTTGTATCGCAAACGTTGTCAGGAATACATCGCCTCGCCTCCGACCGGAAACTGGATCGGAGTTCAACATCTCCTCGAAAAGTAAACTATTCCTCCGAAACAATCGTTGCCAAAGTCCATTCTCCCCGAAAGATTGGATTGCCGCGAGCGGACATCCGACTCTGCGACCGCCGCGCAAGCGCGGCGGACTCTTATTTTAAAATTGAAAACAACGACTTTCAAAAAGGAAACGCTGGTTTATGATTTCTTACACAGTCTATAAAATGGTCCACATTTTCGGAATCCTTCTGCTTTTCACCGCACTCGGAGGAGTGACGCTTCACGTTCTTAACGGAGGCGGCCGAGAATTCTCCAATCGAAAAATCGTGGCAATCACACACGGGATCGGTCTCTTCTTAATCCTGTTAGGCGGATTCGGAATGCTCGCAAGACTCGGAATCCTTTGGCCCTGGCCGGGTTGGGTGATCGCGAAATTCGTGATCTGGCTCGCATACGGCGGACTTCTAACCGCGGTTTATAAAAAACCGAGCTTGGGAAAGGTCTTCTGGTTCGGCTTTCCTCTTTTAGGTGTCGTAGTTTCGTATATCGTTCTCTACAAACCTTTCTAATCGTTTCGTTGGAACGATTGAATTGACTTTCAAAAAATAAAACAGTAGGATACGAATCGCATATCCGAAGGAACCAAAAGAGATGGCTAAAGCTTCCGCAACTAAAACCGCTTCCGCTTCCAAGACAAAAAAAGATTCTTCGCTGAAACCGATTCACGACTTTTTAGGATCGAGGGATCTACCACATCCCGTGGACCGTCTGGAAGACGTTCGTCGCCGGGCCCGCAAGTTTCGAGAGAAGATGTTATCCGGTTCCCAGGTGGTTTTTTACAGGTCGTACGATCTGGTACGAGTTCCGTATCCTACACGTTATGCGCTCTTGAACGCTTACAGCCTTCCGACTCCATACATGCACATACTGAACCGGCTTTTTATCGTTCAGTATAGAACCTCCGAAGGAATCAAAACACTTTTGTTTTCCCCTTCGGATCTCGACGGAAACGCGGAAACTCCTTTTTTCAAAAGACTCTCCGAAAGTTTCGGACCGCTTCAATCCATCGGTAAAAAGATCATCGCACCGATCTTAAACACCGTGGAAGAATGTCTGCAAGACGCGGGAATTTCTCCCGAGAAAGTGGACTACATCTCCTACGATCATCTTCATACACAAGACATCCGCAAATGGTTGGGCGCCAACGGCGAAAAAGGATATTTCCCGAACGCAAAACTTTTGGTGATGAGACAGGAATGGGATTCCGTACAAGGACTTCTTCCTCCACAATCCGATTGGTATTGTCCGAACGGAACCGGAGGAGTGGCGAGCAATCGAATCGTCGTTCTGGACGGAGACGTCGAACTCGGACAAGGAGTTGCGCTGATCCGCACGCCGGGACATACCGCGGGCAATCATTCTTTGGTGGCTCATACGCCCGAAGGGATTTTTGTTTCAAGCGAGAATGGAGTGAGCGCCGATAGTTATTCTCCTTTGAAGTCGCGCATTCCGGGTGTTAAAAAATACGCGAAAGCAACCGGTATGGAAGTGATCTTAAACGGGAACACCCTCGAAATCGGATTGGAACAATATATTTCCATGGTTCAGGAAAAGGAAATGGCGGGAATTTCCTCGCGCAACCCCGACTTTTACAACGTTATGCCTTCTTCGGAGATGACGAGCTATTGGCTTTTTCCCGGAACGGCTCCGACTTTCAGCTTCGGAAGATTGTCGTTCGGTTCTCCCGTAACCTAAATAAGGAAAATAGAATATGATTTTATTCATCACCGGATGCGCGGGAGGACTCGGAAAAAAATTAGCCGAAGAAGCGTTCGCCGCTGGACATTCGATTCTAATCACGGACATCAACGAGAAGGAACTCAAAAAATTCTCGACTCCTTGGAAAAACGAAAAAGAACGAGTTCTCGTTTCCAAACTCGACGTTACTTCTCCTTCCGATTGGAAAAAAGTCATGGATCTCGCCTATAAAAAATGGGGACGAATCGACGCGCTTTTAAACGTAGCGGGTTATCTTTTACCCGGTTATATCTACGAGGTTCCGGCAAATCAGATCGACCGTCATATGGATATCAACGCGAAGGGCGTTATGTATGGAACGAGAGAAGCCGCGGTTCGTATGGTCGCGGACGGTGCGGGTCATATCGTAAACATCGCGTCCTTGGCCGGAGTGGCTCCGATTTCGGGAATTTCCTTGTATTCCACTTCTAAGTTCGCGGTCCGAGGATTCTCCCTTGCGATCGCGCAAGAGTTAAAGGAAAAGAACGTTCACATAACGGTGGTTTGTCCGGACGCAATCAAAACTCCGATGCTCGATCTTCAAAAAGATTACGAACAAGCTTCGATGACTTTTTCGGGGAACAAGGTTCTTACCGTCGAAGAGGTTTCCAAAATCATTCTCGGGAAAGTTCTTACGAAAAAACCGCTCGAGGTTTTGATTCCGGGAAGCAGAGGAATTCTCGCAAAGATCGGAAATTTATTTCCGGCAATGACCGGAAGCCTCGGACCATTGCTTCGCAAAAAAGGTCTAAAAAAACAAGCGGTTTATACGAAAGGCTAACCGCTTAGTAAGAATTCTTCCGGAGTTTACCATGCGGACTTCCCAGTCTGTTCCCACACGAATTATGGCCGGATACGCGGTGGCCGAAATCGGAATCACCGCCGTAGAGGTTTTAGCGCAGATTTATCTTTTAGAATTTTTCGTAACGGCTGTGGGGCTCAAGGCCTCGTTAGCCGGAATCGCACTTGCAATCGCGGTCTTATGGGACGCGATCTCGGACCCGCTTATGGGTTATATCTCCGATCATACTCGAACCAAACTCGGAAAAAGAAGACCGTATATCCTAAGCGGCGGAATCCTTTTGGCACTTTCCGTTTTTCTAATGTTTTCTCCGCCTTCTTTGGAAACCCAAACCCGGAAGTTCTTTTTTCTTTTGTTCGTATATCTTCTCGTAAACACCTCGATGACGATTCTTGCGGTTCCGCATATCGCGCTCGGAGGAGAGATGACCTTCGTTCCGAGCGAACGAACCCGAATTTTCGGATGGAGATTCTTTTTTAGCAACGTGGGTTTTATCCTCGTTTTGATTTTACCCTCCGTTTTTTCTGCTTTGTTCCCCGTACAAGACGAAGTGTCCCGCCTTTTGATCACGAGAAATTATACTTCGATCGCGATCGCGGGAATTTTGATCGTAACCTGCGCGATCGCTTTTTTCACAACCAAAGGAAGGGATCAAACCGTCTCCGATTTCGAAAAAAGTCCCGAGTCCGTTAAAGCCGGAACCGATCCTCGCAAAAACGAACGAATCGGATTCTCCGGTTTAAAAAGCGTATTCAAAAACCGTTATTTTCTACCCTTGATCGGCGCGTTTATCATCGCCACGTTCGGAAGAACCTTCAATTCCTCGATCGTGAATCTATATTACAAATATCGAATTCGTTTAACCGAAGCCGAAATCGGTCTGATGATCCTCGTTCCGTTCGTGATCTGTTTGATTCTTTCCATTCTTCTTTGGGTTTATTTAGCGGGAAAGTTCGGGAAAAAATGGCCCGCATTTTGGGGAGTTTTCCTTTTGGGACTTATGACCATGATCGTCTATCCCTTATTTCCGGAAAGGGGAATCGTTCCGATTTTGTTCGTCGCGGTGTTCGGCGGTTTTTTTGCGGGTGCGATTTTACTTTTTGATTCCTTGGTCGCGGACATCGTGGACTACGACGAACTGATCACCGGGGAAAAGAGGGAAGGGTGGTTCTTCGGGCTTTGGAAAATGGCGACGAAGGTCGCAAGAGCGCTCGGTCTCGGTTTGGGAGGAATTCTTTTGAGCGGCATCGGATATCAGGAAGGCTCCGCCGATCAGATCCCGGAACTCGGTTTTCGTCTTTCGATTCTTTTCGGTCCTGTTGTGGGAAGTTTTTTTATATTGGGAGCTTTTGTTTTTTTAGGAATGCCTCTTACTAAGGAAAGACATCAAAGAATTCAATCTCTCCTTTTAAAAAGAAGAGAGATAAGGATCAAGTCGACGCGGAAGGAACTCACTCAAGATTTCTAATATATATTTTTAACCGGTTCTGAACTTTTTACGGATGTTCTTCAAAGCGTCTTGTCTCGATTTTTCCCGCACCGAGGCTCTGAGATTTTTCTTAACCGGAATGTAAGACTCCGTGCTCGCCAGAGTTTTATGACCGAGAAAATCCTTTACGTGATTTAAGGAAGAACCGTCCGCAATCAAATGTAAGGCTCTGCTGTGTCTCAGAGTAAATACGGTGACCGGGCTCGGAATTCCGGAGCTTCTTCCGATTTCGGAGATGATTCTTTCCACGTTTCTCGAAGTGGTATGAGATCCCATACTCTTTCCCGGAAACAGATAGGAATTCGCCGAAGTCAAAGCCTCTCTTTCATACTTTTTGATGAGAACTCCGAGTTCCGCCGGGATCTCCACCGTTCTGGGTTGCGCGAGCGCGGACGATTTGATCTGAATCGATTTTCTTTTGGAATCGAGATGCGCCCATCGAAGCGAAATCAATTCTCCGACGCGAAGTCCTCCGAAATATACGAGACCGCACATCAGTTCGTGTTTCGCGTTGATAGATGCAGTTCTTAGAATATTCTGCATTTCTTTATAAGTGATCGCGTTCGGGTTGTTGTATTCCCGCACCGGTCTTTGAAAATCGCGGAACAGATCCATCTTCATCACGTCTTCGAAGAACATTTTCAAGGAGCTTACGTTGATTTGGATGGTGGAAGAGGACACTTTTCTCTTCCTTAAGTGATCCATATAACGGTTCAGATCCTTTAAGGTTATCTTTTCCGCGGGTTTATCCGCAAAATGCAGAAAATCTATATTATATTTTAGGTAAGTATAAGCCGTAGCTTTTTTATAGTTTCTCTGGCGGATAATCTTCGTGAGTCTTTCGATCGAGTTTTTGTTCTTTTTTGGAACTTCCAATTCTGACATCTTTCTTCCCTGTTAATCCCGTTTTGAGGCTCGTTAGTTGCCTTTCTACGGTTTTGTATTCTTTTTCTAAAAGCTTTGAAAAAAGGGAACCAAATATCGCTAAAATGTGTCAATTCAATATTCGATTTTCTGCAGAATTCTAGAACAGATCTCTTCGACCTTCAAATCATCTATATCCAGATAAAAATCGGAGGCATTTCGGTAGAATGGAAGACGGCTTTCGAGGATATTTCGGTAGGAAGTTACGGCGCTGAGCGGAGGCCGGGTAGGATCATTTTGGATTTTTTCAACCAAAGACTCAACGGGACGAGACAAACCGAAAACGGTCGCGATCGATTTTAGAAGTTCGGTTTTTCGAGTGCTGAGAATTTCTTTTCCTTTGGCATCCAAATCAAATAAAATCCCGCCTCCACAATCGAGAATGATTCCTTGCGAAGATTTTAGTTTTTCTAAGATTCTAAATTCTAAATCGCGAAACGCTCTCCAATCTCCGTCGTTTTTTTGGATGAAGTCCGGAATGGAAATCCCGCCGATCTCATACACGGCGATCATGTCGGTGGAAACCACGGGCATTCCCGTTATTTTGGAAAGTTTGCGAGAGACCTTGGATTTTCCGACCCCTCTCGGGCCGATCAAAGCGAAATTTTTTTTCAAGCCTGGATTAACTCACGGATATGTTTCTGTATTTCCGGAAGAACCGTGTAATACATCTGCAAGTCAGAATCGGTGATTCCTAAAATCTGCAAAGCTTTATTGGAAATCGGAGTCGACAAACCGGCGATGTCGATTCCCACTCCGGCCGCAACCGAAATGGAATGCGATACGTGAATCACCGCAACCAATTCGGGAAATTCATTCTCGTCTTCGGGATGACCATAGTTGAGAGCGACGTGAACTAATTCTTTTGGAAAATTCCATTTTTCTAATAGTTTAGCGCCCGTCTCCTCGTGAGAATAACCGAAATGTTTTCGTTCCAATTCTTCAAAGGAAGAGGAATGTGCTTTTAATTCTTCCCTGAGATTGACGATGACCGTGGGAAAAAAATCCGCGAGAATGACCTTGCCGATATTGTGCAGAAGTCCGCCTGTAAACGCGAGATCCGATCCTACTTTGAGTTTTTTTTGTTCGCAGATTCTTTTGGAAAGTTCGGCGACCGTCAACGAATGAATCCAGTTGTCTTCCGCTTCTACTTGATATCCTTTGAGATCTTTTTTTAAGATCCCTCTCGCCGCGGTAAGAAGAATGATATCCTTTACCGTTTTGATTCCCAAGGTCATTAAGGATTCCTGTACGGTTTTGATCGGCTTTGCCGCCCGGTAATAAGCCGAGTTGGAAAGTTTGATCACTTCGGTGGTAAGTCCGGGATCGTTCGAAATTTCTTTTGCAAGATCGGGAATCGCCACGTCCTGTTTTTGAACCATCTGCATCACTTTCGTTACTACGGATGAGATTCTAGGAAGTTGAGCGTCGTTTAAAAAGAGCTGGTCTATTTTTTCTTTCATCTTTTTCTTACCTGACCTTATAGAGGTACTTTTCAAACCCGCCTTTTTTTAAAAGAACGCGACCGTCGTCCAAGTACAAACTGATGGTCCTTCCGTCGTTGCCGCCGACGTCTTCTACGATCAATGGAATTTTACTTTGTTCTAAGATGGCTCTCGCGGTAAGAATATTCTGCTCTCCGATATTTTGTAGAAAACTTGATTGAACCCCCTTGAACATGGAGGCGCCGCCGAAGAGTCTCACGGAATAATCTCCGGGATTACAACCCATTTCGCTCATCTTTTTGATCAATAAGGGAATGGCCGTTTCGGCGTATTTGAAAGGATTCTTTTGGGAGTCTTTTCCTCCCGGATCCTTGGAGAGCATAAAGTGAGCCATCGCCCCGACCTTTTTCTCGGGAGCGTAAAACACGACTCCGATGCAGGAACCCAAAGTGGTTCTTAAAATCTCCGGAGATTGGGCGGCTTGTATGTCCGCGATTCCTACGTTGACTACTTTCGATCCTTTTGCGAGCATTTGATCCAGATATCCCGGTATTAGTTCTAGTTCTAAAAAGAGTAACAAGACAATATTGGATCGTCTCGAATTCTTCAATACTTTTTTGAGACGTTCGAAAGAAGCGATTACCACGGAACCGAGTTTCGGATCCGAAACGGTAGAATTTCATTTTACTCCCTCGGTCTCGGTTCATACACTGCTTTTGGAATGGCAAAAACATCACTCAAAGAAAAGACAAAACCCGAACGTAAGAAAAAAGTTTCCGGTTCGGAACCGATCGAAACGATCAAACTCGGCAAGGCGACCGTTACGATTCTCGGGACGGCTCATATCAGCCAAAAAAGTATCGACGAGGTGCAAAGAATCATCCGGGAAGAAAAGCCGGACACGGTTTGCGTCGAACTCTGTAATTCCAGAATGCGTTCCGTAAAGGACAGCGAACACTGGAAGAAACTGGATATATTCAAAGTTTTTAAAGAAAGAAAAATGTATCTTCTTCTTTCGAGTCTGATTCTTTCCGCGTTTCAGAAAAAACTCGGCAAGGGTTCCATCCGTCCCGGCGACGAGATGAGAATGGCGATCTTCGAAGGCGAAAAAATCGGAGCGAAGATCGTTCCGATCGATCGGGAAGTTTCGACAACCTTAAAAAGAGCCTGGTGGAACATCGGATTTTTCAATCGTATGCTTCTTCTTTCCGCTCTGTTGACTTCCTTGTTCGTGAAAGAGGATATCTCCGAGGAAAAAATCGAAGAGATGAAATCGGAAGACGTCCTCAAGGATCTATTCTCCCAACTTCCGAAACGTTATGAATCCATTAAGAACGTTATCATCGACGAACGAGATTCTTATCTCGCTCAAAAGATCCGGGATTCCGCAAAGGAAGGAAAGAAAATTTTCGCGGTTGTCGGCGCGGGTCATTTACAAGGAATCGTAAATCAGATCCAGGAAGAACGGGACATCGCTCCACTCGACCATCTTCCTCAAAAAACCGCGCTCGACCGTTGGAAAGGACTGCTGGTTCCCGGAATTTTTCTCGGTTTGATCCTGACCGTTTTTTATTTCGGAGGAAGACAACAAGGACAAGATTTCGTTCTTCGTTGGATTCTCGTCAAAGGCGGATTGGCCGCGTTAGGCGCCATTATCTCTCTCGCACATCCTTTGTCCGTGATTCTCGCGTTTTTGGCGGCTCCCGTCGGAAACTTCAACCCGATCATCAAACCGGGTTGGGTCGCCGCGTTATGCGAGTCTTGGCTTCGTAAACCTCTTGTGGAGGATTTCGAAAGAATCGCCCAGGATTCGGAACACTGGAAAGGATATTGGAAGAACAACGTGATCCGTATCTTTCTCGTGTTTATGCTTCCTCAAATCGGAAGCAGCATCGGAACGTTTATCGTAACCGCGGACTTCTTCCGCTTTCTCAAAGGTTTGTTGTGATTTTAAAACTCCGGAAAAAAATCGCCTTCTTCTTTTTGACGTTGGCTTTTTCCGGAGTTCTTTCCGTTGTCCATTCTCAGGACGTTTCCCAAAACGAAACCGATCGAGCGCATTCTTCCGAGTTCGAACCGAACGTTGTGATGGAAGACTGGGATCTTCAACCGTATCTAACGTATTACGAGGACAAGTCCGGAAAACTTTCCTTTCCCGAAATTCAAAAAGTGTTTCGTTCCGGAAAATCCATTCCTCTTTTTAACAACAGTCTTGGATATTCGGAGGCGGCGATTTGGGTAAGGATTCCGGTCGCCAATCCCGAAAAAGGAACGAGGAACTGGGTTCTTCTTTTCTCATACAGTTTGATCGATTCTTTGCAATTTTATTCGGTTCGAAACGGGAACGAGCCTTTGGTTGTTTCCGGAGACGAACTTCCGTTTTCTTCCCGGCTTGCGGAGAATCGAAACTTTCCGTTTCAGTTGAGCGAACCTCCGCTTTCCAAAAACGATTATTACCTTCGGATCGAATCGAAAAGTTCGATCATCGTTCCTTTGTCCGCGTATTCCAGAACCGAGTTTTTGGAACAAACCGCGAAAGAATACACGGCGCTCGGTTTTTATTACGGAACCATGACCGTGATGTTCATCTACAATCTGTTTCTTTTGCTGACGACTCGGGATAGAAGTTATCTTTACTATAGTATATTCATCTTTTTTGATATTCTGTTTCAGCTTACGTTGAACGGATTGTCCTTTCAATTTTTGTGGCCGAATAACCCGCAGTGGGGAAACGTAAGCCTTCCGTTTTTTATGTTCTCCGCTTTTTTGGCGGCCTGTCTTTTCGGAAAATCGTTTTTGGAATCCGCCAAGATCACTCCGATCACGAACCGTTTCTACTATCCGATCATGGCGATCTGCGCGTTCGGCTGTATCGGTTCTTTGACCTTTTTCAGTTATACGTTCAGCGTGGTTTCGAGCATTCTCGTTTTGTTGATCGTTCTCGCTTTGATTTTAGTCAACAGCCTTCAATGCGTTTGGAAAGGACATCGCCCCGCGAGATTCTTTTTAACGGCTTGGTTCGTTTTGATTTTGGGAAGTTTTTTATACGCGATGAAGGCGTTCGGAATTTTTCCGGATAATTTTTTCACGCAGTGGGGATTGCAGATCGGTTCGGCGATCGAGGTCGCTCTTCTTTCGTTGGGACTCGCGGATCGGATCAAACAACTTTCCTTAAACTTGGAAACCCAAGCGACTACGTTGAATCTTCTCAAACAAAGACACGAACAATCCGCGGTTCAATACAAGAATCTTTACGAAGGAGAAGAGGATTTTCTTTTCGATCTCGATTCCAACGGAACGATCACGGGAAGCAACAAATCCATTTCCACGTTTTTGGGATTCAAACCCCAGGACGTGATCGGAAAGAATTTTTTAGAACTCATGTACAACACGGGCGGACTCGAAGACGCATTCAAAAAACTGTATGTGATGGAAAGAATGGAGGAATTGTCCTCCACGGGAAAACCGGTTTATTTTCGTGCGGACTTCGTTCAAAAATATCTGAAGGAACCGAAGGAACTCCAAGTTCGTCTTCAGATTTTGGAACACGAATCGGGACGCGACATTTTGGGGAGGGCGTTCGAACCCGATCAGGATCTGATGGGAAGATTTTTGGACGAGGAACGAATCGTTTTTTCCATGAACAACTATTTGCAAAACGCGGAACTTCTCAGCCAAAGACTTACGTTCAACCTAGTACGATTTACCGATCCGACGATCACACTTTCCATCCGAACCAGTCTCCGGGAAATGCTCATCAACGCGATCGAACACGGAAACCTAAACATATCCAACGAGGACAAAGCGAGATCCTTAAAGAACGGAAATTACTTTCAGTTTATTCTTACCCGGCAAAACGATCCGTATTATAGGGATAAAAAAATTCTCGTGGAATATTTTCTTTCCAGACAGAAAGTAGGTTATAGAATCACGGACGAAGGGAAGGGATTCAATCACGCGAGAATCGTTCGAAAGGCGCTTTCCAAAACGGACGAAACCACTTCTTTGCAAACCAGGGGAATCGCGTTCGCTCTTTCCACATTCGACGTCGTTAAGTTTAATTCCACGGGGAACCGAGTCACCTTGGTGAAATATTTCTAATGAAACATTCAATTTTTATTATATTTCTATCTTTGATTCTGCTTGTGGATTGCGCAAGCGCAGGACGCGGATCTAAACGAAATCTTCCCAAACCTTTGAACGAGGTTTTAGCGGAGGTTTCTTCCAGCTTAAAAAAACAGATCGCGGCCAATCGTGAGAATTCCTTCCCGGATAAAAAGAACGCTTTGAAACTCGCCATTCTTCCGTTGTTAAACGAAGTCGGCGCTTCCACCGTTTTGGGTGTTACGATCGCTTCTCAACTTTTGCCGCAGATGTCCGAACCGGGAAAAATAGTCCTCGTGGAAAAATCCCAACTCAACCGATTGATCGACGAGCAAAGTTTTCAAAAGACGGGGCTCGTTCTTTCGGATGAGAATTTGGAAATCGGAAAGTTAGCGGGTGTGGATCTTCTGGTTTTGGGAACGGTTCAGTTTAACGATCAGACGTTCTTGCTTCAGATTCGAGTGGTTTCTCTCCGGTCCGGCGAAATTCTCGCCGTATCCGAATCCGTTTTCGATTCGGACGACACTCTGTATGATCAATCTCGGCTTGCGATTCCAAAAACCTCGAAGTAAAACGCCGATCAACGCGGAAGTTACATTAGGCGCCATTATAAAGTATGGAAAATCTATATCCGCTATCTGAATTTCCTTTGGTAAGGTTTCTAAAATCTCCTGAAGATCTAGATTTTAAACCTAAAGGATATGAACATCTCGTAATCATAGGGAATGGAGCAGTAATGAACGGTTGGGAACCTGTTCTAAAGACCTTGCGTGAACATAAATGGCTGAGTAGCGAATTTCAATCACCATTATTCAGGAACCCAACGTCATCAACCGCTTCGTATTGCTTATCCGTTATATCTTTTGTTTTCCGAATTTTACGTAATGGATTTTTAAGAAGCCCTGAAAAAGTTTATCTCTTGCCTACTCTTGAAGAAATTAATGAATTTAAGAACGAGCTATGCAGAAACTTTAAGGAAGCCGAAAATGATAGATCAATTAGCTTAAGGAAAGATTTAAAAAGTTTACTTGATCACATTGGAACGGAGAATTCTTTTTTTAATACAGGTTATATAACTCTAAACTGGGATGAGTTATTCTGGAGCAGAAAAAATGAATTTCCTAATCTAATCCAACTGCACGGAAGAGTTGGGCTTCCTCATAGTCTGATTTTGCCTACTGAATTATCAATAGATGAGAACATATTGGAAATACTTCAGAGGAAAAAAGTCTATGACATTTCCAACGAACATCATTTGATCGTTGGAAAGCTTAATGTTTACAATGAATTAAATCACAATCATCATTTAGCAGTCAATTGGCTCGAAAATGTTAAAAGACTTTTTATTTGGGGAGTCAATTTTAATGAATATGATTGCGAGCTTAATAGCATACTTTTTGTAGCAAAAAATACTTCAATTGAGGAAGTAATCATTTTGGATCCGCGATGCTTTGATCGAGTCAGCTTTCTTTCAAAAGTTATGAATATTGATTCTTCCAGATTTAAATGTATTCAAATTGGCGATTTGTGACGCGCATAACTTCGTCTCCTATCTCTGTTCAAGATCGAAGCAGCAAACTTTTTAATTTCGTCTAACGTTTCTTTTTCTTTTTAGCGAATGCACCTGAATGAACGGGTTTCCCTTTTGCCGAAACGGAAGGGGGTTTCTTTTTCGGTGGATTCTTCGCAGAAAGGCCCGACTTTTGTTTTGCGACAGACTTCGTTTTTTGTTTGGAAACCGATTTCTTCGACCGAACCTTTGCCGAGTTTGCAGTCGTAGTCTTAACGATTCCTTTTTTGCCGTTCACAGTTTCCACGGCATTTGTAATCCGTTTTGTCTGCGATTTGGAAGCATTTAACGCCGCTAAGGCGGCGGTCTTTTCCGATTCTTTGGCTGCGTAGCTCGGATAATGAAACACTAAAAATTCCAGAATCGTACGAATATTCTCCGCTTTACGCACCTGATTGTAGTTCCCCGGAATATCGAACCAAAGATCCCGTTCTTCACCGTAAACGGAAGAAGAAGCGGGAAGAAAAATAAATTCTTTCAAAGGCGCGAGCGGATGAAATCGGTCCATAAACAAAAACGTTTTGAAGAGTTCTTTCAAATACGGAGAACCGTAACGAAACCCGCCGACGGGAAGAACGGAAAACAAATGACTTCCTCGAAACGGAGTTCCCAAAGTGACAAGTCCGCGGATTTTTTGACGGCTTCGATCGGGAAGAAGCAAGGTCAAAAGCCCGCCCGTGTTGTGCGCGAGTAAAACCGACTTCGACGGAATCTGATCCATCTGTTTCGCAAGAACTTCCACGGCCTTTTTCGTATTGAAGAACAGGGAGGGAACTTTCAAAATTCTCGGCTGATAACCCTTGGCTTCCAAGGCTCTGCGAAGTTTGGAATAGAATAGGGTCCCCGAAAGATAACCGGTTACGATGTAGAGATCGCCTCGGGAAAGGTTCGGATCTACGTTGGATGGAAAAAAGGACGAGATTACGGAAAGGATAAATTCTAAAATTTCCGAAAGGAAATAGAGAAACGTTCTAAGAGCGGATATGATTTTTTTCATGAGAATGGCTTGAAGTTATGGGGTGAAAAGACAAGACTGTCAGAGTCTTTCATGAAAACAAAGAAGCTGATTCTTTCCCTTTGGATTTTTTTCATCCTGCCTTCGGCTGTCTATTCAAATATCCCGACCCATTCCGGTATGGAGAAAAATTTCAAAGAAGCCTGGGGAAAGTTATTTCCCGTCGCCTATACGAAACTTCTAAAACGCGATCTGACCGGAAAAGGCGTTTTGGTTTATAAAAAAACTTCGGATAGAACCGTTTACATTTATACGTATCTCGTTTTTCTTCCCTTATATGCGGAAAGCGAAGAGGCTCCCAAGGAAATTCCCGGCAAAGGAAGAGAAGTAAGAGCGAAACTTTTTTACGAACCATCGAACCCTTCCGAGAAATTCTCGATCGAGTTCACCGAGTTCGACGAACAATACAACAGCAAATCGGTGGTGCGATGGATTCGATAAAAGCAAAATCGGAAGAATCGATCTTAAAAAAAATGTCTTCCGAAGGTATGTCTTCCACCTTCATCCAGGACTTTTTGAAAAAAACGGATCAGGTTCGAAACGGCGAAACCGGAATGGTTCGTTGGGAAGAAGTGGGCGACCTCGATCCGGCTTCGGACGAAATCACCTTGGAACAAATCGAAGCGGAGAATTCTCCCGGTCCGGAAATTCTTAAAAATCTCGTGGTCATCAAACTCAACGGGGGGCTCGGAACCTCGATGGGACTTTCGGGTCCGAAATCCCTCATACCGCTTAAGGAAGGAATGTCCTTTCTGGAAATTTTCGCGAAACAATCCGAAGTCATTCAAAAGAAGTATAACGTTTCCGTTCCTTTGATCCTGATGGACAGCTTTAACACACAAAAGGAAAGTCAGGCGGAATTGAAACGGATCGGATTCGTGCAGAAATTTCCCACGTCCTTTTTACAACATAAGGTGCCCCGTCTTTTGAAAGAGGACCTAACACCGATTACGTGCAAAAATCCGGATGAAGAATGGTGTCCGCCGGGTCACGGAGACATTTGGATCTCGCTTTTGGAAACCGGACTTCTGGACACGTTGATCGAAAGCGGATATAAGATCGCTTTCGTTTCCAACGGAGATAACTTAGGCGCAACGGTTCATCCGGGAATTCTTTCCTATATGTTGAAGGAAAAACTGGAATTCTGTATGGAGATGACTCCGAAAACTCTCGCCGATAAAAAGGGCGGAGCGATTTACAGAAGAATCGTAAACGGAAAACCGGAAAACTATCAATTGTTGGAAACGGCTCAGGTTCCGCAGGATCATATGCACGAGTTCGAGGGACTCGGCAAGTTTAGAACGTTTTCTACGAACAATCTATGGATCGATCTGGTCGCCCTTCGGGAAAGAATTCTTCAAGGAAACTTCGAACTTTCGTTGATCGTAAATCCGAAAACGATCGACGGAAAGGAAGTCCTACAACTCGAAACCGCGATGGGCTCCGCGATCCGAAATTTCAACAAGGTAAAAGGAATCATCATTCCTCGGGACCGATTCGCTCCCGTAAAAAAATGCGAAGACTATCTCGTGCGAAGATCGGACGCGTATCGTCTTCTGGAAAACTTTTCGATCACGATGTCCGAAGAGAGAAAGAAATCGGGGTTAGGCGAAGTGTTGATTACCCTGGACGAGAAACATTATAAAAAGATCCAAGACTTCAATCGACTCTTTCCTGAGATTCCTTCTTTAGTGCAATGCACCTCGTTGACCGTCCAGGGCGAGGTATTATTCGATCAAAAGGTCACAATCGTGGGTAACGTTGTCGTTCAAAACACGGGTTCGACACTGAAGAAAATATCAGATTTGAAAATGGGAACTTTGGAATCCGGAAAATATTCCTTTTAGGCTTTACAAAGAAATTCGTTCATCGGATCTTTTAATCGAGACGTTCCTTAACGGACGTTCATCCGATAACCAACGGATCTTTTGCATAACAAAGGCTAAAATGACAACTTCTAAAAGTCCGAAGATCCGCTCCTTTGACGAAGGAGAAATTGAACAATTTAAAAACGTCTTTATCAACGAGAATCGGGGCAAACCGATCGTTCTACTTCGCTTTCAAGACATCAAATCCTTATCCTTTCTCGACTTTCTTCAACTGGTTCCGATCAAAATTTCGGAACTACATCCCGGCGCGGAGAATCATTATTCTTATTACTGTTACGGAGATAAGAAGAATCTTCTGATCGGAGTCGCGCCCGTTCAGGTCAACGGCTCGAACGGAAACGGATTTTTAAACTTCGATTCGGTTCTCGGAAGATTCCGGGAAGTTTCGATCAAAAACGGATCGATGAACTTCGATTTCGGAATCGCAAGAACCCAGTGTAATTTTATCTCTTATGTCGACGAAATCTTTCACGAGTTGGAAGTTTCTTCTCTCAAAAATCTCAAAGACAATCTCATCCGTTGGAGTTGGACGTATCTCAATCGTGTGAACGATTATTTCGCGGGCGAAAAAGCGGACGCGGTGATCCAGCCGATCATCCACTACAATCACAAAACCCATATGTATTCGATGAAGGGCGGAGAGGTTTTTGTGGGCGGAGAAGCTTACGCGGGTTATGCGGATCTCATTCGGGACATTCCTCACGATCAGGATTTGAACCGAATCGAACTTTTAATTTTGGAAAAACTGACCATGTGCTGCAACGGAGCTCCCGGTCTTTTGAAATTCAACATATCGCCGCAAACCCTGATCGATACGTTCGATACCGACGAAAAGGTGACTCGTTTTCACAATCTTCTTCTCAATCAAAACCTTAACCCGGCTCTCGTAAGAATGGAACTGATCGAAAAACCGTATGAGGAAGCGGAGATCACTCTGAAAAGCGTGTGCAGAAGATTTTGGAATTTCGGAATCAGTTTCGCCGCGGACGACTTCGGAGTCAAAAGTCAGAGCCACCAGATCGTTTTGGATCTCGGAGAAATGATCAAGGAATTCAAACTCGATCCGATCAGTTTTAAATTCAAGGCCGATCAGGATCTTACGAAATTTTTGGACAACCTCGCCTTTATCGATTATTGCAGAAGACTTTCGGACAACAGGGAAGCGATCATCACCGCGGAAGCCTTGGAAGACATCGATTCTTTGAACTTTTTAATCACCCACCAGGTTTATTATTTCCAGGCGAATCTTTTCTGTACGAAAATTTCGATCGAAGAATATAAGGAAATCTTTATGGATATGCAGAATCTTCCCGAATCGGTCGTGAATAAGATTCTGAATTCGGACGAACTTCTGTTGAAATTGAAAGAAAAGGGAAATATCTTTAAACTCGCCAAGGAACTCGGGCTCGTTCCTTAAATCAAAAGCCCCGTGTTTGGAACGAGGCCTTTATCTTTTTTGCAAGCGAGTTTCGGTTTTCAATCGATCGACGACAATCAACTCGAAACTTTCGAATCGAATCCGCTCGGCTTTTGCAACCGAGCGAATCGTATAGTTCGATTATTCTTTTAAGAAAGAAAGATTGGATTTCTGATTTACGATCGAAGGATCCTTCATCGTAACCGAAAGGGCGTCTCCCGTTTTTTCGATCTCGATTTTGAACTTTCCGTCCTTGTCGATGATCGGGGATTCTTCCACGTATTTTCCTTCGAAGATCTTCTTCTTATTGAATTTCACCGTGTAATTGACGTTATCCGAACTTTCGATTTCCAAAAGAACCTGACTTACTCCGTTGTTTCCGTCCCAAGCCATCGCGGTCCAAGGACCTTTGAATTTTTCAAGACTCGAATCTCCGCCGAACGTTCTTTTTTTCGGAGCGGTCACCGCCGTCGAAAGCACTGCGGAAACGGGAAGAGAATTTCCGCTTTCACCGCCCAGATCCGTTTTGGAAGTCACCGAATACAAAAAGAGAATTTCCTTTTCGGGAACGTCGGCTACGAAAGAATTTTTGTTACCCGAAGAGGCGAGGAAGGTCCATTTGGATTCTCCTCTCTTCTTGCGAAAAACGTAATATTCGGACGCTTCTTTCATCTTATCCCAGGTCAAACTGATCTTGGCCGTCTTCGCGTCCAAAACCCCTTTCAAATTTTCGGGGGAAGCGAGTTTTACTCCTCTTTGTTTGTTCGGGTCCGTAAAACCGTACGCAAAACTGGAGAACGGTCCGTTCTTTCCGTCCGTGTTCACGGCGGTTACGGAGTAATACGCATAACGTGCGGGAAGATTCTCATCGATGAATTCTTCCGTTCCCGTTTCGGAAATTTTTTCCCAAGCTCCGCCGCCGATCCAACCGGACTTAACGTATCGGAACACGTAGTATTTGGAAGCGCCGGAAACTTTTTGCCATTTCAATTCCACCTTGTTCTGATAAGAGCCTCGGCTCGCGATCAGTCCCAGGGGTTTTGCAGGCGGGGTTTTCGGTTGAGCCGTAAAACCGCTCGCCGCATCGGAAGGTTCTCCGGTTTTGCCGTTCAGCTTAGCAGACACGACGTAGATTTCCACAACGCCTTTTTTCGCGGCGGAGTTATCCACGTAACTGTTGATCTTGGAATTTCCGATCGGGTTGTATCTCTTCTGGGTTTTATTCCATTTAAAAATCTGATATTCGGAGGAAGAATCGCCCGGTTCCCAAGCGAGTTCCACCTTGTTGTCGTATTGACCCTGAGTGGCTTTGACGCCCAACACTTTGGGAGGAGGTTTTAATTCTTCCGTTTTTGCAAAACCGATCACTTCTCCTTGGGACAAATCGGAAGAGGAAGAATCCGTCAAAGTCAAAATCTTATAACGATACGCGAGATTGGGTTGAACCCCGTCGTCGTTAAAGCTGTTCGTTCCCGAAAGTCCCACCTTTGCAAAGTCGGAATCTCCCGGACCCTTTCTATGTATTTCGTAACCGATCGCGCCGGGAACGATTTCCCAGTTGATCAAAACCTTATCCGTAAAACTTCCCTGAGAAGCCGTGATCGAAGACGGCGCGACGGGATTGGAATCACTCGCGACACTCGTAGGTTCGGGAGTATTGGAATCCGGTTTTCCCTGATCGCTGACGGTTTCCACCTGATCGATCATTACGAACGCGCCTTGGCAGATTCGGGTAAACCAACGATAATCGATATAACCGTAACCTTGATCGCCCCAATCGGTTCCCCAAGAGTTGATGAACTTCACCGCGTTTTTGGAATCGTCATAACCGACGATCGCGATCGCATGACCTCCGTAGGTTTTCCCCAAACCTTCTTTGTAGATCTGATCTCCCTTGAGATTGAAGAAATTTTCATACACCAAAATTCCCGCAACCACCGGTTTCCCTTCCGCAAGCTGGGCCTTGACCTCGCTCATATCGGTCGTTTTTACGCGTAAGAATTCCTTCGCCTTGTATTTGGAAGCCGCGTCGATCGCCGCTTGCGGAGGACGAGTTCTATAATCGGCGGCGTTGTAAGGCATCGTTTCCCAAGGAGCCGCTCCCATTTCCACCATCACGCGCATCGCGTCGGAGATCAAGGATCCGTTGTCGCGTCCGCCGTTGATCTGATTGTAGATAAACGCGGGGGAGAATATTTTTCCGTAATTCGGAGCGCCGTCCGAAGTTCTCAAAGACCAATCCTTGGAACCCTTACGTTCGATGTACTCCTGAAAACTTTTGGTCGCGTATGCGGTGGACCAAGCGACACAACTGCCTTGTTCTCCTTGATTTCCGACCGGAGGCATGGAAGAAGAAAGATCCACGCTCGAAGCGAGTCCTCTGTGAGAGATTCCGTACGGATTCGTTTCCTTTAAGGAAGAAAGAAGTTCGGACGATTCCTGTTTCATTCCGAGACCGCGCAAGGAAGGTTGTGCGAAGATCGAAGTATGAACGCAAAAAAGTAAAACCGACGATAAAATAGAATATTTTAAAATTCTCATATACTAATTCTCTTAATTCCCTTTCTGGGATTGAATGACTTCGCGGATCTTGTCTTCCGTTTCTCTGGAATATTCCTTAAACGCGAAAGGATGCGGTTCGTATAAAGCGATCAAAGAGGACTCGTTGCCCTTGCTGTCCTTTACGGTTTTTTGATTTAAGAATAGAATGTAATCTCCTTCGGGAGGAGCGGCCTTCAGCCATTTTCCCAAAAGCTCGGGGAAAATCATAAAACCGATTTCGAACTTAGCGGGAATTTTTTCCGCGCCTTTCCAAGGTTTCAAAACTTCGACCGTGGCGGTGACCGAAATCGAAGTTTCGGAAATTTTTTTCTCGCGGACGTTCGTGATGCGAGTCAACGCGATATAATCGGAATTCTTAACTTGGTTTTCCAAGGAAGGAGGAGTGGGTACCGATAGAATCGGCAAAGTAAGAAATAATAAACCGATCCAAGCAAACGCTTTCAAATTCATCTTTGTCTCCAGCTGGTCGATTTTCGACCAAGAATGAAGTATGAACTTTTAAATCTTCACCGCAAGAAATTTTTTAATTTTGAAAACGAGTCCCGTTTCGTTTCTTGAATCGGAAAACGAAAAAAAATTCGCAAAGAGGGAACTTTCAAAAATCGAAACGATCAATCTTCCAAATTGAACGAAATCGGAACCCGATGCGACATTTTGGTCGGTCTTCCCTGAACGTATCCGGGACTCCAACGAGCGAGTTTGACGATCTTAATCGCCGCTTCGTCAAAACCGAATCCCGCTTTTCCGGAGGCGATCTTAGCGCCTTGTAGGTTTCCTTGTTCGTCGATCTGAACGATGACCACAACCTGTTTGGAAACGATTCCCGCGGACTTGGCCTGCGGAGGAAAAAAGTCCCGAAGATCGAAATCGATGATCGGAGTCGGAGTTTTATCTCCGTTATAAGAAAATAAGAATCCGTCCTTATCGGTTCCGTTCCCGGAAAGGGCGTTCGGATTGAGATCCTCGTCGATCGGATCGTCCGCGTTCTGATTGGAACCTTCCACCCATTCCTGTTTTTCAACGGGCGCGGGAGAAGAAGTTCCACCGATCAATTCGGGGGGAATGTCTTCCAGATCCACTTCCACGTCCTGAGCTTCCAGATCATCGGAAGAAATTTCCGCGTCGGGAATATACGTCGCGATGAAGTAGGCTCCGATCGTTACGGAATGTAAAACGAAGGAAGCGATCAGACAAAAACGGAACAATCCGAATTGGACGATCTTCTGTTTGATTTCGGGAACGCTTACCATGAAAACCTTACCTATTTCGCCTAACGTTTAACCGAAAGCGCGATCTTCGTAACTCCGGCTTTGCGGATGACGCCCATCGTTTCCGCGATCTTTCCATACGGCAGGGAAGAATCCGCCGAAAGAGTCAGACGCATGTTCGGCCTGATTTTGGAATCGCGTTCCAAATGAGCCTTCAATTTTTCGATGGAAGTGTCCGATCCTTCCAAAAGAATTTTTCCGTCCTTGGTCAACGCGACCTGAACCGATTGTGCTACGTTCGGATCCGCCGCTTCCACCTTCGGAAGATTGATGTTGATCGATTCTTTCTTTAAGAAGTTCGCGGTCACCATAAAGATCACCAGAAGAACCAGAATCACGTCCACCATCGGAGTGATATTGATATTGCCTATTTCTTCTCCGTCGCCGGAGGGAGCAGAGCCTGCCATAATTCACGTTCTCCTTATGAGTCTATTTCTTGCGGGAAAGAGTTGCAAGAAACTCTTTGGAAAGAATCTCTAAATTCGCCTGAATCACTTTCAACTTTCGCGTAAAATAGTTGTTCGCCATTACGACCGGAATGGCGACTCCGAGACCCGCGGCGGTTGCGAGAAGGGCGGTGGAAATACTTCTCATCACGAATTCCGCTCCGGTGCTTCCCAAAGTTCCCAAACCGTAGAACGCTTTGATGACCCCGAGAACCGTTCCGAGAAGACCGATAAAGGGCGCGTTGTTACCGAGAGTATTTAGAATCGGAAGGTGATTTTCGAGATCGACTCTTTCTCCGATGATTTTTCCTTCCTGCATTTCGGAAAGAGCGTCGTGACCGACCTCGTAGTGTTCCGCCGAGAATTGTGAAAATTTTGCGTAGATGTTTCCAGGATTTTCGGACGCGACTATTTTTAACGCGTTCCAATCGCCCTTTCTGATTTCGGACGTTAAGATGGGAAGAATGGCGTCCGTGTTTCTCAGGTTTCTGCGAAAAATCAAAATTCTTTCAGTGCCTACCGCGAGAGCAACGATACTTGCTACGAGCATAACGACAAAAATGAAAGTCTCGCCGTATTCAACCAAAAACATAGTCATAATCTGGATCCTCTAATATTCTTTATTTTTTAAAACCGACATCGAAGTCACTCAGTTTTCAGGAGTTCTCTTTAGGAACGATTCTTTCATCCTTTATTGTCCCGAAATGCTTACGCATGTTTTCGTACAAGAAAACGTTCCGTTCGACAACCCCGATATCTGAGAAAGCCCGCTTTCACCGCAGGTTCCCGCAGAATTCTTACTTACCCAATACGAACGATTGCAATCCATCACGCAGGCTTTGGCGCGATTCGTAAATTTTACGAACGTGGAAGAATTCAACAAACCCGTACAAAAATTTTGAAACGTTCCGATCGAAGCGTCTCCTCCGCTGAATAAGGTTACGATCGCGACTTCCGAAAGAGGAGTGGGTAAATCGGGAGCCTTGTTCAAACAGGTTTGCGCCGCCTGTAAAGAATTCACGCAGGACTGAAGCGCATCCGTAGGAGGCAAAAGAAGATACTGAAGAATCACCCTTTTTTCGTTGTCGCGGTTATAACTGTCGTCTTCGTTCGGAAGATTGTTACAGTTTCCGATAAGATACAACACGATCAGCAAATACGAAAGATTTCCGATCCATTCTTTTGCGATCTTGAATCGATTTCTTTTCATTAGAACTTCACCTCGATCCCTACGTTGAAGAAAGGAATGACCGTTCCTCCGGGCAACGTAAGAGTTCCGAACGTCTGACTCGGTTTCGGGTTCGTAGCCGAGAAAGGACGCGTAACGTCGAAGTCCTGACCCGAAACGTTCTGCCTCATATAAACGTTGATGACTTCGAAGAATGTGTTCACGTAACCCCATTCGTAGTTGATAAACCGGTCGATCCGAATATCCAATCTATGATAATCCGCGAGTCGTTTCGTGTTTGTGTAATCCGCAAGATACGGGTTGTTTGCGGAAACGGGAACCCAGATCGTTTGATTGTTCGCCGGATTCGAGAATCTACCGCCGTCGTCTCCCACGATCGGAGTAATCGGAGTCGAGGTCAAGTAAGACCATCTCGCACCGAACTGCCAATCCTGACTGAATCTCCAACCGAAAACCATGTTGATGATATGCGTGCGATCGTAAGCATAAAGGGTTTCTTTCGAGTTGTGATAGGACTGCGCGAGCAATCTTTGTTCCGGTCCGGTCGCAACGGGATCCATAATCGCGTCCGGTTTATAAATATTAGAATTTCTGAATGTCTGAGACCACGTATAAGAAATCCAACCGAACCAATCTCTTGTTCCCGGAGCGGCTGTCTTACGGACCAACAATTCGTAACCGCGAGAATGACCCGTTCCGTTGTTGGAATAGTTGAGGGGTTTGTTGAGAATGTACGGCTGAGTTACTTTTCCGTACTGATCCGGATTGGTTCCTATAAAACTCGTGATGTAAGGATCGTCCACGATCAGGTTCGAAAATTCCTGTTTGAAAACTTCTCCCTTTACCTGCCAATCGGAAGTGACCTGTTGATCGACCCCCCCGCCGTATTTAAACGCCTTTTGAAACTTCAAGTGAGGATTTCCGCTTTGTTCGGAGAATTGAGTCGTCAACGGAAAGTTATAGTGTTCTCCCGCGCCCCCGAAAACGGTCGTTCCTTTTCCGATTCCTTCGAACTTATAAGAAACCTGCGTCTTAGGACCGAGCGCTCCGTTCTTAATATAAGGAATGTAATCGTATCTCGCGCCGGGTTCGATGAGCAAACCTCCGAACTTAAACTTCATCGTCGTATAAGCGTTGTAGTATTTGCTCTGAACTCGGTTCGTATCGGGAACGGTTCTAAAATCCGGAGTCGCCGTATCATACGGGTTCGGGTCCGGGTTGTTCGGATCGGTTTGTTGGATCGTGGTTCCCGTCGTTTTGTAGTTGAGAAAACGAATTTCGGAACCGAACTCCAACGTGAAATGTTTGTTCGGATCCCAATACGCATCTTGTCGGATTCCGTTGTAAGCCCCGCTTCCGCGTTGTTTTCCTTTTACCGAACCGAGCGAAACGTTAAAATCGACGAACGGATCGTAACTGATAAACGTGATTCGATTGGAGAATTTTTCGGTCGGTCTCCAAATATAACGAAACGCTTGTGTACGATATCCTTGACCCGCGGAAAGATTCCCGCCCGCAAACGCCGCGAAAGGATCCTTGGTCGGATCGTTCTGCGGTTTTGCGGGAGGATTTAATGCGAAGTCGTCTTTTGCGGTTAAGGAATAAAACGAAATCTGATGATGATCGTTGAAGTTATAGACCATCTTCACTTGAGAATCCGTATAACGAGGAAGCCTTACGCCGTCGGGAAGAAGACTTCCGCCGGAAAGGTTGCCTAACGTTTCGAAGGTCTTATCGATATAACCGACTTTCACCGCGCCGAGAATATAACCTTTCCCGCCCGCAAACGTGGTTTGATAGTTCGCGGAAGCCGCCCAAAGGGAAGTCAAAAAATTTCCCTGGGAACGTTCCACCTTATCGGGAGATTCGATTTCGATCACCCCCCCGAGTGCGTTGTTAAAATTCGCGGGAAGAACTCCCGTATAAACGTCCATGGATTTGATCAGGTTCCCGTTGATGGTCGCCGTCAAACCGTCGAAGTGAAACGGATACAAAATCGGAAGATCGTCGTAAAGATAAAGGTTCGTGTTCGGGTCCGCGCCTCGGAATACGTAATTGCTCGCGCCCCCGCCGAACGCAGAAACGGGAACCACGCCGGGAATCGTTTCGATGGAACGAAGAGGTTCGCCGAAAGTACCGGGCATCCGTTTGATCTCCTCGAAACGAAGTTTAGTACGGGACATCGTTTGTTTTTCCCGTTCACCTGTTACGTTGATTCCGCCTTTGGAAATTCCGCTCGAAGAAACGGACTTGTCCGTATAAAGAACGACCGTCTCCGAAGTGTCTCCGACTTCTTGACGAATCTCCTGCATACCCGTATCTCTCAAAATCCGAAAGGTATAAGTCCCGGCGGAAGGAAGCACGGCTTCGAAATAACCTTCCGCATCGGTTTGATAGAATTTTTTGGTTTCGGAAAGTCGAACCGTGATGTTGGCTTCTCCCGAATTCTTAGTACGGGAATAAACCCGAGCGCGAAAGGAAACTTCCGCAAAGAGTTCCGATGCAGGAGCGGCGAGAAGAATGATCAATATGTTTCTGATAAGTTTCATCATCTGCCTTACTGTATTTTAGTTTTTACGAATGTTTCCTGAAAGTTGAGATACCAGGGAATATCGTCCAGAGGTTTGTCCACGTAAAGAAGAACACATGCGAACGGATACGAAACGAAAGGGCATTCCGATCTTGTGATCGCGATCGTACAAAGATCCAGGTTCTTTTGTTGAACGTCCTCTAAAACGACCGGAAACGGAGCGGGAATCGGGGTTCCGCATTTGTTTGCGAGATAACTCGCGGCCGCATAAATCTGACTCTGAGAATCGCTCGGCGAAACGACCTCCGGTCTCACGCAGTTGAAAAACGCGAAGCCGAAGAGCAAAAACAAAACGAAGAAAACATTCTTTCTTTTTAGAATATTCAAAGAATGGAATGAACGATATAAGAACATACTAATCCTTCTTTTTCCCGCCGACGGAAATGCCGCCCGATTCCTGGGAACCGGAATCCGAAGAACGTTTGCCGCCGCCCACCGAAATTCCTCCCGAAGAGGAAGGGGAAGACGACGGAGAAGATTCCACGTTTTGTTTTCCGTCTTTGGCCGCCGCTTCCGCGGCTTCTTTCTTTTGAAGTTCGAGCTTCAATCGTTCCGATTCTTCCTTGTTGCCGATCACGTTTCCCTTCACTTTCAAAACGGAAACCGTGCCGAGAGGAAACATAACGTGCGTTTCGTGCCAGACCTTGATTCCCACGAGACTTCTTCCGCCGGGAACTTTTTGAACCGCCTGACTCAGCGCATAATCGATGCTAATCGGATTGGTGACCGGGATCATTCCGAATAAGAAGAACGTGGAGGATTCTCCTTCCGATTCTTCCAGAATGTCGTAGCCGGAAGTACGGATGATCGTCGCCGATTCGTAAAGCGCCGGACCGCGAACTCTTCCACCGGGTTCGAACAGAGTCGCACCCATACAATTTCCCAAAACGAAAAAGAGAATGATCGCAAAGAACGTTATGCGCTTATTTTCTTTTTTTACCGTTCTGGTCATTGAGTTGATCCTCGAATTTGATCGCTTCCGCATTGATATGCAGTCTGTTGATGGTGATAAAAAGAAGAATGTATTTGTCCGTCCAATAGCGGATATTGATCAGAGCGTCCGCTTCCTTTTCGGTCAACATCGTCGTGACCACCTTGTCGATCGGGGGCTCGGAGAGGGGAACTCCCACGATTGCAATGTCGAAAGTATTCCAGGTTTTGTGACCTTCCACGGGACCGATCACTTTGTATTTGCGATCCGCGACGGGAATATTGCTCGTCGCAATTCCCGCAGAAGACGTAGCGCAATGAAACAACGTTAATGAAACGAAGAATAAGGAGAGAATTTGAATAACTTTCACGGTACCTGCCTGCAACCCTGTTAAGTCCGATTTACTTCCGAATAGTTTTATATCTATATTGTTTTCGGAAGCAGTATATCTACCAGATAGTATCTGTCAGATATACATGCAAGAATAAATTTTTTACCGGCTTAAACGGATCGATTCCTTCTATGTAAATTGTATTCTTCATTTTGGAAAAGGAATGACAATCTCATAGAAAAAAAGTTCCAATTCGGGAAAAAATAGGGTTCGAAAAATCCGTTTCGTTCGGCGGGAAACTAGGTTTTGGGGAACGAATTCCGGTTTCTACAGGTCCGAAAGGATCTATTCCTGAATGCGTTTTCTGTATTCTTGAATGAGTTTTTCGGCGGCTTGAAAAGAACTGATGCGGTGACGACTAACTTTGTCTTCCATGTCGCCGTAGAGATCCTTCATACGGGTATAAAAATCGCCGATGAGATGTTCGGAGACGGTTTCTTCCAGCCAATACTTGGCCTGGTTCGTTCTTCTGATTTCGAAATGCCCGTTGGACTTTAAGGTTTTCTCATATTCCAAAATTTGATTCCAGATTTCTCCGATTCCTTCTCCGTTGAGGGAAGAACAAGAAAGAACTTTCGGAATCCATCCGTTTTCATGTGCGGGAAAAAAATGAATCGCGGATTGTGTTTCGATTCTCGTCCTTTCGGCGCGCATCTTGTTGTCTCCGTCCGCTTTGGTGACCGCGAACAGATCCGCCATTTCCATGATTCCCCGTTTGATTCCTTGGAGTTCGTCGCCGGCGCCCGCGATGAGAAGAAGCAAAAACAAATCGACCATCGAATGAACCGCCGTCTCGGATTGTCCGACTCCGACCGTTTCGACAAAGATCGTATCGAAACCGGCCGCCTCGCAAAGATAGATCGTTTCTCTCGTTTTACGCGCAACGCCGCCTAACGAGTCTCCGGAGGGAGAAGGGCGGATGAACGCGGATTCGTTTCTGGAAAGCTCGGACATTCTCGTTTTATCTCCGAGAATACTTCCTCCCGAAATCTGACTCGAAGGATCGATGGTCAACACCGCGAGTTTTTTGCCATGAGAGATCACGTTCATACCGAAGGATTCGATGAACGTACTTTTGCCGACTCCGGGAATTCCCGTGATTCCGATTCGAATCGAATTGCCCGAATGCGGAAGACAAGCGTCTACGATCTTTTCGGCGAGTTCTTTGTGATCGGGACGCGCGCTTTCGACTAACGTAATTGCGCGACTGAGCATCACCCTATCTCCGGAAAGAATTCCTTTTACGAATTCTTCCGCGGAAGGCAATGCCTTTCTGGAGATTCCAGTCGATCGGATTCCTCCGCCGGAAGGAATCCCGGATTGTTCTCCAGAGCTCAAGGGACGATTCTTCCTTAGGCGTTTACTTTAGAATTTTCTAAATCTTTGATGAGAAGTTCGAGAATGTCCGCGGCCGCTTTGGAAATTTTAGTTCCCGGTCCGAAGATCCCCGTCACTCCCGCCTTGTAAAGAACGTCGTAGTCTTGTTGCGGAATGACTCCGCCCGCGATGACCATGATGTCTTCTCTTCCGAGTTTTTTCAGTTCGCCGATCACTTGTGGAACGAGGGTTTTATGACCCGCGGCCAAACTCGAAACTCCGAGAATGTGCACGTCGTTTTCCACGGCTTGTTTTGCGGCTTCCGCAGGAGTTTGAAACAAAGGTCCTATATCGACGTCGAATCCCATATCGGCGAAACTGGTCGAAATCACCTTCGCACCTCGGTCGTGTCCGTCTTGTCCCATCTTGGCGACCATGATTCTCGGACGACGTCCTTCCAGAGTCGCAAACTTGTCCGAAAGAGTTTTCGCTCTTTTGAAATCGGGATCGTCTTCGATCTCGGAAGAATAAACCCCCGAAATCGAACGGATCGTAGCTTGGTATCTTCCGAATACTTTTTCCATAGCGTAGGAAATTTCGCCTAACGTAGCTCGTTTGCGGGCCGCGTCCACCGCGAGCGCGAGAAGATTTCCTTCTCCCCCTGCGGCGCATTTTGTGATCGCATCCAGAGCGGCGGTCACGTAGGCGTTGTTTCGATTTTTTTTCAGTTCCTGCAATCTGCGGATTTGGGATTCGCGGACGGCTGTATTATCGATATCTAATATGTCTAAGGGTTTTTCTTCGACGGCCTTGTATCGGTTGACTCCGACGATCACGTCTCTTCCCGAGTCGATCTTTGCTTGTTTACGGGCGGCGGCTTCCTCGATTCTCATCTTTGGAATTCCGGTTTCGATCGCCTTTGCGATTCCGCCTAACTTCTCGACTTCTTCGATCAGTTCCCAAGCGCGGTGCGCGAGAGAATGTGTGAGGGCTTCCACATAATACGAGCCGCCCCAAGGATCGACTACACGGTGAATGTTCGTTTCTTCCTGCAAAAAGATCTGCGTGTTTCTTGCAATTCTCGCGGAGAAGTCGGTCGGAAGCGCGATCGCTTCGTCGAGCGCGTTTGTGTGAAGCGACTGCGTGTGGCCGAGAGCCGCGGCGAGCGCCTCGATACAAGTCCGCGCGACGTTGTTGAACGGATCTTGTTCGGTCAAACTCCAACCCGAAGTCTGGCAGTGTGTTCTAAGCGCGAGGGATTTTAAATTCTTAGGATTGAATTGTTTTACGAGTTTCGCCCAGAGAAGACGACCGGCCCTCATCTTTGCGATTTCCATAAAGTGATTCATTCCGATCGCCCAGAAAAAGGACAAACGGGGAGCGAACGTGTCCACGTCCATTCCCGCTTTGATCCCGGTTCTGAGATATTCCAGACCATCCGCGAGAGTGTAGGCGAGTTCGATGTCCGCAGTCGCTCCGGCTTCCTGCATGTGATAACCCGAAATCGAAATCGAGTTGAACTTAGGCATGAAGTCCGAAGTGTATTTGAAAATGTCGGCGATGATCTTCATCGAAGGCGCGGGCGGATAGATATACGTGTTCCGCACCATAAATTCTTTGAGAATATCGTTCTGAATCGTTCCCGAAAGTTTATCCGCGCTGACCCCTTGTTCTTCCGCGGCGACGATATAAAACGCGAGCACGGGAATCACCGCGCCGTTCATCGTCATCGATACGGACATTTGGTCCAAAGGAATCTGATCGAAAAGAATCTTCATATCGAGAACCGAGTCGATCGCAACACCGGCCTTACCGACGTCGCCGACCACACGTTCGTGATCGGAATCGTATCCTCTGTGAGTCGCCAAGTCGAACGCGACCGAAAGACCTTTTTGTCCTGCGGCTAAGTTTCTACGATAGAATGCGTTCGATTCTTCCGCGGTGGAAAAGCCCGCGTACTGACGAATCGTCCAAGGTTGTTGGACATACATCGTGGAATACGGTCCGCGTAAGTAAGGAGGAATTCCCGCGACGTAGTCGAGGTGCTCCATCTTCGCGATGTCTTCCGCGGTATAAACCGGTTTGACCGGGATTTTTTCGGGAGTATTCCAAAGGGTTTGTTCGATGGAACTTAAACCCAGATCCCCGAGCGCGGATTTTTCCCAATCGGATTTGGAAATTTTTCCGTTGCTCTGTGACGCATAACGTTTTGAATCAAAACTCGGACGTTTCATTGGATGCCCAGCCTTTTCTGAATCGACTTCAGAGTTTCTAAATGTTGGGATTTGACGTGGATAAAAAATTCGATTCCCTTAGATTTCAGAGAATCGATTTGTTCGGTCGGATTTCCCGCAACGATTCCGAGAAGGTTCGAATTCTGCCTTTTCAAAAGCGCGAACGTAGAATCCACAAAACCCGCCACTTCCTCGTCGCTCGTGCAGAAAACGACGATGTCCGCGTTCGTTTCTTTCAAACCTTGCAACGCTTCTTCCGGTGTCGCATAACTTCCCGGATCGACGACCTTCGTTCCCGCGCATGCGAGAAAGTTTTGCGAGAAGATCGCGCGCGCTTTTTTCATTTTGAGATCGCCCATCGGCAAAAGAAGAACGGTCGGAGTTTTACCGGATTTTTTCGCGGCGGCTTCGGTTTTCAAACGGATCTCTTCGATTCCCGCGCCGGCGCGGAATTCCGAAATTCTTTCGCAGGTGATTTCACCGGAAATGCTTTCGATGTCGCCTAACGCGTTACGCAGATTCAACTCGGGAACGGAAATTCTATCCTCTCCGTTCGGATATTGATTGGTTCCGAGAAGAATCTCCTTACGGTTCGCGAAGTTTTCTTCCTTTTTCTTTCTGGATTCGGAAATCTTTTTTTGAACGATTCCTTTTTGAACCGCTTCCAAAAACCCACCGACAGATTCGATTTCGCAGAAAATTTCCCAAGCCTTTTTCGTGATCGAATCGGTGAGGGATTCGAGATAATACGAACCCGCGGAAGGATCGACGACCTTGTCGATATGCGATTCGTGTTTCATCAAAAGTTGAATGTTACGCGCGATTCTCAGAGAGAAGGAATCTCCCGTTTTCAAAACGCTGTCGTATGGAGAAATGCTGATGACTTCGCAACCTCCGATCGCAGCCGACATCGCTTCCGTCGTAGCGCGAAGCATGTTTACGTTCGGATCGTAGGCGCTGTAATTGTATCTGCAAGTTTGCGCGCTTAAGAACGCGTGCGAAGAAGATTCTTCCTTGGGTCCGAACTCTTTTAGAATTTCGGCCCAGAGAATTCTCGCGGCGCGGAACTTTGCGATTTCCAAAAAGTAATCCGGTCCTATGGAGAATTCGAACATCAACTGGGAAGAGATCGTGTCCACGGACATTCCCGCTTCTCGAAGTTGTTGCACATACTCGGCCGCCGCGGCCAACGTAAACGCGAGTTCTTCGGAGATCGTGGAGCCGCCGTCCCGGAACGTGGAAGAATAGATCGACAAACCTCTGTAATGCGGCCAAGAAGACGCGAAGGTTTCCAAAATTTCTTTCAAGGATCGGATCGAATGTTTTCCGGACTTTCCATGTTTGAGAAGAATCCGAAACGGATCGTATCCGAGTCCGCCCACAAGCACCTTGCCCTTCGGAAGCCAGGAAAAAATTTCGGGAGAACGTTCTTCCGCGATAAAGTGAAGCGTGACTTGATCGAAGGGAAGTCCGTCGATGAGCGCTTCCAAATCCTTTGCGGAGTTCACCGGAATTCCGCGTTGCGGAGAGGTTTTGTTTTCTATGATAAATCCGATCGCGGTTACGCCGTTGTTCGCGGCTTCCTTTGCCAATCGATTGGCTTCGGCCACGCTCGAAGAATCGAAGTCCTGACGGACGCTCCAGTCTTGAACGAGTTTACGGGTGGATCTCGCAAACGGAAAGGTTCCGGGAAGATTGGATGTGAGCCATTCTTTGTCGGCGATATCGTCTTTGGTATAAACCGGCTGGATCTTAAATCCTTCTCCGGTTTCCCAAACTAACTTCTTCTCAAAGTCCGCGCCCTTGAGGTCTTTTTGGATGAGTGCAATCCAGGCTTCCCGATTGACCGGCGGGAAATCCGTAAATAGTTTCTGGTCTGCCATTTTGATTTTTCTCTTTTTTTGAGAGGCTTCTACAAGGTTCTCTTTCTAGGGAACCTCGCAAGACTCCGGTGTAAAGTCAAAAACCCTCTTTCAGTTCTCATTTTTGGTTTTGAGATAGTGGGGAACCGAGGCCAAAATCGAAAGCGTTAGAGTTCCCACAATCACCGCCAAAGAAATCACGATCGGAATGTGAATCTCATGCCCGAAAACATAGGGAGAAAAAAGAGGAAGAAGCAACTTGATTCCCACGAAGGCGAGTAGAATCGAAACTCCCTTTTTCAAAAAGATAAAAAGTTCCATCACTCCGGAAAGCATAAAGAAAAGGGAACGAAGTCCGAGGATCGCAAAGATATTGGAAGTATAAACGATGAACGCGTCCGTCGTGATCGAAAAGATCGCGGGAATCGAATCGAGCGCGAACATGATATCGCTGAACTCGACGATCAAAAGAGTGATGAACGTGGAAGTGAAAAGATATTTTCCGTGTTCGGTCACCACGAACTTTTCGGGATGATGGTTCTGGCTCATGGGAAGAATCTTCTTCGCAAACTTGATCACGGGAGAAGACTCGGGATGAAAATCCTCTTCCTCTTCGTGAACGAACATCTTCACCGCGGTGTAAAGAAGAAGAATTCCGAACAAGTAAAGAATCCAGTTGAACTGAGAGATGAGACCCGCGCCGATAAAAATCATGATCGCGCGGAAGATCAACGCGCCGATGATTCCCCATTTCAAAATCAGAGGTTGATACTGAGGCGTTATCCGAAACTTCTGAAAGATCATGATAAAGACGAAAAGATTGTCCACCGAAAGGGAATATTCCAGAAGATAACCGGTGATAAACTCGAGCGCTTTCGTTTTTCCGCGAGAAGGATCTTCGGTAGAAACGTCCATAACGTAGATCAAAATGCTGAACGAAATCGCGAGGCTGAACCAGAATAAAGACCAATAGACCGATTCTCGGAGAGGAATTTTGTGCGCTCTTTTATTAAGAACAAAGAGATCCAAATAGACGAGAAGACCTAAAACCACCGTAAAGATAACGACTAAGATCGATTCTCCAGAACTCCAATATCCCATATTCCCTCTTTATTTTTCCCGATTCTTTGATGACAAAACTCCCGGCTCCGAACAAAATTACAATCCCAATTCCCAGAAAGAAGGCTCAGATGATTTTACTCTTATTTTCCGTTACCGCAGTGATCCAGTTGCTCGTTACCTATTTTTTACCGGGAGAAATCGCTCTCAAATTGGCGACCAAAGTAATTCCGATTCTCATTCTGATTTTCTTTTCTTTCTTCGAAGGCAAATGGAAGGACAGAGCCGGAAAATACATCTTTGCGGGTTTGATCTTTTCTTTATTCGGAGATACGTTTTTGGGTCTTCCGGGAAATTATTTCGTCTTCGGACTCGGTTCGTTTCTCGTGGCTCAGATTTTGTATTCGATCGGATTCTCCGTTGGAAACCCGGTCAACCTCGTACGATTGATTCCTTACTTCGCGTTCGGAATTTCGTTTTACACTTGGATTCTTCCCGGAATCGGAAGTTCTCTTTACGTTCCCGTGGCGGCGTATGTGAGCGCGATCTGCGTGATGGGTTGGAGAGCGGCTTCGAGAGAATGTCCTCGTCCCGAGTTTTGGAAATCCTTTGCGGGATCTTCTCTTTTTATTTTATCGGACAGTTTTATCGCGATGGGAAAATTCGCCGCGCTTCCGATTCCGCTTCTCGGAATTTGGATCATGTCCACGTATTACGCCGCGCAGTTTCTCATCTATGAATCCGTGGAAGAAAATTAAATAATTATTGATTCAGTCCGTAACATAACTAAGATAGCAAAGAAATCGGGAGAAATCTTTATATGAATATTAAACCCTTAAAAGAAACCACATTTTTAGAAGCTGTCGCCGCCGCGATTCAGCACGAAAAAGATTACTTCGAATTTTATATGAGCACTTACGAAAAGCTCTCTCCCGGCAACACCAAAGAGCTTTTCGAAAGATTGGCGGAAGAGGTCGACGATCATATCAAATTCATCACGGAATTGTACGAGCAAGCGGAAGGATCGGAACTCCCGAACCTCAAACAACTCACCGCGATTCATAAGTTTCACGATTCCACTCTTCAAAAACTGATGAACAAAGTGGAAAGAACGATCGCAGGTCCGGGAAGCAAGGACGCGCACGAAGCTCTTGAGCTCGCGATTCGCGAAGCGGAGAATTCAGTTTCCTTCTACGAAAAACTCGCGAACAAGTTCGACGACGTGAACATCAAATCCCTTTTCGTAAAACTGAAAGACTACAATCACAACTATCAATCTCTTTTGGAAACCGAGTTAAACGGATTGGATCAATCCGGTTCCGGCCAAGGAACTTTTTTCTGGGACGAACAAGCCGAAGAAGTTGCGAAAGCGGAATCCAAACCCGCAAAAACTTCCGCGGCGCCTAAGAAGCCGAAGACGGCAGCCCCGGTCGCAAAACCTGCACCGGCGGCCGCTTCCAAACCAGCGCCCGCTCCGAAACCCGCCGCAACGGCCACTGCAAAAAAAGCGGCGCCTAAAAAATCCGCGAGCAAACCGGTAGCGAAGAAGGCGGCTCCGAAGAAAAAAGCCGCAGTCAAAAAGGCGGCCGCAAAACCGAAAAAGACGGTGAAGAAAGCAGTGAAAAAAGCGGCGCCTAAAAAGAAAGTCGCGGCAAAAAAGGCCAAGAAAAAAAGGTAATCGGTAAGAATGCAATCCACCACGATCACCGATTGGAAAGAAATCCAAGATCTATATCCCGTAAATCAGGAGATGATCTGGTTGAACAATTGCGGGACCACTCCCTGCAATTTGGATACGATCCAAGCGGTCGGCGAATACATGGAAGGTTACTCCAAAAAAGGAGGCCTTACGGAAGTGCGCAAATACGCTTCCGTCAAACACGCGATTCGTAAGATCGTGGCGGGACTCATCAACTGCGACGTGGAAGAACTTTGTATCATCCACAACACGAACGAGGGGATGAACTTTTTATCCCTCGGCTTTCAACTGAAAAGCGGAGACGAGATTCTCCTTTTAGAAAACGAATATCCGAGTAATATTTATCCTTGGGAGCACTGGAAAGACAAAGGCGTTACGTTAGGATTCATTCCAATGGCATCGACTCCGGATCAGTTTCTGGAGAATCTAAAATCTTCGATCAGCCCTAAAACGAAAATCGTAGCTCTTTCCGCGGTTCACTGGTGTACAGGAATGCCTTTTCCTTTAGAAGAAATCGGAACGTTCTTGGATTCCAAAGGAATCGAATTCGTTTTAGACGGAGCGCAGGGAATCGGATTGGTTCCCGTCGACGTCCGTAAGATGAAACTGAAATACATCGCCTTTCCGGCTTGGAAATGGCTTTTGGGTCCTCTCGGTTTGGGAATGTTGTACATCCAACAAGACCGAATCGACACACTTTCCTTTCCGTTTAAGGGAACCGGGTCCGTGATCAATGACGAGGTTTATCTTCCATATCGCGCCGAACTGAAAAGCGGAGCCGACCGTTACGAGATTTCCACGGGAAATTTTATCGACTGGGTTTATTTTCAATCCACGTTAGAGATGCTTCAAAAGATCGGATTTCATTCCGTTATGGAAAGAATCTACGAACTCGCCGATTATCTTTCGGAAGGAATGAAGAATGTAGGATTTCAGATGGAACTCGATCATTTTCCGGACAATAGAACCGGAATCGTAGTCGGTCACAAAGAAGGAATCCCGATGGACGAACTCGTAACCTATCTAAAAAAGAACGGAGTGATGTGTGCGCTTCGTCTCGGAAAGGTAAGATTCTCCCCTCATATTTACAATCGCAAAGACCAGCTTGATCGGGTCGTAGAACTGCTCGGTTCTTTCTCCGGTTGATTCTCGAGGACCAATTTGTCGGTTGTCCAACAATTTTTAGTAAAAGTGCGGCCCCACCCTTACTTTGGGCGGAGGGGTGGGTGGTGGAAAAATTACGAGAGTTTTTTCTTTATCAGAAAATCATACTTTTTGCAAGTAGAAACTTTGATTCTTGTCGGAACATCTACGGAAATTCTTCCTTTTAATCCTTAAACTCGATGAAGACGAACAAAGTGCAAAAGATCGGAGAAATCGGTACCTTACTCTTTCCGGTCTGGGTTTTGACCGGATCGATTCTTTCCTTTTTCTTTCCGCATTGGTTTACTTGGTTTAAAGGTCCTTGGATCACATACGGACTCGGGTTTACTATGCTCGGCATGGGAATCACGCTCTTACCTCAAGATTTCAAGGACGTCTTCAAAACTCCGATTCCCGTTTTTGCGGGAGTCGTTTTACAATATACCGTAATGCCGATTTCGGGTTGGGCGATCGGGGTGTTGCTCGATCTTCCCGCTCCGTTTGCGACGGGATTGATCGTGGTTTCCTGTTGCCCCGGAGGTGTGGCGTCTAACGTGATTACGTATCTCGCCAAGGGAGATTTGGCCTTATCCGTTTCGATGACCGCTTCTTCCACGATTCTTTCCGTGTTTATGACTCCGCTTCTCACTCTTTTTTTAATCGGAAAAGGAGTGGAGGCTTCCGCGAGCGGACTTTTTTTCGACACGTTTCAAGTCGTCATTCTTCCAGTCGCTCTGGGAGTTTTGCTGAACTTTTATCTTCCCGACGTTTCCCAAAAAATTCAGATCGTTTCTCCTTTGATTGCGGTTCTTTTGATTACGATGATCGTTTCTTCGATCTTGGGAGCGAGTCGGGATAAGATTCTTCAATCCGCGGGAATTTTGATCGTCGCAGTCGTCAGCTTACACGCGTCGGGTTTCTTTTTCGGTTATCTGCTTTCATGGCTTCTCATTAAAAAACAAAAAACCGCAAGAACGATTTCCATCGAAGTGGGAATGCAAAACTCCGGTTTGGGCGTCGTTCTTTCCAGAAATAATTTTCCGGATCCGTTAGTCGCCGTTCCCGCGGCGATTTCCAGTTTGGTTCATTCTCTTATCGGAAGTTTGCTCGCGGCTTTTTGGAGACGATCGGCGAAAGAAGAAGCGGAATAAGCGAGTAAGAATTCTCTCTTCGTTTTTACGATCCCAACCGCAACTAACGTTCCATTCCTCAAAACATCTCGCACAACTTAGCAGCTATTTCGTCCCCTTAGCTCGAAACACTTAGTTTCACCAACCAAGCAATAGAACAATTTCAACATATTTGTCCTAATTTCTCTGTGAAAAGGATATATATTTTAAAATATATGCAAAAACGTTAGTTTTGCTTGCACCCCTATGAAAAAAAAGACAATCTTGCTAAATATATTTTTCCTCGTTTCCATATTTGCCAATTTTTTTCTAGGCTATACAATCCTTAAGGAAACACAAGAAACAGCTGTAACTCTCCCGATTGTACAGAAACAAGAGAGCACAAAAGATCCTCAAGAGTTCGTTTCCACCGTTTTCGTTCTTCCACATCCGCCCGACTTTTTAGAAGGAAAAAAGATTCGATTCCTTTCTTACACGACGCGAGCGGAAAACGGAAAGAAATGGATTCTCTTTAAAGAAAAAACGAACAACGGCTACAAAGAAACCCGAGTGGACGCGGGGGCGATCCGATGGTTTTGAAAAACGCCTTCGGACCCGTTGTCATTCTGATTGTACTTGTTGTCGGTTGTGCGACAAACCTCTTCGGAGAGAATGTTGGGGAGAATACCCGCTTTCGAAACGGAATTCTAATCTTAAAAGATGGTTCGGCTTTGTCGGGAGAAGTGGGAGAATTTTCGGACTACTACTTCATCCGAAATTCCAAGGTCGGGAAAAAAATCCAAAAAGAACAAGTAATCGATTTTGTCTCCGAAGAATATTATCAAAAGATAAAGAATGGTTCCGCGATCCGCAGCGCCGGACAATCCTTATTGTATTGGAACGCATCTGCGGACACTCAGTGGAGAGGATTTCCGAAAGAAGGCGTTTCGACAAACGGACAATTCGAAGATTCTTATACGCTTTGGATTAAAATCGGACTCGTTCTACTCACGGCCGCGGCGTATGCCGACGCAAATCAGCAAAACCAATCGTTAAAGAATTCTTATTCCGGCTTTAACGATAAGGAAAAAAACGCATTCCATAATTCTTATACGAGATATCAGGCCCTAGCGGCCGTCACGGCGGGTTTTTTCGCTTTCACCACCATCAAGGCTTTCGTTCGTTTTGGTAGAAACGAAAATTACAAGGATTTGCAAATTCCGAATCGGGAATTAAGACCGATCGGAGAAGCGCCGCAGTTAAGATCTTCTTCCGGAATTCCCACAATCCAATTCGGCATTACCCATAACTTTTAAAAGGACCGAGACAAACATGAATCAACGATACATTCTCAAATTAAAATATATAGCTTTTATAATATTCTTATCCGTCGCCGCAAATTGTATCAAATCGAACTCGGGAAAACTGCCCCCTTTGTTTAACGCGAACGTAACCCCGTATACTCCGGAAGACCTTGGAATTCCTATGCCGCCGCCGGGTTCTCCTCTCGCAACCTTACCCGCCATTTCGGACAACGAAAGAGCCGCAATCGAAGAATCGTTTCGAATGATGAACGAAAACGGACAACTCGATCAAAAGTTCGTGCAAGAATCTTCAATCGCATCTAAGGATGTGTTGTTCAATCGAGAACTCACCGATGCGGAACTGGAAGCGAAAGTGGAAACCGAAATCAAAGGACAATCCTACAACGTTTCGGTTGCAAGCACCGAACAACAAGTTTTACAAAGAGAAAGTCTCGCTGCGGACGCGTTTTACGGCAGGATCGAAAGCGATCTCAAAAACATGACTGTTCCCCAGCTGATCAAGGTACGGGAGAATTTTACTCTAAGTCTAGTAATGATCCGATTTATGATCGATTACGGTAGCAACGCGAACGGAATTCCGATTTCGATTCTCAACATGAGTCGAACCAAGGCGGTGGCGATCCGCCAAAAGGTGAACGAAGAGTTGATTCGGAGAGGAATTACTTCCTTATGAAACGGTTTCATTTTAGCAAGAAGGGAATGTTCCATAAACTGTTCTTAATGGGAATTACATGTTGGATGGGGCTCAATTGTAATCCTATGGACGATGGTAATGATGGCGTTGCTCAATACCATCGGGAGTTCACTGCTTTTTACTCATTGTTTTTTATTGTTCCGGATTTAGATTTCAATCAATTTTGCCCGCCCACGGATCAAATTCCAATTTTAGAGCCGGGAACGTACTCACGTTTTATGCAAGTAGGGGATACATATCTTTTTGATAATAGAGCAAGACTAAACGCACTCCAAGATACTTACGGCTCATCAAAATTTTTTACGTTCACCATTCAAGAAAGCACAGGGCAAGAAATAAGACTCGTTAGTCCTTATTGTAGAGATAATCCCAACGAATATAGTGCCGATGACGATTCAGGAATGTCGGGTCAACTGGAGACAGTATCTATTGATCTAACTGTACCTCCTCTACCCCAAAAAAGATTGGGATTTTTCACAAAACTGAAAGCATTATCTGGATCGGGAACAATTACATTCACAACTCCTTCTGCGCCAGACCCGCCACATTGATATTCTAAAACGAAAATTGAACAAGGAAAAAAGAATTATGAATTTATTAAATACCGTTACAATCAAATTGAGAGGGATGATCATGCTAAAGAAAATTCTGTTCGTAGTAATTGCAGGTTTCCTAGCAATACAATGTGACAACTTAAAACTCGAAGATTCAAATCGAGGAACTACCGCAGGGTTAGATAATAATTTCTTACTCACCTATGGTTTTTTCTTTATCGCTCCGAACTTAGATTTTAATCAATATTGTCCACCCACGGATCAAATTCCAATTTTAGAGCCGGGAACCTACATGCGCTTCATGCAAGCGGGAGATACTTATCTTTTTGATAATAGGGCGAGACTGAATTCTGTAAAATCATATAGCGGCTCTTCAGAATATTTTACTTTTACAATACAAGAGAATACAGGACAAAATATTAAACTAACAAGTCCGTATTGCGGAGATAGTTCGCTAGATTATAAAGCAGACGGCGATTCTGGGCTTTCGGGACAACTTGAAACACTTCGAATTAATCTAAAAGTCCCTCTTTTGCCACCTCGAAGATTTGGATTTTTTACAAAGTTAACAGCTCTTTCAGGTTCTGGCACAATTACTCTCACAACACCAACGGCGCAAGATCCGCCACAATAACCAAAGGAGAATTTTTAAATGAAGAAACTTGGAATTAAGTATTCGTTCATATTGATATTATTTGGTTTATTAAATAAACCTCTACTTGCGGATAAAAATAGCTTTACGTTTCTTTTACCTGACCAAAGTCACACGTTTGATCATTTTCTCGTTCAAACAAATTGTAATACACAATTCGACGACTTAAACCCAGAGTCCTTTGAACCAGATAAAACATTCTTAACTATGTATGGAGACAGTTTAGGCGATTTTGTAAACGAAGGATTGTATGGTTATTTCGGCTGGGATAAATATCTAACCTTAATGAACTTCGGAATTGCTTGGAATGTACAAAATCTTGCAATTGGGGGATATACAACAGAAAATGTTTACAACTTCATTCGAGATTGTGCTTATTCATACGAACGCAGAATCAACTTCAAAACAGCGCCGAATGTTGCCTTCGAAATCGGAGGCAATGACTTCTGGCACAATTCGATCATGCTTACCTTTATGCCTTGGAAATTCAGCGCCGTAGTCGGAAGAGTCGCGTTCAATACGAAATCCATTCTCTATCAATTGAGAAACCCGAGAAGAGACAAAAACGTTTTGGTGATGGGTAATTTTCCCAACCTTTCCTACAGTCCAACGCTCGGAAATATAAACAATTACTTTGTGCCTTTAGCGACTCATCCCGACGGTTTGTTCTCATACAATATGGACAAGCTACACGAAGAGCAGCAAAAAGCCATGTTGCAAGATGCGGAAGCCGCTGCGGTCGCTTTGCTTCCGTACGGGTGGCTCGGGTTGTTATTCATGCCGATCGATATGAACGAGCTGCACGGAGAATTTGTCCAGGCGATCATCGGAATCAAACAAGCGTATAATAATGCTTTGGCGACAATTCAAATCCAAACGGGTATTGAAGAATTAGAAATACTGCATATACAAATCAAAAACACGGGAATTTCGCCCACAAACCAAGACGAATGGTATTGGCTCTGGTTGCATACGATCAAAAACAATATCAGTATGGTTACGAGTTTAGGGATGCTCTTCTCGCAAGGATTGCTCGAACAGACCGCTGAGGAAGTGAATGCAAAATACGGCAAAGTTCATTTTCTCCCCATGTATCACTTATTCATTCGTCAAAATGATTGTTTCCATTTCGGCCAATGTTGGGTTGCAAATCCTTGGTTGTATCAGGACCAAGTCGGCCATTTGAACTATATCGGTTATACGGTGTGGGCGGGCGCCTTAGCTTCCAAAGTCACTCAACTCGATTGGCACAATTCTCTTAAGAACGGTCCTCCCCATTACAACGGAGCGGTTTCGATTCCCGGAGACGATACTGTTGTAACTTCTTTACCGGAAGAACAAGCTCCACAACCAGTCCAAGTCGATCCGCTTCCAATCGACATTTTGCTTCTGATCTGTTTATTCACGGGAAAATGTTGGTAAACTTCAAGTTCCGCATTCAGCGATTTTCGCTTTTGGTTTGCGCATTCCTGTTTCATTGTATTCAGGAAAACGCATCCAATCCGAATCTGCAGCTCGCCCTAATCGAAGGACAGTTACACGTAACACCCAAGCCGGAAATCCCCGTCATCAAGGCTTGCCTTGTCAACACACAGATTGCAAGCGGCAAAATCACGACTTGTTACGAGCTGGAAAAGGAACGATGCAATCTCGACTTTTTCAACAACATCAAAACGCCGACTATCCTACAAAATCGAAGAGACGATTTGAACTTTATCAGTATCAACTTTTCCAATTGTGCGGCCGCAACCGGTCCGTTATTCATAAAATATTCCAATCTACAAACGCCCGCGTCCATGCTTTGGAAAGATTCTTTCGGATTCGACGGAGCAAACTTGGAATCTCAATTTCAATTCACAAATCAGAAAAGCTGTAAAGAACTCGGATTACAAACAACGCCGTTTATCGGAGGCGGGTTCAATCGATTGCTCAGTTCCGAAGAAATGTCACAGCTCGACGGCCTGGAAGCGGAGCTTGCGCTCATTCCGACCACAAGCGCGACTTGCAAAAACGATTTGAATTTGAATCCGAACTTAATCGCGCTGACGCAGAACATACAAAACGGTTCATTGGTAAGAGGAATCACCTGCGCCTATCAAAACGGAAGCGGATATCCGATTTGTCCTTGGAAATGAGAATGTTCAAAAATTTTCTTAGTTATATTTTGATTCTCTTCCTTCTTTTGAGATGTTCGCCCGGGAAATCGGATCAACCGCTTACGGAAAGTTATACGAAACTTTTATTTTTAACGACGGCCGACCTTCCTTGCAATCCCGTTCCTTATTCTACAAGTTCTTGGAATTTTACGGACGCAAGCGAGGACGTCAAAGCGGGTTTTCTCAACGTTCCCGGTCCGGGAGTGGGGCATCTCGATCTTCTTTCGGGAAACGTGCAAGACAACGCGACTAACGTTACATTCTCCTTAAATCTTTCGTCCATACCGGAAACTCTCGGAGTCAATTTAAGCGCGGATCTTACCGAACCGGAATACGAGTGGACCTATAGTTTTTTTGGAGGGAATTCTTACAAAATCGGAATCGTTCATTATTCCCAAGGATCTGCTCAAAAGATCCAATTTCGAAACTTGGACGTGATGATTTGGCGCAATCTATCTTATATCGGAGGTTGTGGGAACCTCGATGTTCAGGGAAATACCGTGCGTTGGGTCTGCGAAAAAAACACAATTCCGCAACTTGCCGAACTTTCCCAAACGGCAACTGTTACAGTGGGAGCTTCGGCCAAAAACAATGGAATTCGATATTCCGATTGTCGCTAAAAACTTCCGGGTCCGATTCCTGCGTTTCCATTACAACGAATTTCCCGTCTTTTTCGAGAATTTTAACTATTCCTCCTTGATTTTTAAGCCCTCTCCCATTTTCTAGCAGAATACAACCTCCAGTACGACCGTTTTTGGGGCTTATTTCCAAATTTTTAGAAAAGTTGGACTGAAAGTGCGGGTTATCCCGTCTACTGATGAGGAATTTATTGAAATCGAGACAGTAGCGCCATGAGAGAAATTATCAAGCTCGTTTGTCAGGAACCAGGTTGTTCAAAAGGAAGAAGCACCTATCTTCTTACCAAGAACAAGAAGGCCAAAACTGAAAAATTGGTTACTAAAAAATTCTGCAAATTTTGCAGAAAACACACCGAATACAAGGAAACCAAGGTCTAAGATTTCCAGGTAACAGGATGACTGCAAAAAAACCGGCACCGGCATACGATAAAAAAGCTCTTCAAGAAATTTCAGAGCTCCTCCTTGAGAAGAAAAACGCTCTCTTGGAAAAGTATGCCCACTGGGAAGATAACAGCAGACCGTCCGGCTTGAAAGAAATGGGCGATATCGCCGATATCGCTTCCGAAATCAACGAAGAGACTTTGAGTTCCGTTCTTTCCGAAGCGGAGATCGAAACCATCCGCGAAATCGACGTCGCATTAGAAAAAATCGAAGACGGCACGTACGGAATCTGCGAGGGAACCGGTAAAAAAATCCCGATCGCCCGCCTCAAAGCGATCCCTTGGACTCGTTATACAGTAGAATTCGCAGAAACCCTTTCCAAAGGAAAAGGTTTCGCTCGCAAGAGCAACGCCGGAAGTCTTACCGGCGCGTATAAGATCCCATCCGATATGGATTCGATGGACGATTGATTTCGTTCCCGATTCTCCTCATTCTAAATTCATCCAACTCCAGTCCGTAAATTCAGGAAACGATTCTACCTTTTTATAGAAAGGGGAGAATTTTCGATTTTTCAGTAGCGTTGTTTGAACGCATTTTTCGATTGAAATCTGGGTCTTTTTACAAAATCCTCTTTATTCGTGCCCGGATTATTCAATAAATTAAGACCCCTTCGAACTCCCACGTTTTTCGGACTCATTCTCTGTTCCATCGCATCGTATCTTTTGTTCCGAAGTTTTCTTTTCGTAAGAGCGACCGAAGGAGCGGGGGTTGTCGCGATCGGAATGATCCAGTTTCTTTTCGGATTCGTTCCCAATCTCTATCACCGCAAGCCGGGAAGAATGTTCACAATGGCGGGCGCCCTCGTTTTGCCGGGACTTCTATATGATAAAACCGTAATATTCGGTTCTTTGAGCGGTCTTTTTGCGGGAGCGATCTTCGGAATTTTCCTAAGACAGTACATCTCCACGTTTCATTCCCAAACGGTGAACGAAGAGGATCCGATCTTCCGTTTTTTTTACATCAATCGCCCTTATAAATCATCTCTTCCGTTTTATCAAAATCCGAAAACGGGGATTCTTATCTTTTTAGGTTTGTTTCTTTTGGAACGGTTTTTCGTGTATTTCAACGCGCCTCCGTTTAAGGGGTTCGGAATTTTAGACACGGTGTATCTGCCGGGAATCAGTTCGAGATACGCGTTCGGTCTCAGTTTGGATTTTATCGGTTCTTGGATGCTCGCGATTCTTTACTTTTTGGCGGAAGAAGCGTCCTCTCACGAAAGCGATTCTCCCGTTAAATATTGGAGACAGGGTCTTTTTGCGGGAGTATTTTTGAATATTATACTATTCTTAATTCAAGGTTTGACCCGTTACTCCGTGATTCCGTTTACTCCGAGCGCGGGAGGTTCGTATTCCGTTTCCGGTTTTTTGGCGGATACGGGTTCCTTGAATTGGTTTTTTCCTTTGTTGATCGCGTATTTTTTTCATTATCTTCATTCCAGAAGCTGGAGAACTCCTACCAAAATCGCGCTCAGCGCGGGGTTGATTCTTCCCTTTATCGTTTTGGGCAAACATTTCAGCGCGGGTTCTTGGATCTTACTTTCCATTCTTCTAATGTATTCTTATTCGATCGGCGCGTTTCCGAAAATCAGAAACCGTTGGGTCCGATGGGCTTATATCCCGGTCGCGATACTTTTATGGATCGGATTTTTGATTTTGATCGTTTGGATCGGATCGTTTCCGTGGTCTTACGAATCTTGGCAGGAACTGCATCAAGCGTGGACGAAAGGATATCGCGGACCGGGCGGAACCTTCGTACGATTTTTGGATTTGTATTGGGGAGAAGGTTGGATTCAAACTAGATCGGCCTGGAACTGGGCCAAACAATCCGTATGGCTCGGTAACGGTCCCGGGACCTTCGTTTTAAACTGGATCGATTCCAGATCCACAAACCCGGTTCCTCCGGGCGGAATCCGAGAACTCGGTCTTACTTCCTTCGTTTTTCTTTTACACGACGGCGGAGTTTTGTTTACGGTTTTATTCTTAACCTGGATCGGTTTGGAAATCGCGTTACGCGATCATTGGAAGGTTTTGATTCTTCTTTTGCCGATCGTTTTGTTTTTTATGCCTTGGACGGGAAGCAGCGGAAGCGCGGCGTTCTTTTGTCTTTGGTTGATCGCGTCTTCCGCTCCTCAAGCGAGACAACCTCACAAAGCGATCGGAGGGGGTTTCAACCTTTTCGCGCTTCTTGCGGGAACCTTCATCCTGTTTTACGCGTTAGTCGGCATTGCTCCGAATCTACGCGGCCCCGAGTTCCGTTATGCGGAATTGAAGTCGTATCAGTTGATGGCGAAACGCCAAGGATTGATCCAGAACGGTTTGCGTTATCACGAATTCTCATCCGGTGCGACCTGGGTTCTGGCGAGCCGAGCTCCGATCAATCTCAGAGCGTTTATTCCCGCGGATAAAAAACTTTCCAAAGACGAAAAGGTTTACGTTCGATGGTCCTTTCTCGGACCGGATTGGATCGAAATCCAATCCAAAACGCTTCCGTTGTATTCGAACGCGAGCGCAGTCGGCCTTGCGGTTCCGGATCGTGCGAAGTATCTTCGCGCGGAAATTCTTTCCGGTTCTTTTTTCGAAAGCCGCATCAAAGACTTCGGAATTTTTGCGGAAGACTTCGACGGTTTAAATCGAGTGCGATGATCCGCCCGGACGTGCGATCTGATTCAGAAGATTCTGAAACTGTTGTTTGGTCCGAACGAATAATCTCCAGAAAAGAAGTTTCCAAGGCGCACGTACGAAAATAAAAACGGCCCCGGGTTCGAACTCGGGATCGTCCTCTCTTACGTTCAACCAAACGGGGATCGCGAGAATGTTTTGAAATTCCTTTCCCGCCACGTAAAACGTTACGTAAACACGATCTCCTATGACCAAGGTTTTTTCGATCGGTGAATAAAATCCCTTTCCCGAAAGAGAATACGCAAGCGAATGATATTCCCTTTCCTCCTGAACGATGGAAACCGCGATAAAAAGAGGGATCTTGAGAATTCTTTCCCGAAAGAATTTAGGATTGAGAATCCCTCTAAAAAGAATCAGAATACAAAGCCAGATCGGATACACCAAAAAAAGCCCGATGAATTCGGAGATTCTGATTCCTCCCAGCAAAACCGGAATTCTTTCCGGAAATTTTAGATAAATCGAATATAATAAAGTTGGAATCAAAAAAAGAAAAATAGAAACCGCGACTTTCCCTTTTGTAAGTTGTCTAAACAAAGGGATCGGACCGGCTTTTTGGATCTGATTCTGACTCGAACGCATCCAAGAATCGTAACGGGTGAACTTGGAAACGACCTTATAGTCGTCCCGATACAAGCCGATCGATTGTAAAACCTCTATGGGAAGAATGTTCTGCGAGACCGTAAGCAGATACTCCAGAATGAAAAATCCCGTCGCCAAAATCAAAGGAAGCAGAACGACCGAATCTCCGTCTATGAGCAAAATGTAATTGAAGGTTCCGTGCAGAATAAAACATCCGAGAAAACTGTAAAAGATCCCGAGAAAATTAAACGAAGACGGCCTCGAATGATAATACTGCATCACAGCGTAACCGTAGATTCCGCCGGTAAACGTATGGATCGGAAGCGAGGTGACCGCTCGGAGAAACAAAGGCCAGAAATCGAGAAGGGGAGAATAGAGAAGATTCTCCACAAGTCCGAAAGAAGCGCCTAACGTAAGTCCGAAATAGATCCCGTCCGAAGTGTTGTACACGGATTTTAATCCCTTAAAATACCAGAGGATTACGATCAGTTTCGGAATTTCCTCCAAAAGGGAACTTCCTTGAAACGCGCGATCGAAATGGGAATTCTCATCCAGATATTGTTGAACAAAAAGTTCGGGGAAGATGGAAAGTCCTACCGTGAAAATTCCGGAGAAGATCGCGGAAAGATCGAAAGTCTTTCGATTGGGATGATAATAGGTGTTGCGATAGAAAAACCAATAAAATCCGGCGGCGGAAACCGCCGTACCGAATTTCAAAAGGGGTATAAAGAATTCTTCGGATCCTAAGAAAAGGAACATATTCCTTTTAAATATCGGAATATGCCCCCTCGCTTTTGATCGCTTAGGCTCGGGAAAGCATCCTTCTTTTCAAAAGATACGCGGCGGTCGCGCCCGCGGCCATCAGAAGAATCGCCACAAGAATCGCGTTCTTTTTCACCGAGTTGAGTAAAAATCCCATCAGCTCGGATTCCACATCCGGAACCGGGAAGACCTTCGCTTCGTTGGTGATATGTTTATACCAATCCTTGTAGGAAGTTCCCTTTGAAGCCACCCAGAGGTTGAATTCCTTATAACCGGTCTGAGTGTCCTTACGAATATCCAAACCTTCATACGGATATTTCCAAGATCCGGGAACCAAAATCGCCCAAGGGAATTGATTGGAATCCAGATATTTGTCCGTTCCGTTCGCGTTTTTATAAAGTCCGGGGAAGTGGATCTCTTTACCCGTGTTGATCACCTTGATAAAGATGTCGTACGGATAATTTCCGATCGCCGATTTTTTTACCGGAGAATTGAACACGATCTCGATCGTCGCGATATGTCCCGGCTTATAAACTCCGCCCGGATTTACGTTCGGATTGGAAGTGGTCTTGTTCGATTCTTCGTGAATCTGAATCCCCGCGTTTAAGTCTGCGGAAGAAACGTTGATCGTATTGAGCGCGGTGATTTCTTTTCCGTCATCTCTTACGACTTTTCTGCTGTACTTAGCTCCGACCGAAACCGGAAGTTTTATAAAGAACGTATGTTTGTAACCGGCACCTCTTGCGACGTGTTGGTACGTTCCTCTCAAACGAATCACGTCGCCCACGGCGTTTAAGTCTTCTTCGTTACGGATATGAACCACGTAGTCGTTTAAGTCCGCGTCGCCAGCGCTCGGATACAAATCCTCATAAGCGACGGTGCTCACACCTTCCGAAGGAATTCGGATCAAGGAAGAACGGGTCGGATCCTGAGGATATGCATCCAAAGTATCGGGAACTCCGTCCTTGTCCGTATCGGTAGGAGCCGTTACGACCGGAAGAAGAATCTCGTATTTGATTTCACGATTGATTCCGATCACGTTGATCAAGTTGATTACGTTCGTGATCGATTCTCCGTTTGCGGTGATCTCCAAAGTGATTTGGCCGACCGCGGTTTCCATGGTGATCGTTCCGCTTACTTTTCCGGTGTTATCGGAAATTCCTTGGAAGAGAATGTTTCCTTGATTGTCGGAAACGATTACGGTCGCGCCGATTACCGGTTTGGATTGTTTGTCCGTAACGACTAAGTTCAACGGAATCGTTTGAACGGTGTTGTAGGTAAACGGAGCGGTTCCTACTTGGTCGTTTACCGTAATCACGCCGGTAACCGGAGGTGCGGTATTATTTCCAGTAGCGGAACTACCGGAATCACTCGAAGATCCAGAACCGGAATTGGAAGATCCGGAATTGCTTCCGCTATTAGAATTGTTGGAAGAACCGCTGTTGTTCGCGCCCGTATCGGTTCCCGTAGATCCGGATCCTGTGGCCCCGGAAGAAGAACCACCGGACGCAACGTTGTCACCGGAACCCGAGGAAGAACTTCCACTCGAACTCGAACCGGTATTGTCGGATGAACCGGAAGAAGAATTACTTCCGGAGGAAGATCCGTCGTTGGAAGTGCTGGAGCTGGAGGAACCGGAATCGGTCCCACCGGAAGAAGACGAAGAACTACTGCTCGAAGAAGATCCGCTATTGGATGTGCCGGACGAACCACTCGCATTCGAACCGGAACCGCTGTTGCTAGAACCGGAAGTCGACGCAGGCGACGAACTTCCCGAAGCGGACGGATAATACGTCACGCTTCCGTTGCTTCCCGTATTGTCTACGAGAACGACCCCGCCGCCGTTGGACGCGCTTGCCGTTTCGGTCGCGACGCCGGATTGGCCATTGGAGTTCGAGGAACTTGTGTCCTGATTGAGTAAGGCAAGAAGAGGCCACAACGCCCCTTTCTTTTTATGGTTACAACCGACTGCAATGCCCACGACAAGCAGTAATAATAGAATCTTCTTCATGATCCCTATATCCCTTTTTTTATTAGAATAAAAGACGAAGAGTACTACATATTAAATACTATTCGGACTCGGAATTATAGGGTATTTTTAAAGATTCATCAAAAACTTTTTTGTACTTCAAATGCCATTTTAGACATTTCTTATGTCTTTTAAAAAGGCTTTCGAGCGATATGAAGAACCGCATTTCCGAAAACGAAGTTCCTAAAGGTGACCGGAGTAAACCCTTGCGATTCCAAAATCGACTTTAGAGTTTCTTGATCGGGATAAGAAAGAGAGGAAACGGGAAGGTAATCGAACATTTCATTCTTACCACCCCAAAGAATATAACCGAGAATCGGAACGATCTTAAAAAAATAAAAATCGGCAAACCAACGGATCAAAGGATTTTTCACCTTACCCACGTCCAGATTCAAAAACAAACCTCCCGGCTTCAGAACGCGGTAAATTTCACGAAGCGCTTTGGGAAGATCGTCCACGTTGCGTAGACCGAAGCCGATCGAAACCGCGTCAAACTGAGAATTTTTAAAATTCTTCAGCGCGGTCGCGTCTCCGACCTCGAAACGAACCCGGCCCTGAGCGGCTTGTTTTACAAGACGGGTTTTTGCGATCTCGAGCATATTCTCGGAAAAGTCGACGCAGGTAACGTGATCGACCGAGGGAGAATTTTCCAAACGCAAAGAAATATCCCCGGTTCCGCAACAAAGATCCATAACTTGCAGATGATTCGGAAGATTCTTTTCCACCTCTGAAACCAAACGATTCTTCCAAAGGCGGTGCAGAAGAAAGCTGTTCCAATCGTTGAATCGATCGTATTTTTCCGCGATCTTGTTGAAGTTCTCCCGAACAAAACCGGCTTTGCGATCGACTTGAGGCATTTGAAATTCGGACATACGTGAATGAAATGATTTTAGAATGTTGCCGCTTGGCAAGAAGAGTTTTATACGATGTAAGTTTAGAATGACAAACGGAAAGGAAATGACAATCTGCTCCTAATCTCGGGGGTTTGTTTAACGTGGAAGCCTTGTTTGCAAAAGGGGGATGGGTTTCCATTCTCATCCTGATCGTAAGTTTCATCAATCTCGGACTTTTTATCAGAGTTCTCAGCTTCCTTCCCATTCTCAAAAGAAAAATCCTGTTTCGTCTTCAAGGCGGGGATCGAAACGGAAACAAAACCGAACCAAACCCGAACTTAAAATTTTTTCTCGAAGACCCCGATGAGTTTTTTACTCGGGAATTTTTCGGTCCCGAGTCGATGATCTCTTGGATTCGAAATCTCGCGGGAATCGCGACGATGCTCGGACTTCTCGGAACCGTGATCGGGATTTCCGTCGCGTTCGAGGAAATGAAAAACGCGGGCACGGTAAGTCTTGAAATTTTTTCGGAAGGAATCCGACTCGCGCTCAACACGACGATCCAAGGTCTTTGTGTCGCCATTCCTTCCGTGTTGGGATTTCAATATTTAAGAACGGTTCTTCATAAAACGGAAATCGAAATCAAATCCTCCCTCGACGAAACGAATCCAGTCGCCGGTAAATCCTCGGAATGAAAAAGAATCCTTCCCGGCGAAAAAGTCTTTTGGAAGGGGAAGATTCTCCCTTGGACATGACGAGCATGTTGGACGTCGTGTTTATCCTTTTGATCTTCGCGATGGTCGCGATGAGCTTTCAAAAAGAGGTTCATACGTTGCCGGTCGCTCTTCCCAAAGCGAACGCAGAGTCGGGAGGAACCGGAACGAAAAAGGAAATTTTTCTTTTAAAGAACGGAAATCTGCGTTATGCGGGATCGGATCTGAGCGAAAGCGACTGGAAAAAACTCGTTTCCAAAGGAGAATTCAACCGCGCCGTGGTTTGGATTTACGGCGACGAGGAAGTCGGCTACGGGAAATTCGTGTTCGTATTAAACAGTTTCAAAAATTCTAATTTAAAAGAATTGCATTTAGCTGTTAAGAAAGAATGATCAGGAACTCAGTTTAGGATTTTCCTTGTGACGATCTTTGTCCCTTTCGGTGTTTTTCTTTAAGGTGGCGCGTAACGCGTCTTCGAGAGAAATCCCCATCTGATTGGCCAAACAGATCAAAACGAAAAGAATATCCCCCATCTCTTTCGGAATTCCTTCCGGATCTTCTCCTTTTTTAAAGGATTGATCCCCGTATTTTCGGGCCATCAATCTGGAGAATTCTCCCACTTCCTCCACCAAGATCGCGAGATTGGTCAGCTCGGAAAAATAACGAACTCCGAAGTTGGAGATCCATTCGTCCACCTTTGTCTGAGCCTCTTTGAGAGAAAGTTCGGTCTCGCTCATCTCTGCGCGTCCAAACGATCCACGAGAATTTCTGTCGGTTCGGGATAACATCCTCCGCTCAAATGATGCGGATCGATGTATTTCTGACATTGCACTTGCGCGCGGAAATCGTTCATATCGAGAGGATATACATTCTTAAATTCTAATACGTCTTTGCGGATATTCTCCCATTTGGGATAGAACTCGGCGGACTTAACCCTTTTTTCCAAACCTTCGAAAAGTAGAGGAGACCAAAGAATCACTTTGACTCCGTTCTTTTCCGCGGTTTCCAAAAACTGAAACAGGAATCTTTTTTGTACGGAAGAAATTTGGATATAACGATAGACGTCGTTGTAGTATTTCGCGGCTTCTTCTTCCAATCGTTCGGGAGGTGTGTTGGTAAGAAGAACGTTCGGAATTCCTCCGTTGAACTTATCGGATTCGTTCATCAGAAGATCCCGGATCGCGAGCATCATCGTCATGGAACTCGGGTCCTTGATTCTCGCCATCGCTTCCTTAAAACGAGGAGGAAAGACGGTCGTCCTAAAAACTCTGGATCTTAAAAAAGTATCCCAGTCGTTCGTGGAAAACTCGGTCGCATAACGCAGAAAATACGGAAGGTCGTACGAATAACGAAGAGGATAACGATTGCAAAAATCGGTCATCGAATCCGGATAAAATTCCAAGATCGCGTAATCGGGTTTTACTCCCGCGGAGAGAATCTTTTCCAGATTGTAGTTGTGATACGAAAAAGGCGCGGAAGGCGCGGAGAAGTTGTAAACGATGAGGTCTTTTCTTTTTTTGCGGATCGTTTCGAGGGAGAATTCTCCCATGTGCGAGGTTCCGAAAAAGATCAAGGTTTTGTCTTCCGGTTTCGCGGCCGCCTTATTCTTTACCAATGCCGCAAGAACCCTGTCTTTCATTTCATAAAAATAATATTCCGCACCCGCTTCCGTGTAAGGCCTCACCCATTGCGAGGATAAAACCCGGTCCAAGGAAAACGCGAAGATAAAAAACGCCAAAGGAACCCAGAGCAGTTTTTTACGGAACAAAGGAATCCATGTTGTTTGTTTTTGGGAACTCATGATTCCTCCTTAAAACTGAAAGTAGATAAAGTCCTGACCCTTACCCGCGTAATTGGAAAGAAGTAGAACCAAAAGGATTAGAAAAACGGATATTACGATTTTCTGATGTTTGAAATAAAAACGCGGAACCTTTTCGAAATATTCCAAAGTGTGGAGCAAAAATCCTCCGATCAAAAACGGAGCCACCAGATCGGTTCTCAAAACGTGTTTTGCGGGTTCGGCGGCCCATTGAACTCCGTGAAAAAGGATATGCCAAGCGTCACCTAACGTCTGAGAACGAAAGAACACCGCGCCGATCACGAAAATTCCGTAAACGAAGGACGCTCGGATCACGAACCAAACGATTCCTTTTTCGGGCAACTTGGGAATTCCGAGCCGATCCATCAAACGATCGATCGTAAGACAGATTCCGTGCCAAAAACCCCAGATCACATACGTCCAACTCGCTCCGTGCCAAAAACCGCCTAACGTGAATGTGACGATGAGATTTACGTAAACCTTCGGCTCGGAAGTTCTCGAACCGCCTAACGGAATGTAGATATAATCCCGAAGCCAGGTCGCGAGTGTGATATGCCATCTTCTCCAGAGATCCTGAATGCTCTGACTGAAAAAAGGCGCGCGAAAGTTTACGGGAATGTTAAATCCCATCAGAAACGCACAACCCCGAGCGATGTCCGTATAACCGCTGAAGTCGCAATACACCTGCCAAGTAAAACCCTGCACCGCGAGAAAAAGAGAATAACCGTCGTATTCGGAAGGATTTCTAAAAACGGGATCGACCAAGGAAGAGATGTTATCCGCAATCAAAATCTTTTTCGCGATGCCAAGCCCCAAAAGATAAAGCCCCGCATACACATACGAAGGTTTGATTCTTACCTTATCGAGGATCGGAAAAAAATCCTGATGTCGCATGATCGGACCCGCGACCAACTGCGGAAAGAATAGGATGAACAAAACGAATCTGAAAAAACCGCAGTCTTCCGTGATTTTTCCGCGATAGACGTCCACGACGAACGCGATGATCTGAAACGTATAAAAACTGATCGCCAAAGGGAGAATGATGTGAAAACCGAACGTCTTCTGATCCAAAAATCCCCAGCCGCTCCAAGCGTATAAGTTATCCGTAAAAAAGTAAAAGTATTTAAAAACTCCCAGATTGATCAGATCCAGAACGACGACCGCCCTAAGAACTCCGAGATTTTTCCTTTTAAAAAGACTTTGAATCGCAAGATAATTAATATAAAGAATCGCTAATAGATGAAAGAGAAACGGAATGCTCCAGGTCGCGTAAAAAACCAGGGACGCGATTACGATCACCCATTCTCTGTATTTTCTTCCGTCGTAAGCCCAGTAAAAAACGTAAACACAAAGAAAGAAAAGAAGAAAGAGGGTGGAAGTAAAGATCATTTGTTTTCCTTACTCAGGACCGATTTTAAATCTTTTGCGAATTCGGAAGTAAGTTTTAACATTCCGATCGAATTGAGATGGATCAGATCGTAGTAGTAATCTCCGTTGTCCGGTCCGTCCAAAAGATCCTGATAATCGAGTAAAGAAACCGGATCGGAAGGATGGATTCTCGCGAGTTCCCGTTTCCAAACCTCGTTTCGTTCGGGCAATCTCCACTGTTGAATCAACTGACTGTAAGGAGCGATCATTCCGACGATTTTGATTTCCTGCCCGTTTTCTTTTCCGATTCTACGAATCTCATCGTGAAGAATTTTCAATCGATCGAAGTATTGTTTCGTCACCGCGTCTTCGTTCGCGTTGGTCAGTGGATTGCTCGAGATGATACAAGTATCAAAGATCGCCTTCTTATGAAAACGATCGGAACCTTCGGGGATCGGTTGTCCGTTTGCTGGATCGGTTTTTGCGACACAATCCGGAATGTTCTGAATCGGATACATGCTGATTTTTTCTTTGTAAGAATTCTCGTAATCCCAAGGATCCGAGTTTTCCTTTTTAAGACGTTTGCCTATGTCCTTGATTCTTTTGGAAGGATTTAGGATCAAATCCTGAATGTCTCTTCGATAAGCGATCGATTTCAGGGTGATATAAGCGAGATCGTCCGCGTTTACGTCGTAACCGAAATCGTAAATTCTCGGATAAACCTGCAAACGATCAAACTCGGAGATCATCGCAAGCGTATGCAAGTTCAGAATTTTTTGACCGACCCAAGGAGTTGTGATCTCGAAAACGTGAACCACGGTTTTTACTTTTTTAAAGTGGGGAAGAGTTTTTAAAACGGCGAGATCCTGAACGATCAATTCGGTCCCGGGAATCGCGATCGATTGGATTTTTTTTCCCAAAGGAGCGAGTTCTCTGTTCAAAAGAGGAAGGGACAATCCTTGATACGCGACCGATGTTCCGACGATCAAAACGTCCGGATCGAATTCGTTTTGTTTTTCGATCACGTGGTTCGTGATTCTCGAAACGTTGGCCGCGTACGAATTCTTTTTAAGAAAAGGACGATAACAACCGAATTGCATTCCGGTTTCGAGAAACACAAGAATCAAAACCGGAATCCAGAATTTCGAATCTTTGATAAACGCAAGATATTCTTTCATAACGGATGATTGTCCTAAAACGCAAAGTAGAGAAAGCTCTGACTTTCCGTGATTCCGAAAATCAAAAGCATAAAGACGTTCGCGAGAAAAAACAGAACGAACTTCCAACGGCTTTGAACCATCTTTTCGATATTGTTCTTAGCAAACAGATAGGAAGCCACGAAACAAACGAGCAAAAGAAGCCCGTACATATAATTCGAATATCCTTTGACTCCGACAAAACCGTCCGGACCGAGAAAGAGAAGGGACTTCATCATAGGAACTGCCTTTTCCATCGTTTCCGCGCGGAACATGATAAACCCGAACGTTAGGCAGAACATCGTAAAAATTCTCGCGCAAATATCGTAGACCATTCCTCCCTTTTCGTTCAAGAAAGAGGATATTCTCGTTTTTGCATATTCTCTATGTGCAAGAATCATAATACCTTGCCAGAGTCCCCAGCCGATAAAATGATACGCGGCCCCATGCCAAACTCCCGCGAAAAACCAAGTGATGAAAATGTTCCGATACGTTAAGAACGCGTTTCCTCTCGAACCTCCGAGCGGAATAAAGATATAATCCCGAATCCAAGTCGAAAAGGAAATATGCCAACGGGACCAATGATCGGTGATGTTTCGAGCGACCATCGGGAAGTTGAAGTTCGGATCGAACTTATAACCGAAAAGACGCGCGACTCCGATCGCGATGTCCGTATAACCCGCGAAGTCGAAATAAATCTGCCAACCGAACGCGAGCGCGCCGGTCCAGATTTCGATCGGGTTTAAAGTCGCGTAATTGGCGAACGTGGAATCCACGACCTTCGCGAGGTTATCCGCGAACACGATCTTACGGGTAAAACCGATCAGGATCTGAGCGAATGCGATTTGAATGTCTTCCTTCTTAACCGCAAGAGGAACGTCCAAATCACGGAAGAAAGTCTGAGCGCGTACGATCGGACCCGCGACCAACTGCGGAAAAAAGGAAACATACAGAGCAAAATCCAAAAAGGATTTTTTCGCTTCGATTTGTCCGCGATATACGTCGATCGTATAACTCAAAGATTGAAACGTATAAAACGAAATTCCCACGGGAAGAATGATATCGTAATATGCGAATTTAAAACCCGCAACCGGAGTCAGATCGTTTACCACGCCCAAAAGAAAGTTCGTATACTTAAAGTAGGCGAGTAATCCCAGATTCGTTACGAGGGACAACACGAGCCAAACTTTTCTTCTTTGCGAACCGGGAGCCGCCGCTTGGATTTTTAAGGACGCGAAATAATCGATTACGATCGAATAGAGCAAAAGAATGATGAATTCTTTTCTCCAAGACATGTAGAAATAAAAACTTGCCGCGAGAAGAAAAATTCTTTGGATCTTTCCCTTGAGCAAATGATTGAGAATGAGGACGATCGGAAAAAAGAATAGAAAATGAAGCGAGTTAAAGAGCATGTTTCGTCTAAATCAGTATTTTAAAAGACCTGAAGAGCAGTTTTTCAAAATTGAATTTCCTTACAACTTCAATTTAAGGTCTTGGAGGTTTGGATTCCACGGCGAAAATCCCCGTTTTTTCCGTCTCGGGAGGATAAACTTTTTCGGGAAGAATCGAATCCAACTTAAACTCGATTCCTTCGATATAGCTAACGGATTTTTTTACGGAACGAGGATAGGTCGAAAACGAAAAATTGACCAAAAACAAAAGAAGACACCAAGAAAAAATCAAGGAATGAAACAAAGCCCTGCTACCGAACGCGAACGTGCGAAACTCCAACGACTTCAAGGTCAATCCCGCGAACAAAATCATACCGATCGAAGCTCCCACCCAAAATTCGAAAAAATAACCTTCCCACCAAGTATAAAACACGATCGAAGGAATTAACCAAAACGAAATTAATACGACTTCGATTCGAAAACGTTTCCAGACGTTTCGAACGTTCAAAAGAAAAAGGATGAGAATGGAAACCCAAAACGCGAGATTGAGATTGTAGGGAAGCGCCTCCCTTTGTCGCCAATCGTGCAGACGCACTCTCAAACCGTTCTTTACGCCTTCGAAGTTCAAAAACGCGTCCCCGATCCCGCGATAAAAATTCATCACGTAGTTTTTCGATTCGGGAGAATTTCCCCATTTGTCCTTGGTAGCGTATAAAAAAAGCCAGTTCGCGAAATTTCTTTCGCTGTCGAGAGATGCGGAAAGATTTCGATTTAATAAAATAAATCCCACGTAGAGATAAGAGAGCGTGAGAATTCCCACCAAAAGAAAACAATAAACGAAAAGATATCGTAACTTTGCGGAAAGAAGAAATTCCTTTCCCTTCCACGTTTGCGAAAACAAAATCGAAATCGGAACCAAAGGCAAAAAGAGAATATCCGATTGATGAAAATAAACTCCAAAAAGCTGAATGCAGAAAAGGATCGAAACCGAAACGGGAGAATGTCCTTTCTTCGCAAAGTAAACGCAAAGAAGATATAAAAGAGCGGTCAAACAGGAATGTACGAGCGGAGTATCGTTGTGTTGCGCGTAAAACCAGAATCCCTGCGAGAAATGAATCGCAAGACCGAGGACAATGGCGCCTAACGTGTCCGAGTAGATCTTTCGGTAGATCCAGACAAAACAGAAAAGAAACAGAAGAGCGGAAACGAGAATTCTCAAACGAAGACCGAACATCACGGAATCCTTGCCGAACAATTCTCTCCAAAGTTTGAGATACAGATAACCCGTACTTTCGAAACCGAGGTGATGCGGGTTGTAGAAAATTCTCCAGGTAAGATCCGAATTGATATTGTATGCGTAGACGATCGCGTCCCAATCATAGTGCCTGGAAAGAAAACGCAGATCGAAAAGAAAAACGCAGAATATAAAAAGGATCAGAAACGCGAAAAAGATCCTATTTTGTAAAAAAGAAAATTTCATCCGGGATTTACTTCGAGTTCCGATGTCGCGTGTTTGAAAGTTTCGTTTTCTTTTGTCGAGAATTCTTTTTTATTTGTTCCGACAAACGATCCGACCGAAAAAACGATTGCAGAAAAGGTTTCAATTCTCCGGGGCCTCGTTTTTCCATTAAGAACATACTAATATTCTAATATTTAAAAAGGTTTTGGATCAGATTCCGGTTTTGAGAGCGAAAGAAAAACGGAGAATGGATTCCGAATTCGGAAGCGATTCCTTCGGATCTCAGATCGGGAGTGACCACAATGATTCTTTCCAAACCGAAAATTTTCCGAAACAAACCCGTTTTGTGCACGATCTGAATCCCGCTTTGTTTGCGGTTCCATTGAAACACGTTCTTACCCAAAAGACTTTTCGTTTCCAAAAATAGAACGTCGCCTTTGAGAGAAACGGCCGTAAAACAGGTTCTTCCGATAAAACGAATCCAATCCAAAAGGAACGCGAATCCGATATAACCGAAGGTAAGATAACCGACCGCGAGATACAACCTTTCGTCCTGTAGGATCGGAAGGTTCAATACCTTCGGAATCAGAAGAAAATCGACGAACTTCCGCAGATACGACGCGGCCAATTCTCCGCCGAGGAAACATCCGTATAACACCGCAAAGACGATCAGCGTAGTAAAAATCGGAGGGATCGGATTGATCTTCAATCGGATCGGCGCTCCCGAAGAAACTTCGTCCGCATTTAAGGATTCCCAACCGGAATAGATCTTTTTTTCGTTCTGTTTCATATTCTTAATGCTGCAATTCCTTTCTGTGTTTCCAAAGATCGATCAAACCGTCTTCGATTTTTTTCGCCGTTTGATCCCAGGTCCATTGGGAAGCGTCCCAGACGCGTTCTCTTTGCAGTTTTTTCTGCGCGAGTTGTGCGAGCGAAGAAACCCAGGAATCCACGTTCAAAGGTTCCGCGAACAAGTCCGTTCCTCGTTCCAAAATTTCGTGAAAGACAGGAATGTCCGATGCCACGCAAATTTTTCCTTCTCGCAAAGCCTCGAGCAAGGGAAGACCGAATCCCTCGTGAATCGACGGAAATAAAAACGCGGAACATTTTTGATAAAGCCAAGCAAGGACCTCGTCGGCCGGATTCTCTACGAAAAAAATTCCTTCGGACTCGAGCGTTCCTTCCTTTAACAGTTGCGTAAGACCTTCGGACTTCCAACCCAAACGACCCGCGATTACAAGCGGAAAAGGATAGGAAGAATTCTCCCGTTTCAATTTTCGATACGCTTCGATCAAGGTTCCCAAATTCTTTCGAGGTTCGAGCGTTCCGATAGTAAATAAAAAATTTTCGGGAAGTTTACGAAGAGGTTCTCTCAAAGAAGGAAAGGATTCCACTCCGGGATATACGACTTTCAACTTCGGATCCAAATCCTTTCTGAATTTCAGAATATCCTGTCTCGTATTTTCGGAAAGACAAAACACAAGATCGGCCCGGTTCAACGTTTTCGGAGAAAGAATTCTATGTTGCCAATAGTTCGCGGTCGTCATCGTCTCAGGCGCGGAACGAAAGTTGAGATCGTGATAGTTCACCGCGGTCAACGCGTTTCCGCAGGAAAGAGGAAGCAGTTGTAACGTTCCCCAAAAAAGATCGAGTCGATCCTTTTTGATTCGTTTCGGAATCGTCCAGTTGAGCCAAGCGACTCCGGGAAGTTTTCCGGTCATAAAAAAACGAGAATTTACGTTGGAAAGAATATCGTAAAACACCGTATGAATCGGTTTATTCGAATACAAATAGTATTCGAGCGGGGATTCGCTCGTAATCAGTCTTCTTAAAACTTCGGCGAGATATCTTGAATTTCCGGTGATTCCGTAGGCGAGAGGACGTACGTCCACTCCGACCCTAGGTTTGTATTTGAGTTCGTTGGTTCGAATCGGCATAATAAAGTCGGCGGTCCGTTCTCGGTTCGTATTAATTTTTTTTGGAAAAAGAAGGTTCGTATTTTAAAGCGAATAAAAGCAGAACGTATTGAAAGATCGCGAAGTATAAAAGATACGATGCCATCATCAGTTTTTCTTCGGTTCCACCTCCGATCACGGAACGGTTGCAAAGAAGAATCAAAACCGAACCGACGACGAAAAAGAAAGTAACTTTATCGTTTTTGAATATTAAACTTATGGAATCTCCGATCTTTTTCAACCCGGAATCGGAGCTCGCTGTCCAAAAAGGAAGAATCGAATTCTCCGCAAAGGTCCAAGTGCGGTCCAAAAGAATCGCGGAAGAATACAAAAGAAAAACGAACGCGTGCACCCAGGAAATTCCGCTGAAGATGACCGAAAAAACGAAAAGACAACCGAGAGCGAACTCCGCGTTTCTTTTCGCGAAAACGATCTTAAAAAACGGAATCACAAGAATCAAGGAAAGAATATAATAAATTCCTTTTACAACGGATTCGCTCAGTTCCCGGATCGGATAACCGTGTTGGGATTGATTGAGAACGTCCGCGTAATTCAAAAAGTATTTTGCGAGAGTCGCGTTCAAACTTTGGTTGTTCTTCCAAGCACGGAACAAAGGAGACTTGAGATAATTGTCCAAGATCAGTTGTTTCCAAGTGAGAGTCATCTCGATCGTAAACTGCGGCGCGTATAAACAAGGAAGAAAGATCCAGAAAAGACTGAAAACGAACGTGTAAAAGATCGCCCAATACCTTTTTTGCATCAGGAAAAAAAGAACGAATGCGCCCGGAGTGAGTTTGATTACGATCGCAAGCCCGAGAAGCAGACCGGACAACCAATCCTTACTGGTATGAACGGAAGCGAGAATTAAAAAGATCAGAAGAAAGCCCACTTGGTTGTTGTTCTGATGATTCTCCAAAAAACGAAGATTGAGCAGACAAAGAACGACGAAAAAAACGAGATTCCATTTTCGATTCAATCGGACCGAAAGAATGTATAAGGAACCGAGCAGGGCCGCAAAGTTTAAGGTAAGAAAAATTCCCGAAGCGATCTCGTAAGGAAAAAAGGAAATCGGAATCAATAAAAACGCGAACGTAGGAGGGTAGATATAGGAACCGAGTCCTTCCATCATATCCTTGAGTTGCAGAAAAACCTTCGGGGTAAACGCCTCTTCGATTTTGATTTCACCCGATTGAAGTTTCGCGAGAATCTCGTCGATCTGTTCCAGATTGTATAAATTGTTTCCTTGGGTAAAACGAACGGATGCGTTATAATAATCCCGGAAGTCGGAACGGTTTGCGGATTTGGAAATTCCGTTGATAAAGAGGAGCGTGAAAAACAAAACGGTTCCGATTAGAATCCAGGTTTTTCGATCTCTCAATTGCATTCTGAAACACTTTTCAACGGCACTCGAAAAGCCAACCAATAAAATTCTCCATCAAGAACGCTTTCCTTTCGGCCCATTCGAAAACGGAGGCACGGATAAAAGAAAAAAGATTCTCCTGCGACGCGACAGCAAATCCACTGCAAATAGATGTTGTTTGAAGACCTCAAAGAATTCGAGTTTATTCTTCCCGAAGAAAGAATCGCTCGTTATCCCGCGCCCGACCGGGACGAAAGCAGACTGATGGTCCTCGACGTACGTTCCGGAAATATCTTGAGTGAACCGTCGTTTAAGAACATCGTCTCTTATCTGAAGGAAGGGGACGTTCTCGTCGCCAATCACACCAAGGTAAGCAAACGCAGGGTTTATCTCAAAACGGAACTGCGAGTTCACGAGGCCATGTTTTTGGAAGAGCACAACGGAATCTGGAAATGTAAGATCCGAAATTCCAAAAAACTAAAGGACGGAACGCGGCTTACCGACGAAAAAACAAGACGCATAACGTTTGCGGTGGAAAAGAAAGAGGAAGAATTCGTTTTTTTAAAACCGGAACGTCCGCTTACGGAAGAGGACTTCGAACAAATCGGGGAGATTCCGATTCCTCCGTATCTCAAAAGGGAAGCGAACTCCGAAGACGAAATCCGTTATCAAACCCTATTCGCAAAAACTCCGGGATCGATCGCCGCTCCGACCGCGGGTTTGCATTTTTCGGAAAAATTATTCGCGACCTTACGGGAAAAAAAAATCACCCTTTGCACCTTGGAATTGAAAGTCGGATACGGAACCTTTCAACCTCTCACCGAAGAAAATTTTCAAAATCAAAAACTGCATCGGGAAGAATTCTTTCTCGGAAAAGAAAGCGTTGAAATTTTAAACCGAGCCAAACAAGAAAGAAGAAGAATCGTTTCGATCGGAACCACAACCTTACGCGCGCTCGAGTCTGCGTATGATCGTTCAACAAATTCTTTCCAAGAAGGTTGGGGCGCGACCGAACTTTTTATCCGTCCCGACGATCTACTGTACAGTTGCGAAGGTTTGATTACGAACTTTCATCTTCCGGGTTCGAGTTTGCTTTTGCTCGTTTCCGCGTTCGCGGGAAAGGATCTGATTTTAAAAGCGTATCAAAAAGCGATTCGGGAAGAATTTAGATTTTATTCCTACGGGGACGCGATGCTGATCCTAGGAAAAAAAGGATAGAGCCGAGCGCTTCCGTACTTATTGATTGATCGTAGTAGGAACCTAAGGGAGAATCGTTTTTAGTGATCAAAAGAATAACTTCCAATCAGTCGGCAATCAAACTCCACGCGGGAAAACAAAAACCGCAAAACGGACTTCCCGATTTTTTAGCCTTTCACAAAGAAGAACTCAGTTCCCTGCCGACCGCTTTGGAAAACCCCGGAATTTTTTCCAACATTCTCATTACCGGTCCGGGACTTGAAAGCAACCTGACCTTACTTCAAACATACATATCCGGTCTTAAAAAAAATATCAAAGTCATCTGCGATCCTCATCCCGGATTTTTAACCCTCGCCGGTTTTCCGGGAAACACAGAATACCGTCCCGGAAAAATGGCCGAAGCCGACGGAGGTTATCTGCTTCTTCCGATGCGCGCTCTTACGGAAGATTCCAATCTTTATTTTCTCATCAAAGAGGTTTTGCAAACGGGGAGAATCGACTTTTTAACTCTTCCCGAAATGACCGGATCCAAAGAGATGAATCGTTTTCATCCTTCGGTCAACACAAGATTCAAACTGATTCTCGCGGGAGAAGAGGGCGAAGTCGATTTTATCTCGGGCGTCGATCCGGATTTCTACGATAGTTTTTCCTTTAAGATCCATCTTCCGTACGAAGCCGTGATGAAAACGAAAAAGAATCTCGAACTTTTCGGAGGACTGATTCGCTCCTGGGAAAAACCGGGCTATCCTGGTTTCGATTCTTCGGCGGTGGACACGTTACTCGAAATCGCTCTTCGTTGGAACGACAGCAAAACCAGACTTTCCCTTTCCTTTGCGGAACTGAGAACCTTCGTGGGAGAACTTCTGGTTCTTTATAAAAAAGAGAAGAAGCCGATCACGAAAGCGCAAGTCGAATCCGCGATCGAAACGATCGAAAAAAGAATCGCGGTTCACAAAAGAAGATATCTGGAAAGCGTTCGCGAAGGTTTGACCACGATTCAACTCAAAGGAAAAAAGACGGGGAGAATCAACGGACTTTCCGTGATCTTACTCCATTCTTCCTTATCCGATTTCGGTCAGGTGAATCAGGTTTCGGCTCGGGTCGCGCTCGGCTCCGGAAACTTTATCAACATCGAACGGGAAGTGAATCTTTCCGGAGATCTTCATGATAAGGGTGTTTTTATATTACAATCTTATATTAAAGGAATGTTCTCTCATATCCAATCGTTCGGGTTGGACGCTTCCATTCTTTTTGAGCAGAATTATTCTCCCATCGACGGCGATTCGGCGAGTTGCGCGGAACTTCTTGCGATTCTTTCCGCGCTTTCCGGTCTTGAAATTCCGGGAAACATCGCGGTCACGGGAGCCCTTTCTCAGTACGGGGAAATTCTTCCCGTAGGCTCGGTGAACACAAAGATCGCGGCTTGGTACGAAATCATTCAGATCGTCGGAAATTCTCGGGACAAATATTCGGTGTATATCCCGACCGCGAATCTAAGGGATTTGAATCTTCCTTCTCATATCCGTAAAGCGATGGATAAGGGAAAATTTCAGATTTTCACCTGTTCCCACGTGGAAGAACTGATTCCCGAAGTTTTTGGGATTCCGGCCGGAAAATTCGGTAAAAACGGAAAATATCCGCAGGGAAGTCTGTTTCACTTGATAGAGGAAAGAATCGACCGGAAAAAAGAGGAAGAACACGAATAGAAACCCAAGTTTACCGAGTGATGCGACAGAATCTAAGAAAAAATTTGTTTCCTAAGCTTAGAGCGGATTCCAGTTTGGAAGAAAGGAAATCAGAACTCGTTTTTTTTTTGAATTATTGTCACTTTATTGTCTTTGTCGCAAAATTCTTTCGTAGATTTGTATAAGCAAAACCGGTCCGACGGTCGGAGAAAAGATTTTCTATCTGAACTATTCTCCCTAAACTCTTCGTCCAATACCAGACTTGTGTTTGCTTCTGGTCCTTCGACTCTGATTACCGATATTAAAAATAGAACATGAGACTCATCGGGGCGATCAATATTCAATCCTCCTTGCTTGTCAGTGGTTTGTCCGCACTCGGACTCGGCGTACTCATATCCGTCGCTCAAGTAAAGACTCCGGAAAATTTTCAGGAGATAGAATCCCTTCCTCTCGAAGAGAAAAACGATCCTTCCAAATCCAGTCCTACCCTTAAGGGCAAACACGAGGAACCGAAAGACATTCAGGTATTTCGGATTCTCGGTTCGAAACGCGGCGCCCTTTGGGAAGGTTACGAAAAAGATTTGGAATTGAAGAACGATCCGGGTTCGAGTTTTGCAAAAGTCGGAAACGGTTGGAATCCGTTTCCTTCCCGAAATTCTTTAGGTTCCAATCAGCCCGATTCCATGTTCAACGATCAGAATTCCGCTTGGACCGGAGCCCGTTTTTTCGGCGGCAAACAGGGGAAAATTCAGATGAGCTCCGCGGTTCGTCCGCTCAACCCTTTTTCCGAACTTGCACCCGCCTCACGGGGAAGAAAGTCCGACCCGTTCGGAACCTCGGATAAAACCGGCGTCAACCAAGCCACGTTAGACAACTTTGAACTCAGTTATTCCGTTCTTCCCGGTGTGGACGCGATTCTCAAAACGGGGAATTCTCTTCCGTATACCGCCGATCAAAAGGATCAGGGTTATTCCATGGCGGGATTCTCCTTTAAACCGAACGAATACGTCAGCACGAAAATCGTTTCGGGAAGTTCCTTCGGCAATTCCAGTCTTACCGCAAACAGACTTTCGTATTCTCCGCATTCTTCCAACGCGCAAGCGATGAACGTGGATCCGAACGTCGGCTCCAATCCGGTTCTCAGAAATCAAGCGATGGGAAACAACGGCGGAAGAGTGATCGAGTGGCAGGCGAACATCCAACCGATCCAACGTCTTTCGTTTCAAACCTCGGTCTTGAATAAGGAAAAGGACAAAGGTCTTTATAGTCCCGAAGCCGCGCGTTTTTCCATGTTCATCGACTTCACGAAAATCATTCTCAACGTTCGATACAGTTATTCTGCGGACCCGAACACAAGAGCCAACGGTCTTTATATCACTCCGGAATCCGACGCGACCACCTTGGGTTTTACGATGCTCTTGGATCCCGCGGGAAGATATTCTTTGTTCTTCGGAAACAACTATTACAATCTTCTTTCTCAGAGAAACACGGGAGTCAACACGCAGGTCGACGAACCGTTACGCTCCTTTTCGGCGAGTTTCCGAGGAAAGACCAGTTTTCAAAACGCGATCTTTTTCATGAACTTCAGAAACAATCTTTCCAAAGGCGTGATTTATACGGACGTGGGTCCGTTTAGACTTCCCGCTTATTCCCAGTATTATTCGGAATACTTCACTTCGTTAGGAATGGAACTTTCCTTTTAAATTCTTCCTCTTTTCTAGTTGCCCGTTTTTTACGTTTTAAGAATTTGATGGAGAAGGGAATCGCGCTCGATGAAAATCGCGGAGCCTTTCTCGAAATCAAAACCATCTTCAAAGGGAATCAAAGAATGTTCGGTAACAAGTTAGAATCAATGAAGCAGATGAACCAGATGCGGGTCAAAATGAAGAAGTTGGAAAAGGATCTGATGGCTCTCTCCTTCGAAGCGAAATCCAAAAACGACCTCGTAACTTGTATCTCCGACGGAAAGCTCAACATCAAAGACATTCTCATCGAAGACGAACTTCTCGCAAAGAACGACAAAAAACTTCTTCAAAAAAGCATCAAACAAGCGGTGACCCGTTCCTTGGAACTCGCGCAAAACGCGGCCGAGGAACGAATGGGCGAGTTTCGCGGAATGATGGGAATGGAATAACCGAAATTTTTCCGCGATTTACCGCGCTAAATTTTTACGCGTCCAGCCCGCGGCGGAGTAAATCCGTTTATCTGTTTTTAAAATCCACGGAATGAAAGTAATCCAACGGACAGACGATCTCGGGTCCGTCCGTTGCCGGTAAAAGAACCGGTTCTCCCTCGTCTTCGGTGCGAACCACGGATTGGGAAACCTGTCCCAATCGATACGGGTCCGCATTCACTTGCAAAATCTTTAAACTAGGCGCGGTCTTTTTCAAAAGAACCACGGCCGGTTGTGTTCCCGTGTTGCTTCTCGTCTGATCGATAAAATGAAACTGTCCCGGTTTTAAATTGTTCAAAGGGATGATAAACGGAAGAGGAAGTGTTTCGTATAACTTTCGGAGTTCTCCTCCGTCTTGGTTTGCCGGCGGAAAGGGAAGAGCGCCTAACACCGATTCCATGCCCGTCTTAAAACCCGCCGCTCCCGCCGAATCGATTCCGAGTTGCGCTTCGGAAACGGTCGATTCTCCCGTGGACATCCAAAGAAAGGCCGCGAACAAACGAATAAAGGCGGCTTCTCCCGAAACTCCGAGATCGTTTTTCTGAGCGGGGGACAAAGCCGTAACCGCGGGCGAGGTCAAAAAGATTTCGGTCAAAGTCTGCGCGTCTTTGGCGCGAACCGAAGGACTGGCCACCGTTTTTTTAAAGAAAGAATTTCTTTCCTGAAGATTGGAACCGGAAACCGTATAAAGATATTTCATAAACGCGTATGCGAACGCGTAATCGACCACGGAAGAAAATCCCGAAGAACCGAATAACGTGGAACCGTTGACGCCTCGCGCACAAGCGCCTGCGATATTTCCCCGATAACATTGGATTCGATTCGTTTGGGGAGAATAACCGGCGATGTCGCTCGCGACCTCGCTCGTTCCTTCGTTCAACCAGGTTTCGTCCCGAACTTTCTGGGATTGATAATCCGGAAGTTCGTACTGAAACCGGATGAGATGTTGAAACTCGTGCGCGATCGTCGACAACAAAGTATCCGACTTACCCGAAGCGACATCCTTCTCCGCGAGTTCCTTCAACTGAACCGAGTCGATGTATAAAATTTCCTTGGAATTGGAACGTACGCTCGATCGGGGATCGTCCGTAAAAAAATCGAAAGGATCGAAAAAACCCGCAACAAAGGAACCGCCCGGTTTGCTTCCGTCTCGAATGTCCAAAAACAAAAGACTTACCTTTCCGTTTTGATCCATATCGGAAGGAGTTCCAAACGCCGCAGTAACCCTCGGAAAAATTTTCTGATCGAATTCGCGGACGATATTCGCATAATTTAAAGTGGATTCCTGACCGTATTCGGCGTAAACGGAAACGGAATTTCCTTCTCCCACAAGACTGGCTTGCAGACAATAGGAAGAATTTTTGGTGATATCGCGGACCCAAAATTTTCCGGGACCGGCGCAACCGATCGCGGTTAAGATCAGGGTCTGAACGTATTGAGATCCGAGTTTCGGTTTATCGGATGGGAACAAGGACGGGAACACGCTTTCCACGGAACAAGCGGTCAGAGAACATACGAAAAAAAGAATCCAGAATCCGAAGGAAATTTTTTTTCCGAAATTCGTTCTCATTAAAAGTGTTAGACGAAAGAAACGTGATTGAGATTCTTTCTTGCCCCCGTATGTTGTCAGGATCTTTGCCCCGTAAATCAGGAGCAATCAACATTGAATAAAAACTTTCCTAAGTTCAACCGTAAAACCCGTTTTCTACGCTCATTTTTTACGTTTTGTATTGTATCGATTTCGACGATCTCCGTTCGTTACTGTTCCTTAGGAAACGAAAGAACGGAAAATCTTTCCTCAAAACCCTTTCTGCCCGTGTTGTCCGGCGAATACTATTCTAAGATTCAAAAACTGGAAGAGGGTTATTTCGTAAGACAATTGTTTCTGGATACGACCCGCAAACAGACGAAATTTCTTTTCACACAGTTGAGCGTTACGTTGAGTAAAAATCGGGAAGAAACCAGAATCGAAGGAATCGTAAAACCCGCGAGCCGTGGGTTGGAATTGGTTCCCGAATCCTGCCGCGTCTTTACGAACCGAGAATCCGGAAACCGCTGGGCCTTGGTGCGAGCCTACGATTGCGATCATCTTTCCTTTCGGATAGAATCGAACGAACCGAACCGAATTTCGATCTCGCCGGATTTTATTCCGGGGAATCCGATCGCGGTGTATCGCAAGGCGGCTTCTTCGGAACCGAGCCGCATCAGCGCGCTCGTTTTGGAAAGCGGAGGAACGATCTTGGAGGTTTGGGGACTCAGACTTTCCAGAGTTCGAAAAAACGCTTCCATCGTTTTGGAAAAGGAGAATGGAAAACGATATCCGGTGCGAGCCTTGGAAACGATCGAAACGACGGGGCAGGTGACCGCGGAAGGAATTCCCGTGGAAAAAGGCGATATTCTTTTATACAGCAATCCCGGAGAATCGGGCCCTCTCACATATTGATAAATTAGAATATTATAAAGAACTTGTGTGCATTGGAACGAGCTTGAGATAGGGAAGTCGTTCGCGGATCCAGTCCAACTCTTCCTTGGAAAGTTTTAATCCGGACCATTCCAGATAACGCAGATCCTTCATTTCGTAGATATGACGGATTTCCTTTACGTTCGTATGTCCGATTCTGAGTTCCAAAAGATTCTTACAAATCGAAATCGGCTCCAAACTGGAAACTTCGGTGTTTCGTATATCGAGTTGTCTGAGTTTACATTCGAATCCGATAAAGGAAAGATCCTTGATCTTGGTTTTATACAGACCGAGTTTCGTAAGATTCTCCACATTGGAATATTGTTTCAGATCCTTTTCGTCCACGGCGGTCTCGTTGAGATAAAGACTGTGTAACGCGGGGAGTTGGTTCAGAGCGGAAAGATTCTTCACCTTGGTTCCGTTTACGTTTAAAAAGCCGATCGTCTTGAGAGAACTCAGTTCCTCCAAATTCTCAAACTGAGGATGCAGAATTTCCAAGGAAACCAAATTGCGAAAGTCGACCAATCTCGCCGTATCGGGAAACTCGCTTTCGTCAAAACCGATCCAACGAATTTGATACGGATAGTATCTGAGAATTTTTCCTTCTTTGGAATAAACGGGAATGCCACCCGAGACCGGTTCCTTTTCCAAATATGAACAGGAAAAAATCCAAAGTGCAAACGCGCTGACGATCCAAACTCGAAACGGAAGCGATCGATTCTGATTCATTCTAAGAACGATTGGAAACCGAGACTCAAGAAATAGAAACCAATTTCCAAAATAAAAAACGACTTCAAAGGAGAATAACGTTCCAGAAGTTGGATATAAATTTCCGGTTTCAGTTTATATATTTTTGATTTTGAGTTTGACTCTCATCTTCATATTTTCAAGATGACCCTATCTATAGAAAGGAGTAATTATGAGAAACATCCGAAAGTATGCAAAAACGGCAGTAATTCTGGGCCTAATCCTTGGTTTATTTTTAACCTGTAAAAAAGACGAAAAGGAAGATATCGATCCGATTCTGCTTTTGGCGGGTTTGGTTTCCAACTATAACTGTTCCGCAACCGTAGGCGGAAGAGTGTCAGGACTTCCCGCAATGACCGCGACAACTTCCGTGCAAACACTCGTTTACGGAAAAGTTCCGTTCGTGAATCACTCGATTGCCGCCGTAAAAGTTACCGGCGCGACCAATGGACTCAAGATAGTTTTTACCGGACGTAACGTTGCGGATTTCGACGAAGGAACCGCAGGAAACGTAAACGCTCCTCTGGTTTACAACACTTCTTCCTGTCCACTTACCGATTCGGCGTATGATACGACTCGTTCCACATACACGACCACAAGCGAAGGTCAATACGGTTCGGTTGCGAGTGACGGTCCTTATACATACACTTTGAACGCGACGAAGGGCGGAGATTATTACTTCGTGTTTTATCTTGCAAGCAGAACGGCCGAGCCTCCGACTACTACGTTCCAACTCCAATAACGCTCAGAGTTGACTCGATTTAAAATGGATTCCATCCCGAACTTCAAACCGCTTTGGAAACGAACGTGGATTGGGTTCGGGATTTTATTCTTCTTATCCTGCGCGAGACAACATCCCGCGATCGACGAGGGAGAATTGGCGTTTCGACAATCCATTCTTGCGCTTCAAAAACAAATCGAAGAAGCGAACAATTCCAAAATTCTTTCCACGGACCCGAACGGGGACGGCTCCTTTACGACCAAGGTACGCGCGGTTTCGTATGACGTGTGGATCAAATTCAGTTTTGCAAACAAGGCTCAGGTTTTCGCCGCCGACAGCGCGGGCGGTTGGGATGTGGGTTTTCAAAGATTCAAACTACAGACGAACGGCGGTTTGACGCATCCCGGAGGTTCCGGCGGCGCTTGTATGACCAACCCGCTTCTCACCGATTTTAACGCCGCGTCCGCAAGTACTTCGTCGGCATTGGGTTGTACAAACGCATTCTTCTTGCCGGATACGAACGTTTCCGAAGTCGCCGCGGGCGGAGTTCAAACGAATTATGTGGGAAGCGACGTCCTCAACAAATGGTTCAATTATACGTTAGCTTTCCTGCAACCGAACAATAAGATTTTCGTAATACGTTCCAATACGGGAAACGAATACTATCTTTTTCAAGTTACGGGTTATTACAGCGCGGAAGGAACCTCGGCTTATCCCACCGTAAAATGGAAACAAATCCCTTACTAATCCGATGTATTTTTCACTCTATCGATCCTTTCAACTCAAGACGATTCAGATTCTTTTCCTGATTCTTTTCTGCGTTCCGATCCAAGCGCAAGAGGAAAAGACAAAAACGGAAATCAAAACGGGCGGGAATGAATCGCCTAACACGAATACTACGAAAGATAACAACACGATCACGGATCCCCCAAAAAAGGAAAACGGAAACGGTCCGAACCAAAACCAAAACGGCTCCAACATACAAACCGGTTCCAGTACGAATGCGCAAATCGGTCAAACTCTCGCGCCCGAAGATTCCCAAATCGTAGTCACCGGTTCTCGCGGTGAAAGAAGACTCAAAGATTCCACGGTCGCGACCGAGGTCATCTCCCGAAAGAAAATCGAAGCGAGCGGTGCGAGAAACGCCGCGGAAGTTTTGGAAACCCAACTCGGAATCGACGTGGTTCCTTTTTTCGGAGGTTCCCGAGTTCGGATGTTGGGACTCGATTCTCAATATGTTTTGATTCTCATCGACGGGGAAAGAATTTCCGGTCGTCTGAACAACGCGGTGGATCTCAGCCGTTTTAAGGTTCAAAACCTGGAAAGAATCGAAATCGTAAAAGGCGCCTCATCGGCGTTATACGGAGCCGACGCGATCGGCGGCGTGATCAATCTCATCACAAGAGAAGCGGATAAAAAACTCAGCTACGAGATGAGAACCACATACGGAAACGGAAGCAGAAAGAACTTCAACACCGAGGGAGAATTCAACACCACCGCCAACATGGGATTTCGAAACGAAATGGTGAGCGGCGCGGTTTCCGCAGGTTACAATAAAAATCCGGGTTATAGACTCGTTCCGGATTCTCAAGCGACGACCGGTAACGCGTATCAGGATTTGAACGCGGGGATGAATCTAACCTTCAACCCCGACGGTAAGTTCAAGGGTAAGACGAGAATTCTCTATCAACACAGGGATCAAAACGGGGTCGACGTGACTCAGTCGAAGGCAGTGTTCGATCGAAACAACAAAACGCACGACTTTCTTGCGACCGGTTCCCTGGAATACGGTTTCGGAAAAAGAAACCTGCTCTCCTTTCGCGGAAATATTTCCAAATGGGAAAACAAGTATTACAACAATCAAAGGGGTTCGGACGAACTCGACGTAAAACAATTGAACGCGGAACTCACTTCTCAAGGAACCGTTCAGTTGGACATGGAAGCCTCGGATAAACACTTCATCACGATGGGTGCGGAATCTTTTGCGAACGAATTGGAATCCGATCGATTACAAAATCGTTATGTTTATAGAACCCGCAAAGCCGCTTTCTTTCAAGACGAATGGACGATTTCGCGTTCTCCTCGGATTCGAGTGATCCCGGGCGTTCGATACGACGACGATTCCCAGTTCGGAAATCAGACCACTCCCAAACTCGCGGCGCGTTATGATATCCTTCAAAACCTGGTTTGGAGAGCGAGTTACGGAAGAGGATTTCGTCCTCCGAGTTTTCAAGAATTGTATCTTCGTTTTGAAAATCCAGCCGTCGGTTACGTAGTCGAAGGAAATCCGAATCTAAGACCGGAAAAATCTATCACGATCAACTCCGATTTGGAATACAGTCCTTTCAGTTTTTTGACGTTCTCTTTCAGTCTATACAGAAACGATATCATCAATCTCATCCAGTATAAGTTCGATTCGAATAAAGGCAGAGAATTCGCGGAGTTCCAACTTCAAAACATCGCAAAGGCTTATACACGGGGCGGAGAATTCGGAGTTCAGTATCGATTCTTAAAACATTTCACTCTGGAACTCGGTTACAATCATACCGACACGAGGGACGAAACCACCAATCGTCCTTTGGAAGGAAGGGCTTTGCATCAAGCCTCCGCGAACTTCATCTACAATTCTCCTTCCGGGTTTCAGTTCAATCTTCGGGGAAAACATTTGGACAAAAGGCCGTTTTACAGTTCGACAAACAACCTTTCGGCGGCGGGACAGGATTATATTCCCACCGAAGTGAAGTTAAACGAAAATCCTCCGGTGACCTACGGAAAACCGTTTACGATCATCAACATAAGAATGGAACAAAAATTCTTCGATAAACATTTCGGTTTGTTCGTAGGCGTGGACAACGTGTTGAATCAATACGAGTTGGCTTACAATCCTACGAGACCGAGATTTTATTATGGCGGATTCTCCGCGCAGTTTTGAAGCCGGAATCGTATGTGTTCTTTCTTATTTGAAGATACCGTGGGGGTTCCTACAAAATCGTAACACAAATATTTGCTCGCAATATTATGATTTTCTGATAGAACGCGATCTCCTGAATTTTCTTCCCACGAACCCGCCTCCGAAAAACGCGGCGCGCACTTTCTATGGATCGCCGCAGGGCGGGCGCGCAAGCTTTACCGAAAAACCGTCGGAACTGCTACAACATTACGTTTCTTTTTTGTTTAAGATTTTGTAAAAGGGAACGCTCACGAGCACGATCAAAATCTGAGCGAGTCCGAATACGACCGCGGTCAGGGAAGAACCGAAGACCGAAGCCGTGGACGCGGAAATTCGATCCAGACCCACGGAAGAAATCGGACCTAAAAAAAATCCCAAAGAACCGAAACCGGTCAAACCCGCCATCACGAGTCCGTTATTCTCCCTTGTACAAAGAGAAGAGGCGAGTCGCAAAGAAGTCGCAAACATCAAACCCGCGCCCAATCCGCAAAACAAAAGAGAAACGCCGATCCACGCGACCGATTGAAACAAACCGGAAAAACTCAAGGAAATTCCGTAGATCAAAGAACCGATCGCAACCGGAAAATACTTTCCCGTTTTTTTGGAAAGACGAATCGCCGGATAAGACAAAAGAGCCATCGGTAAAAAGACGAGAGACAACATTCTTCCCGTTTCGGAAGGGTTGAGGGAGAATTCTTCCCTGAGACGAAGATTGAGAGAACTCATAAAGTAACCCGAAGTGAAACGATCCAAAAACTGAAACGCAAGCGGGAATAAAAGAAGCGGATGTGTTAAGAATAAAATTCCGGATTCTTTCCAAGAATGTTTTTTTGAGTTGGTGAACTTTTCTTCCGGCACGAATCGATACACAACGAACGCAAGAAAAAGAAGAATTCCGGAACCGATCTTAAACGGAAGAGTGGGATCCTGTCTTCCTAAAAAGCCGAGAGAAACTCCGACCGCTCCTCCCAAGGAAAGAAGCATTCCGGACAAACCCATCAAGGCTCCGTTTCCGAATTTACGTTTGGATTCTCCGTGTTCTACGTCCGCGACGGAAGCCAAAAGCAAACCGATTACGAATACGTGCGCTCCTCCTTCCAAAAATCGTAAGAACAACAACGTGGGAAGATTCTCTGCGTAAGGAAGAAGACTCAAAAACATAGCGTCAATTCCGCAGAAAAGTATGATGATCTTTTTGCGGGTTCCGAAATAATCCGAAAGAAAACCGGCAATCGGTGAAAAGAAAAAAGATCCGAGCATCGCCACGCTCAGAAACCAGGCAACTTCTCCGTTGCCCGATTGAAATCTGTCCTTTACGATTTCCTTAAATACCGGTACGATCATCGTTACCGGAAGCATCGCCAAGAAGACGGCCGCCGGTAAGAAGTAAGCCGATTTTTTCAAATCAGCCTTTTCCGAGAACCGCATCGTAGGCTTCCTTACCGATCGCGGAGATTAAGTCCTGTTCCAGTTCGGAAAAAATTCCCTGATTCAATAGAAAGACTTGTTTGGACTCCGAGAGGATGGCCTGTTTTTGTTCTTCGTTTACCGGAAGAGAATCCAGAGCCGAACGATAATTCTGTTTGAACCCGTTGATGTCCTCGATGGCCGGAAATTCGTAGAAAGAAATTCCTTTTCCTTCCGGCAAGGAGAGAGCTCTTGCGGCGACCTTTTTCAAGATTTGTCCGCCGGAAAGATCTCCCAAATAACGAACGTAAGAATGAGCCGCTAAAAGTTCCGGATGCGATTTTGAAATTTTACGGATTCTTTCCAAGTAGGTTTGTGTCGCCGCAGTCGGTTTGTGATCGGCCGGGTTCCAACTTCCGTAAAAGAATTGAAGGTCCTCTAAAAGTGCGTTCTTACGATAAAGTCCCGGAAAGTGAATCGATTTCAGAACCGCGTTGTCCGCGTTGCGTTCCAATTCTTCTTCCATTGCCTCGTAAACAAAGTAGAATGCTTCCAGATGTCTTGCGTAGGTCCCTTTTTCTAAAACTCCCTTCATAAAACAACGGATGAAGGCGGAACTTTCGGCAGCTTTGTGTTCTTCGGACGTTCCTTCCCGAAGGATGGTTGCTAAATTCATTGCGTATCTCCTGACAATACTGTGACAATTCTTTCGAATTGATACTGAGAATCAAACTTATTTTTATGAAAAGGTCGTGTTCTGGGAAAATGTAGGAACTCATACAATTCGGGGAATTCAGTAGGGCGGCTTCGGGACGGTTTTCCGATTTTGTGGGAACTCATACGGCTCGAATTGTGGGAGTTCCCACACCCGTGTTTATTGAATTGACATGGACAAGCGAGGGAATTGAGAATTAAGAGGGCTCCCGCGGAGCCAATTCTTCGAATGAAAGTGGAAGATAAAAAAGCGACCCTCAGAAACACGAAACAAAAAGGGGAAATTCTAAAAGTCCTCGAAGCCGCCAAAGGCCCCTTATCGATCAAGGAAATCTACGAACTTTCCCGAAAGAACTTGGACAACTTGGGAATCGCCACGGTTTACAGAGCCGTCAATCATCTCATGGAAACCGGAGCGATCAACGAGATCCATTTACCGGGAGAATCTTCCCGCTTTGAAGCGAGCCATTTACACCACCATCACCACTTTCACTGCAAAAAATGCGATCGGGTCTATGACATAGAGATCTGTCCGTTTCCTCTGGACAAAAGTCCGAAAGGATTTACCGTGGACACCCATGAGATCATTCTCTATGGAACCTGCTCCGACTGTAATTCCAAGGCAAAATGAATTCCGAATCTAAACTTAAACTCAAAACAATCTGGATTTCTCTTCTTCTTTTATTGGGATTTATCTTTATCGATCGAATCCTGTTTCCGATCGCGTTGTTCGAATTTCCGAACGAACTCGAATGGGACACGTCTCCCTGGTATAACTTTCTTCACAAACGCAGAAACATAAAATTCGGAACCGACGAAAAAGGAATTCTCGTAACGGGAAGTAGCGTCGCACTTTATTCCGCATATCCCCGACAAATCGAAAAGGAAATCCGCGAATCCGAAACGAAAGACGCCCAAAAGTTCAGAGCCGAATTCTATTCTCATCCAGCCTTATCACCCACTGATTTTTATTATTATTCGGACGATATTCTTTCGAAAAAACCGGAGTTGGTCGTATACGTATTGAACCCGGCCGATTTACAATTAGATTATATTCAAAAAACGGAATCTTCTTCCGCGAGTTTCGACGAGGCTGCGAGAATGAAGGACTACAAGGTCCGTCATCAGAATCGTTTTATTTTCCCGGGGGACTTCCTCGCGGACCACTGGAGAAATTACACCAAGGGAGAATTCTTCTCTCAACTCGCGAAGGCGCTGATTCTTCTCAATCGTTTTAGAAATTTCTTATACGATCCTTGGACCGAATACATGGAACATCATACGAGAACCATGCGTTCCTATCACTATTACACCGGCGCGATGCCGAAAGAGGGAATCTTCTTAAGAGGATGGACGCCTCCGCAATTTACGATCGAATGCGAACTCAAAAACGGAAAGTTATCCGAAGAAATTTTCGTACAAAAGCCCGGGATCAAAGTCGCGATCGAAGAACTCGCTTCGAACATCCCCGAGGACAAACGGGACATGTCTTCTCTTCTTTTGCATGAAGAAACATATTCCAAACCGGGCTGGAAACCGTTGGAGATCGAATTCCAAAACGAGAACGGAGAAAAAACGAAGTTCGTAAATTTGCGTTTCACCGTATCGCCTACCACGAGTTCGGACGAAGTGGACGCGAGAATTTTCGGGATTCCCGCCACATACGGAATTCGTCTGACTCAGAATTTTTGCCGCAACGAAATTCGTACGAACATTTCCTACGAAAGAATCCACGGCGTGGACGACGATCGAGTAGAAACGATGTCCGACGAAGACTATCTAAAAGATTACGAAAAACGTCTTTACTACAATCCCGAAAACGAAGGCGCTCTCAATCGATTGAAAAAAGTCCAAAAGAACAAGGAGATTCTCGGGAATTCTCCTTACTTCACTTGGTCCGAAATCGAGTTTCTGAATCGCACGATCCAAAAATTTAAAGCGAACGGAATCAAGTTGATCGTCGTCAATTCTCCCGAAAATCCGATCGAAAGTAAATATTATAAAAATGGAAACTGGTATAAGGGTTATCTGGATTTTTTGAATTCTCATCAAGGGGAGAATTTCGGCTTTTACGATCTCAAAGACGCGATCCCCGATAAAAAATCCTTCTTGGACCCGCATCACCTCACATACAACGCGGCTAAACGAGGCTCGTCCCTTTATGCGGAAGTCATCTTGAAATTTTTAAACGATCCTCGACGGAAATCGGAACAAAAAGAATGAAAACCGAAGGATCGGGTTTGTTCGTTTCGAAAATTCGATCAGCGTTCGAGAATCCTCTGCTGATTCTTCCCTTATTCTTTACGTTATACGCTCTTGCTTCGATTTTGATCTGGAAAAAATACGACTGGAATCCCAGTTCGCAGGTCAACTTCGGAATGCAGTTCGTGACACAAAACCCCGAACAAACTCCGAAGGGCGCGGTCGTGTTTTTGGGTCGACCGGGCGACTTGGGAGCCGGTTACGACGGACAGATCTTTTATTATTACTCAAGAATGTTAAGCGACATCGGTTTAAACTGGCCGAAAGGATTCGAAGAAAACATAAGAGCGCCGAGAATCGGTTATCCTCTTTTGGTTTCCGTTTTTGGAATCTTCGGCGGAGCCTGGGGAACCGTTTTCGGAATGTATTTTCTAAATCTCGCAGCCGTTTTGATTTCTTGGTTTTTGCTTCGCGATCTCTGCGGTGAAAAATATAGGATCTATTCGAGCTTTTATCTTTTCTCTCCGTTCTTCCTGGGAAGTTATGCGCTCTTGGTCAGCGACGCGGTCCTCGCCGGATTTTTGGTTCTTACGTTTTGGCTGTATCAAAAGGAAAAATGGATTTGGTTTTCCGTATGCGGAGGACTTTCCATTCTCGTCAAGGAACAAGCGTTCTTTCTTCTTTTTCCGTTGGGAATCGGATCCCTCTTGGATCGAAACTTCAAACATTCGATTCGAATTCTTTCGACGTTGTTATTGCCCTTTTTGTGGGCGCTGTTTTTAAGAATTCAGTTTCCGAGCTGGTCTCCGGCGAGGTTCACGGATTTTTTCGCTCCGTTGGACGGTTTTATCGGATATTGGAAAGAAATCAACGAACTTGGAATATTCTCCTTTTTGAATGTTCCGGATTTTGAAACCGGTCTTACTCTTTTTGCAAAGAAGTTTTCGAGGGTTCCGATCTTTCTTTTATTCCTCGCGGGTTTGTTCGTTTTCGGAAGCGGAAATTGGAAACGGGGAATCGCGGAAAGACTTTCGTTCTTTATGGTTTTGTTTTCGGTTTTTTCCGCGGGTTATGTGTTGTATTGGTCCTCGTACGAGAACGTCTCGAGAATGTTCACGGTCTCGATCGCGTTTTTGATCTTTTGGAAATTGAAGGACGATGAAATCCGCGACGGCGCGTTTTGGATCGTAGTAGGAAGTATATTCTTCTTGTTTTTGTTTAAACTCGCGTTTATCTCCTCGACCTTGCCGTACGAAATCTGGAAATAAAATCCGAAAGTAAAGCGCACGCACCCGCACAAACTCCGGCGCGCGCGGGATTCAGTTTCCGTTTTGGGAGAATCGAATCTTATAACTTTTATAGATTCGATCGTTGATCTCGCCGAGTTTGCCTCTGTCCAAAGCGATTTCCGTTCCGTCGTCCAAAGAAATTAATGCGAAATCGGATTTTCCTTCGCGGATATTCTTTCTTAGATCCTGAACCGACTTCACTTCCTTTCCGTCGATTTTTTCCACGATCTTAAAACTCAAATCGTGAAACCCGTTGTTCGATTCGTCCGGAAGCACCTGGGACAAAAGAACGATCTTGCCTTCGTCTCCTTCTTTCTCGTGAAACTTGGAATAGTCGTAAAGATAGAGAAGTTTACGATCGACTCTGGATCTCCAATCCTTTCCCCATTCTTCCAAAAGGGCTTCCGAAAGTTCGAGAAAAACAAAACCGCCTTCGACCGCAAAGTCGTTGGAAGCGGGAATGTTTTTAAACGGAATACGAACTGCGGAATGAGGGAAGGGTTTCAGCTTCATATTGAGATTGATCTTCTTCTTATCCCTCAAAACAAGAATCGGAATTTCCTTTCCCAACGAATAACCGAACGCGTCGCCCGCGTGCGCCAAGAAGGAAAGAACTTGTTTACCATACAACGGATGATTGATATAACCCTTCGAGTCCACGTTTTTTCCGCCGAACTCAAGGATGACGTCCTCCAATTTCAAAACCCCGCTCGCGGAGGAGCCGGGAATCACGTCCGCGACGAGAATGCCAGAATCCGATTCTTCCATTCCGTAGTATTTTTTAACGGAACCGTCCGTGATCGGACGAAAACGAAATCCCTTATAACCGAACACGTTCGTTCCGGGAGTATTTAAGAATTTTTGAATGATAAAAGAAGGAATGATTCTTCCCGAATTTTTTCCGGAAGTGAAATCGTACAGAAGACCGGACACTTTTCCGTTTTCGATGACGACCTCGCCGAAACCGTTCAGACCTTCGCTCGAACTTACGTCCACGACCGGAAGTTCCACTTGCCCGAGAGGCATTTGATCCATGTCCATACTCAACAGAGAAATCGCGGTCGCTTGAATCGAACCGGAGTTATCGAGTTGATATACGTTGGCCTGTTTCGGAAAAACCGAGACGGGTGAAAATTCGAGAGGAACCAGATCGTCGAAGAAATTTTTCTTTTCCACCCGAAGAAGAGCGAGATTGGATTCGGGATCTTGACGAAACACGACTGCTTTCATTTCCGAATACGAAGAATATTTTTTGACCTCGACCAATGTGGCGTCGGGCAAAAGAGAATAGGGGATGAGAATCCGATTGCCTTCGGTTACGACTCCGACTCCTCTGCGAACCCTCGGATTTTTTTTCTTCCAAGGTTGGTGGTATTCCGGTTCTTGAAACGTAACCTTGATCTGAACTATACTTTTATGATAGAGTTCCTGATGGCTTTTCGAACGAGCGGGGGTTTCCGTCTTTTCCTCGGAAGAAGTTTCGTTTTTGTTGGATTCTTTTTTGCCCTTCGGTTGATCCTTCGTTTTAGAAGATTTTTTTTTAATGAGAAGAAGATCCGTTTTTTCCTTGGGGGAAACTTCCGCGGAAACCGCGAAAGTCGGCGCAAAAAGGACGAGTAAGAATACGAGTATGATCCTGGATTTAAACATTCAATTTTCCTTAACTATTCCAGACCGTATGTTTTGCGGATTTTTTCGTCCGCTTTTTCGGCCTCTTCGCGGTTCAAAACGAGCGGAACCTGAACGTCCAAAAACTTCAGACGCAGATACTTATCCTTGGATTCCTTGAGAATTTTCTGAAGATCGCTCAGTTCGGAAACGGGAATTCCGTTTACCGATTCCAAAACGAGATTTACGAAATAATCCGAGGAAGAATTCACCGGATGAGAAAGTTTGCGGTATAAGACGACGTCCGTTCTTTTGTTCCGATTGAGACCGTCTTCTATGAAATAAAAAAATCTGTATAAGAGCTGGCTTCCCCCGGAAGTGTTTCCGCCTCGGCTCCAACTCGTGATGAGATCCCGGGACATCTCCTGAAAAAGAAGACCTCCGATCATCTCGAACGGATACGGTTTATCGTATTGATTTCTCATAAAGTCAAAATCGGGCATACGACGCGCCGGAAAGGAAACGGATATCTCCTTGCCGTTTCGATACAACTTAAAGGAGATCTTATCTCCCGCGTGTTTGTTATCCACAACCTCGACGAAGTCCACCCTTGCGTCCTTATCCTGCATCACGGTTCCGTTTTTTCCGATCGGAAAGCCGTCGATCTCCGTAAGAAAATCTCCTTCTTTTAGAAAATTTTCCGCGGAACCGTTTTTCAAAATTCTAGAAACGAAAACTCCTTCGAGATGATCCGGAATTCCTTTCGCTTTTCTCAAAGAAACGTTAAACGAATTGAGGGTTCTCACTCCGAGTTCGACGTAACCGTCGTATTTTCCGTCCTCAATATCCGTGAGGAAATGGCGTATAACGTTGGTGGGGATCAGATAACCGATATTCTCCCCTTTGGTCGCGACTTGAAACGCGACTCCGACCACCTTGTCGTCCTGAATCGCAGGACCGCCCGAGTTACCCGGATTGATCGCGGCGTCGACTTGTAAAACCAAATGACTGTCGACCGCAGAATGGGAATAAACCGATTGATCCTTTCTCGATACGATCCCTCTCGTAACGGAAACCTTGTTTCCTCCGATCGGATAACCGACCACGATCAAGGGAGAATTGAGTTCGGGAATCTCTCCGAGCTGAAGATCTCTCGAGTCCTTATAAAAATCCGCGCTCTCCGCTTCGAGCACCGCCAAATCGCAGTCATGCGCCAAGTGAAGAATTTTAACGCTGTACCATTCCGTTTGATTGTAACGTTGAACCTGAACGAACTTCGCGTTGGAAACGACGTGCGCGTTGGTAAGAATTCTTTTATTTCCGATTAAAAAACCGGTTCCCGAACTGGCTCTCACCGGATCGGTGGTCCAGGGGGAAAAGGGGTTCACCGCTTGGGAATAAACCCTGATTTGAACGACTCCCTTTCGGAGTTCGTCGAAGGGAAGAGGGCTTTCGACGGCCTGAATTTCGAAACGCGCGATCAAAATCAGCGCGATCGAAACAACCGGAGTAACGAGTTTCAAACTTCTTTGAATCCAAATTCCAAAAAAACCGGATAGTTTAGCCGTCAATGGGCCCTCCAAAAAGAATATTCTAATTTTAGAATTTTCTAATGTCCTTCGAACTCGCAGATCGCGAAAATCGGAACCTTCAATTCTTCCTGAAGTTTTTTACCGCCGCCCAAATCCGGAAGATCGATGATGACTCCGGCTTCGTAGACTTCGGCTCCGAGTTTTCTGAGTAATTTCACAGCGGCGATCATCGTTCCGCCGGTCGCGATCAAATCGTCCATCAGAAGAATTCTATCTCCCGGTTGGACCGCGTCTTTGTGAATTTCGATCACGTCTTTTCCGTATTCTAAATCGTATTCTTCCGACACGGTCTCGGAAGGAAGTTTTCCTTTTTTACGGATGGGAATAAAACCCACGCCGAGTTGGAACGCGAGCGGAGCTCCGGTGAGAAAACCTCTGGCTTCAATTCCGGCGACCTTTGTGATTCCCTTGCCTTGGTAACGGTTTACGAAGGTTCCGATCGTAAGAGCAAGTCCTTCGGGATCGAGTAAGAGTGAAGTAATATCGCGAAACAAAATTCCCGGTTTCGGGTAATCGGGAATGGTTCTGATTTTGGATTTAACAATAGACATCTAGGTTTTACGTCCCAGGATTTTTAATTTACGGGTTCTATTCAAAAAATCCGAGACAATTCAAACAATTCTTTTTTATTCCGAATAAGGAAAAGCCCGGCAAAACCGGGCTTATTTTGAAAGTTCCGTTGAAACGATTCTTAGTAACCGGAATTCTTCAGAGCGGCGATTCTCGCTTCCAAAGGTGGATGTGTCGAAAACAAGGCCATCCATTTGCTATGACCGGAAATTTTCATCGTAGCAAGAGCGTCTCCGCCTCTTTCGTCTTCGGGTGCGTCGAATGTGCGTCTCAGTTTTTCAAGAGCGGCGATCATATTCTGACGTCCCGCAAGTTTCGCACCGCCCGCGTCCGCACGGTATTCCCTGGTTCTGGAGAAATACGCGACCACGATCGATCCGAGAATGCTGAAGAGAATACTGAGCACGATATTCGCCACAAGACGAACCGTGTATTGAAGGTCTTCCTTCACCATCGTGCTGAGCGCGTAACTGATGATTCTCGAAAAGAACATTACAAAAGCGTTAACAACTCCCTGCACCAAAGTCATGGTCACCATGTCTCCGTTGGCGACGTGGGCCAACTCGTGCGCGAGAACTCCTTCCACTTCCGCGTTGTCCATCACTTGCAACAAACCGCTGGAAACGGCTACAAGAGAACTGGACTTGGAAGGTCCGGTCGCAAACGCGTTGACTTCGGGAGAATGATAGATTCCCACTTCGGGCATCGGAAGATTCGCGGCTCTTGCGAGTCTTTCCACTCTGGAATACAATTCTCTTTCGACTCCGGACGCGGATCTAGGATCGATGATCTGCACTCCCATCATCATCTTCGCCATGAACTTGGATAAAAGCAAAGATACGAAAGCGCCGCCCATTCCCCAAAGGAAACAGAACACGAGCAGGGAACTCAGATTGATTCCGTTTGCGTCCAGATACGGACCGATTCCCAACACGCTCGTAATGATGGAAATCGTTACGACCACGAGAATATTGGTCAGCAAAAACAACCCAATTCGTTTAAACCACATTTTGGTTTCTCCTATAACTTCTCTATATATACTACTACTGAAATCAAGAGTCGATCTATCTATTTCACGGTTTTAGACCTGCAAATGCGACCCATAGGGAGCATTTGCATTGAGTTTTTTTTAACCCGGGAACTCTTTTGCATTGAGTTTTTTTTAACCCGGGAACTCTTTTGCATTGAGTTTTTTTTAACCCGGGAACTCTTTTGCATTGAGTTTTTTTTAACCCGGGAACCCTTTTTGCGCTGAGTTTTTTTAAACTTTTCTTGGTTCCTTTCTAAAAAAAGAAGCGAGCAAGAATAAAACTCCGAGCAACGCATACGCGACTACGAAAGAATTTAAACCGACATCGAACTGATTGAGAATATCGTTTCCTCTCAAAGAGAATCCGTGGATAAATCCGGTCGCGGAAAGAACTGCCGCGATCAAACAAGTGATCAAAGCTTTTTTAAAATCCCGATCGATTACAAAAACAGCGATCGAAGACCAGATCATCGAGGAAATCAAAAACCCTTGCGACAAACTCAACAATCCTCCGAGAGGGTACGGTAAGAATGGAAGCGCCAGAGGAACGTCGGACATCCAAAGATGTGCGGTTTCTTTCACGCCCGCATTCTCGAGAACTCCCGCGACCGAACGATCCACATAATTGAACGTGGATTGAACGAGCAAAACTCCCCAACCCGCAAGCGCAGGCAAGGTTCCGATCACGACGGCGGGTGCGTGTCTGGAAGGAGTCGCTTCAAACGCTTGAGAACCGATCACGATTCCGATCCAAAGAACGATCGCCATTCCGGCTTCGACCGGAATCAAGGCTTGGATGAACGCAAGAAGACCGAAGAGCGCGACGACCGTCATAAACACTCCGTTCAGAGTGGAATAACCCGCTCTTGCACCGAGCGCCTTCCAACCCGGATGACCGATGTAGATCGTCGTAGGAAATGGAGAACCGAAAAAAGAACCGACAACGGTTCCGACACCGTTCGCCAAAAGAGAATCTCTTGTGTTGAAAGAATCTCCCGAAGCTTCCGCGGATTCGATGTTCTGCAAAGAACCGATCACGTTGAAAATTCCCATCGGAATCACGACCGCGAGATATTCGCCGATGTTCGCGGACCCGAGAGCCGAAAACAAATCCCCGATCGCAAGCACCGGAAAATAAAAACCGATCTGACTAGAAGAACCTTTGAGCAAGGCCGCATCCATCATCGGATTTCCCCAAACGCCTTGGGACCAAGCGAGAATGGTTCCCAACACGACGGAAACGAGACCGCCCGGCAAACGAAACGGAAACACGACCCGAGCGAAATACTGAAGCAGAATCACTCCGAAAGGTAAGAATGCGATCAACGGATTCTGAAACGTACGAACCAAAAAGTCCATCGAGATAAACGTAATTGCGATCCCCGCCAAAGAGGAAAGAAGCGCGGCGCGGGGAGTGACCTTACGGATCTTTTCCGCGATAAAGGAACCGCCCATCTCGATCAGACCGGAAAGAAAACTCGCAACGAGTCCGACCTGCCACGCGGTTTTGTAATCGCCGGTTTTCTTATATACGGGAAGTATAATAAAGAAAACGAACGCGAACAACGAAACCGTATTGATTCCGTACGGAAGAGCGGTGACGTCGGTTCGATTCTCCCTAACTGCAAGACGATGCGCCTGCCAGGAATAGAAAAGATTCCCGAGTAGAAGAGAAATTGCCGTCCCCGGAAGAATGACCTTATACACGAAGTCACCCGGAACACCACAGAGCGTGGTCAGCAAAAAAGAAAGAACGAGAATCTGAATCAGATTGTCGATCATCAGACCGAAAAATCCGTCCAAATCCCCAAGTACAAACCATTTGAATTTATTCTGGCTCATTGTTTCGATTTACTCCCAAAATCCACTTGAATTACGTTGGACTTGTCGTCCTTCGTATCACCCTCTTTTTTCTCTGTTGAAACCGTCTTCTCGGCGGAAGGAGAATCCTTTTTGAATATCTCCGGTTCCGTCGTAAAAACCTTCATGTTCGTCAATGTTTGTTGTGTTTTATCAAAATAACGTAATATACAATCCCAGGGAATAAAAACCTCTTCCCAGGTGTAACCGAATTGAAGTTCGGCGTAGATCCATTCTTCCCCGGCGTCCAAATTGCGAACCCCGCCTTTGGGACTGAATACGAGAACGATTCCGGATTCTTTTTCGTCTCCGACTAACCCGCGTTTGCCGATGACCAATTGCGGATGGGGAAGCGCGTGTAAGTAGAAGGTTCCGAACTGGTCCCAGTAAAGATCGAACAAAGAACGTTTGAACTTTCTGAGAGTCAGAATTTCCTCTTTCAGATTCTGTTTATCCATTCTTCAGGTTTTGCTGATCTACGATGCCCGCGTTGGCTTCGTTGAGATAATCGCCGTGGATCTTGTATTCGGGAACCAAGGCCTTAAACGCAAGAAAGATGTCCTTGTCCTTGTTCGTTCTTCCCGCGTTCAGAAGTTCGTTGAACCTTGCGACGAAGGTGGTCGGTTCCTGATTCTCCAGAGGAGCGGCGATCTTGATCTTAGGATGATGCGTTTTTTTGATTCCTTCCAAATCGAGAAGAAGTTCTTCGAACAACTTTTCTCCCGGTCTAAGTCCGGTGAATTGAATCGGAATATCGACGTGCGGCCTGAGTCCGCAGAGACGAATCATTTCTTCGGCGAGATTTAAAATCTTAACGGGTTCTCCCATCTCGAGAATAAAAATCTCTCCGCGTTCTCCCATACTTCCGGCCTGCAACACGAGTTGTGTCGCTTCGGGAATCGTCATGAAGTAGCGTATAACGTCGGGATGTGTGACGGTAACCGGTCCCCCGTTTGCGATCTGCTCGCGGAAACGGGGAATCACCGAACCGTTGGAACCGAGAACGTTCCCGAAACGAACCGTGATGAACTTGGTTCTGGTTTCTCTCGAGATATGTTGCAGATATAATTCGGCCGCGCGTTTGGATGCGCCCATGATGTTGACCGGATTGACCGCCTTGTCCGTGGAGATCAAAACGAATCGTTCCACGCCGGAAAGTCTGGAAATGTCCGCGATGTTTTTCGTTCCGAGAACGTTATTCATCACCGCTTCGGTAGGATTGACTTCCATCATCGGAACGTGTTTGTAAGCCGCCGAATGAAACACGACTTGCGGAGAATGTTTTTCGAAGATCGAACTGACTCTGGAAAGATTTTTGATGTCCGCGACGATCGGAACGAGTTCCACATTCTGACCCTGCAGTTTTTTCTTGAGTTCGTATTCGATTTCGTATAACGGCGTTTCGGCGGAATCCAAAAGAAGGATTCTAGAAGGTTCAAAGACCGCGACTTGTCTGCAAAGTTCGCTTCCGATCGAACCACCCGCGCCGGTGACAAGAATGGATTTACCTTTTAGATAAGAACGAATCGATTCGATTTCCAAGTCCACAACCGGACGACCCAAAAGGTCTTCCACCTGAACTTCGCGGAGTTGATTCAACTTCGGAGAATCGAAAAACAAAGAACCGAGCGAAGGAAGAATTTTGAACTTCACATCCGTACTTTCAAAGGAACGGATCAAACGGCTGATCAACTTCCCGTCGGGATTGGTGATCGCAATGATAACCTGCTTCACTCCGAACTGATGGATCATCTGTTCGGCTTGATCGATCTTGGCAAGAATCGGAACCCCTTGGATATGCGCTCCGATCTTTTGAACGTTGTCGTCCAAGAAACCGACCGGGTTCAGTTTTAGTTCGTTGTGTCTACGGATCTCCGAAAGTAAAGTAGCTCCTACTTTTCCGGCTCCGAGAATCAAGGTAGGAAGTCCTTCCTCTCTCGACTTCTTGAGAATGTATTGATCGCGGAACACTCTCCAGGAAAAACTGCGGATACAAAGAAAGCTTAAGAGAAGAAGGGTGTCCAAAACGGGAACCATTCTCGAGAGCTGTTCGAAACGATTGTAAAATAAAAGCGCGGTGGTCGAAATCAGGGAAGAAAGAAGCGTAACCTTGATGATTTCCACAAGATCGTGGATCGAAGCGTAGGCCCAGATCGATCGATAGATGTCGGAGAGAATAAAAACCCCGGCCCTCACGGTGATTACGATGATGAGAGACGTGAAAAATCTTTCCGGAGACGCCAAAAAAACGAAGGATTCAAAACGGATCCAATGCGCCAAAAAGAAAGAAATTCCCATGAAGAGCAGATCCAAAGGGAAGATCCACATTCTTCGATTCCACTGACCGAGCATGTAGGAAATAAAATCCGCTTGTTCCCAAAAGTCCAATCTTTTTGAAACGGATCGGCCCGATTTTTAAACGAATCGAAAAATGTGTTGCAGAAATTCTTTTCTTGCCCCACTCCAATAGGAGAATAAATCGGTTCTATTATCGGGACACCTTGAAAGAAATTATCATCAACCTCCAAGGAGATCTGGACTTTAAATTGGGAGAAGCGCTTCTTTCCAAGTTGGAGGAACTTCCGGATTCTCCCCGCAAAATTCTTTTGGATGCGAGCGGACTCGAATCGGTTACGTTAGAAGGCGCTTCGATATTAAACCGACTTCCGGAACGGTTTCCACAATCCAAATTCGCGATTTGTTCCGTACCAAGCGGGATCGAAATTTCTGCGCAAGAAGGAAAGGAAATTCCGGTTTTTTCCGATCGGGATTCCGCAAAATCCCACTTAATCGCCTCCGATCAAAACGAGGATTCTTCCTTTCAGGAGAATTCTCCGGTGCTCGTAAATTGTCCGGTTTGTTTTCATCTTTTGAAAGTACAAACTTCCGGGAACTACGGTTGTCCCGCGTGTCAGTCCAAGTTTTTCGTAACCAAGGACTGGCGTATTTCGACGTTCGAAAGATTATTATAATATTCTTACGTTCGATTCCTACATTTCCTCGAAAAACTGGATCGTCTCCAAAACTTCCACAGGAACGTTTCCGGCCTGAAAATACGGATTGTATCTTTTTTTGATTCCCGAAACCAGTCTTCGTTTTCTCGCCTCGAAAGAATCCATCGATTCCTTGAGGATCGGATTCTTCTGTAGTTCGGCGCGCAGTTGCGGCGAAAAAGGCACGTAACGATTCAGAATATCCCGCGATACGCGGTTGAGTCTGAGTTTGCCGGAAGACTCGAACAAAATCCAATACGAATAATCGGATGCGAACATATCCTTCAAATTCTTTCGATACTTCACAAGTTGTTGATCGATGTTTTTTTTCGCGTCCGGAGTGAGTGCGGGGGACTTGCGAAAATTCTCCAGATACAAATAGTATTCCGATGTCAAAGAGGGCGGGGAAGAATCCTTCCATTTTCTTCCTCGAACGGTTCTTTCGATTTCCCATCGAAACTCGCCTAACGTTCTCGTGATCGCAAGAGTCATGTTTTCGTTCAACACCTGCGGAAACACAAGACGTCCTCTCGACATAAGGCCCGACGTGATCTCCTGCCAAAGAACTCCTCTGCTTCCGAACACGGGAAGAATGATACAATCGGGCGCGACCTCTTTCATCGCGAGTTCGGGTTTGCCCGGAGTTTGTTCGGGTTCGAAGGAGATCTGTCTGTAAAAAAGATGTTTATCGATTTTATGTACGTGATCCACGACCGCGTTCAACTTTTCGGGCGTCACAAGAAACGCGTCGGTTTCCCCGTACATCTGATCCTCGGATAAAATCGGATACGCGAGATTCGGATTCGCGGAAACTCCGATGAGTCCGTTGTATAACAGATTGCTTAACTCCCAATCGAGAAGATGAAGCAGATCCTCGATCCCGCTATCGCCCGCGTATTCGTCCGTTCCGGTTTTACGAACCATCGACGCTCTGACTTGTTCGTAGGATTGTGCGAGATGATTTCTGGAAGGAGTTTTTTTTCCGGAAAGAATGAGACCCAACCATTCCGGCAGAAAATAAACCGCGAGTTTGTGATTGGAAGGATACGGTTCCTGAGAATAACTTCTGATCTTTTCCAAGGTTCCGTAGAGTTGAACGATTCTCGCCGGAGAAAGAAGATTCTCGTCCATATAAAAAAAGTATAAGAACAAAAGAACCGCTTTCGGAATCGGAGAGATATCGGATCTGTATCTCGCATAACAAGCGGAATAAAGTTCGATAAAGGTTTGTATCTCTTCGGGTTTGTGTTCCTTGCGGACAAGACCGGGATGTTCCTTAAACGCGTGGACCCTTTTTTGTATTTCCGCAGTCGCGGAAGAACCCATCGCCGCATAGTTTAGAATTTGGGAAAGACTTCCTTGAAACTCGTCGGGAAGAGAAACTTCTTCCTGCGCGCCTCCGACTCCGCCCATTTGAATTCCGCCCCAAGCCCTCGTTTTTTCGGCGTCCTTTTCCGGCGCGGTCTCGACTTGAATTCCCATATCATTTCCGTTTAAACTGAGAATCTTCGCGTCGAAACGAATCCATTCTTTGTCTTCTCCCGAAAACAAAACGTGGAGTTTGTCTCCCGTAGAAACCGGAAACGAATGATAGAGTTTTTTTGTGAACACCTTCGTATGAAGAGTTTTCTGAACGAAGTCGGGACCGGGAGGACCCGAATGTAAAAATCCGGGAAAGGCCTCGTCTCCGTCCGTAAGAAACACCGCGGGAAGAAGTTTTCTAGGATGAGGTCCGAGATCGTGAACGAGATGTTGCAATCTTTTGAATATAAGAGCGTCTCTCCAAGCGGGGAGTTCGCCTTGGTGCGCGAGATAAAGCGCGAGTTCGGGAAGAAACACTTCCTGAAACCAGGATTGAGAATCGGCGATCTTCTGAAGAACGCTGATCGCGGCGTGATCCAAAAAGGCGTGAATCTGAATCACGTCCCTTCCGTTCATATACGTTAGCGGCAATTTCTTGAGAATTTTCGCTCTCAAGGCGGCGCGGTGTTCGATCGAATTCCGAAAACGTTTTTCGAGATAATATCCTGCGACCAACAGAAGCGCAACGAATATGGTTCCGTTGATGACCGGTATCCAAGAAAATTCCGGCCATACCAGAATCGGGCGGGCTTGCGCTAAGAAAAACATGCGAAATGTATAAGTTTCTTTTTTCCGGGGTCAAGCAGGATTCTTAGAAGCGGTTTCAGTTGTATGGACTTGTCTTTTAGGAAGCGCCTTTAAGAACTCTGCAAACAAATTCCAAAACTTCGAACGATTCTCATCATAGATCGTACGGAACTCCGTTTCAACTCGAAAAACGGAGAATCATCGTTTCTTAAAGATTTCTTAAAGTACGTTCGATTCCAATTCGATTTAAAAGTTTTTATATTCGAGTTAAAAAAATTTCTTTTCAAAAGAATCGTTTCGAATGCGACTGGATTTACAGTCCATTTTCATGGGATTCATCGACGTTTCACGTCGGTGGGAAGACGGTTAGAATCCGTCACGGTATCCGCCGCTGTAAGAGGGACGAAAGGCATATTAAGTCACTGGGTGATAAACCTGGGAAGGCATGCCGAGTAGGATGATCTCAAGTCAGAATACGACCCTATGAAAATCCTGAAGATACGTTTCGACCTCGGAAGTAAGGCGATCCGTAGCTTAAATAGAACATTACCGTATAACACGCGTTAGATCCCTCAAGGGATTGATACGCTTATAGTCTGTTTGTATTGGAGTTTACTCTGAAAGGAGGAGTATTCTTATGCGTACCGTATCCACGTCTTCGCAAACGAGCAAGGGTCTTTCCGTATCTTTGGATCCGATTCTTACCGTTTCCTTGGTGTTTGTCTCTTTGTTCGTGATCTACATCGTAGGTTTGGAACCGATGCCGGAACTTCACGCTTCGTTTCACGATATACGACACGCCACCGGTTTTCCTTGTCATTAAAATGAAGGGGAATTTTTTCCAAAGACTCGTCTCCGGATGTAAGGCGGGTTTGATTGCCGGTGTCGTTTACGGAATCCTACTTCAATTCCTCGTAACGCCGTTGATCTTAAAAGCGGAATCATTCGAAACCAACGCGAACGTTTCTTCCACGTCCGCTTCGGTTGCTTCGAAAACGTCCGGATCGATCGAGGCTTCGGCGAAAACACATTTTCATTCGCACGGTCACGGAAAAAAACATCACCATCCTTCTTCCGTCGTTTCCAACGAAGATTCGAATCGCGTCGGTTCGGACTCGACCCAAGAGAACGAAAGTTTCGAAATTTTCAAACGAAACGTTTGGACTTGGATCGGATGTATTCTTTTGGGTCTCGCATTCGGGGTTTTGAGCGCGATCGGATTGAGTACATTAGAATATACAAATGTACTCAAATCTGATTTTTTACAATCCAGATGGAAATCGACGTTTTTGATCTCCGGAATCGGATTTATCTTGTTTTATGGGATTCCTTCTTTGGGCCTTCCTCCTCAACTTCCGGGGGTGGTCGGCTCCGAAGAAGACTTCGAACTCAGACAAAGCTGGTGGCTCCAATCGATCTTCTTGTCCTCTTCGGTTTTGATTCTTTGGTTTTTTATTCGAAACCGTTTTTTCAAAGGGAGAATCTCGAGCGCGATCGCTTTCGTTTTTCTTTTCGGAATTCTCTTCATCTTCTTATTTTGGGCGCCCGGAGTTCCCGAACATTCCACAGCGACTTCGGCTCCGAATCTTTTGCGCGTTGAATTCAGAATCAAAAGCGCGATCTCAAATCTGGCTCTTTGGTTCGTGATCGGTTTTTGGATTTCGAAATCGATTTCCAAAAATCGGGACGTCCCGTTCCTACCGGAAACACAAAGGATTTAGAAAGAATGAAGGACTTCGGAATTCTCATCGTAGGGCACGGAAGCAGAGAAGTTTCCTCCAAAATGGAATTCGAAACCTTTGTTCGGGAATACGCAAAAACCCGTCCCACAAACGAAATCAGAATCGGTTACGTGGAACTCGCGGAGCCCGATCTAAAAACGTCCCTTCGTCAATTCGCAAAAACACATTCTAAAATTCTAATACTTCCTCTGTTTTTATTCGCGTCCGGCCACGTAAAAAACGATATCCCTTTGATTCTTTCGGATTTGAAAATCGAGTTCCCGTTTCACGAATTCATAGTTTCGATGCCCTTGAACATACATGAGAATATTATAAAACTTTTAAACATTCGATCCGCGGAAAAAATCCCAACCGAAATACAATCCAAAACCGGAGTGATCGTGGTCGGGCGGGGCGCCTCGGACGCGGATTCCAACGGAGATTTCTGCAAGGCGGTTCGTTTTTTCGAAGAATCGAATTCTTTTCTTTTTGTAAAACCGAGTTTTATCGGGATCACAAAACCTCTTCTTTCCGAAAGCCTGGAAATGTCCGTCAAACTCAGACCGGAACGAATCCTGATTCTTCCCTATTTTCTATTTGATGGAAAGCTAATACAAAAGATTTCTCATATAGCCGAGGAATACTCCGAAAAATACCCTTGGATTAAAATCGGCACGGCCGGACATTTCGGACCCGATCCGATTTTGTTTCCGATTTTGGACGACAGAATTTCCTCCGCCTTATCCGGAAAAGGAAAACTTCCCTGCGATAATTGCGAATATCGAGTTTCCATTCCCGGACTCAAAAACAAAGTGGGGGGACTCGATTCTCTTCTCTGGAGTATGAGACATTTGGAAACTCATACGCAGGCCGCTCCCCACGAATTCCCTCATAGAAATCTGAAAAAACATATTTACGTATGCGAGAACGTGGACTGCGCGAGCAAGGGAAGCATTTCGCTTATCAATCAGATCCGATCTTCGATCAAAAAACACGGAAGACAAACGGACTTCCGCGTTTCCAGAAGTTCCTGTTTGGGAAGATGCGGAGAGGGGCCGACCGTCGTGGTTTACCCGGACGGAATCTGGTATCAAAGAGTCAACGAAAGCGACGCAGAAGAACTGGTCGCCGAACATCTGTTAAACGACCGTCTCGTGAGCAGACTGGTCGACAACATCATGCAATAATTTTAGGAGAATAAGATGGCATGTCACGAAGTGGCCGCTCTAAGGCTGGGAATGATGAACGTAATCGGAATCAAGGACGAGGCTACGATCCAACACGAACGTGCGGAGATCGGAGACGCTTTACGATCTCCAGGACCGATCCGTTCCCTGGCGGAGGCGAAAGATTTCGAATCCTTGATTCGTTTTTACGAAGCGTCCTTAACCGATCTCGAAGAGATGATTTCCAAAACGAAAAAGGACGATCCGAAAATGGCTTATTATCGTTCTCTTTTGATTCTCACCAAAAAAGTGGAACTCGAACTGAAGAATTCTCTTCTTAGTTTTCAAAATCTTTTTCGAGATTTGGAAGAGATGCACGATTTCGTTCACGAAATTTATCCGGCTTAAGCGATATGGCCAATCCTCCCAAAAAAGCGAGAATCAAAAACATAGCCAGAACCGCGGGTTCGGTTACGATCACGTTCGTTTCCTTGGACGGTCCTCTGGATTTTTTAGGAGGTCAGTATGTCATCTTCAATTCAGGCGTTAAAACCGAGGATGGAAAGGAAATCAAAAGGGCGTATTCCATTCTTTCCTCCGATCAGTATCAGGGAGAATTCCAGATCTGCATCCAACCCGTAAAAGAAGGATTAGCGTCTTTGCATATTCCAAATCTTGCAATCGGTGCGGAACTCGAGTTCTCCGGCCCTTGGGGAAAATTTATCGGAAATCCACGATGGCCTCAGGAGGGAAAAACCCTTCTCGTAGCGACGGACACGGGAATCACGGCGATCTTTTCGATTCTCCATTCCCAAAGATGGAAGGAAAAACTGAAGGACACGAACGTGATCTGGTATGTTTCCCGCGAAGCGGAATTTCTTCCGGTCCGGGACATTCGGGAAGGGCTTCCCAAAGAATTCAATTCTTTGAATGTGATTCCGATCTCGAAGATCAACGATCCGAAACGAGAAGAGGAATGTCTTTGTTCTTTTACGGACGAATTGAACGCGTCCATTCTCCCCGTGAACGTTTTTTTGGCGGGAGACGGAAAATTAATCCGAATTATGAAGGACCTTCTTGTAACAAGAGGGGTTCTCGAAGAAAACATGGGAGTCGAGATTTTTTTCAATTCTCCCCGGCAATCGGAGTCCGTAAAACGTTAGGCGATATCGATGGCTGCCAAGGAATTAAGGGAAGGTTTTACGACGGGCGCTTGTTCCGCGGCAGCGGCCAAGGCGGCCACACGTCTTCTCTTAAAAAAACAACCCGTTTTGGAAATCGAAACGACACTTCCGAACAAAAGACAGGTTTTGTTTCCTGTCAAACGATGCGAGCTGGAAGGCGAGATCGCAATCTGTAGCGTGGTCAAGGACGCGGGAGACGATCCGGATTGTACACACGGGGCGGAACTTACCGCGCGAGTTCGCTTAACAAAAGAAAGTAAAATCGTATTAAAAGGCGGAGACGGAGTCGCCACCGTCACAAAAGCCGGGCTCGGTTTGGACGTGGGAGAACCCGCGATCAATCCGGTTCCTCGAAAGAACATCAGCGAAATGATTTTGGAGGAACTCGAAGGAAGTTCGTATAACGGCGCCGAGGTGGAGATCAGCGTTCCCGGCGGGCAAGAGATGGCAAAAAAAACGATGAACGAACGCCTCGGTTTGATCGGAGGAATTTCAATCCTAGGCACGACGGGAATCGTAAAACCGTATTCGACCGCGGCCTTTAAAGCGAGCGTGATCCAAGCGATTCAAATGGCGAAAGAATACGGAATCGATACGACCGTTCTTACCACCGGAGGTAAGTCCGAAAAGTTCGCGATGGATCTATTACCGAATTTGAATGAACTTTCCTTTATCCAAGTCGGGGACTTTATCGGAACCGGAATCAAAACCAGCGTCAAGGAATCGATCCGTCACGTGATCGTCGTCGGGATGATCGGCAAGTTATCCAAGATGGCCGACGGAGTGATGATGACGCACAGGGGCGGCTCTTCCGTGAATACGAAAATGTTATCCGACATCGCCAGATCCATCGGCGTTCCCGAACCGATCGCCGAGGAAATTCAAAACGCGAACACGGCGAGACACGTATTAGAAGTCTGTAAAGCGAACGGATACGAACACATCACAACGCGTATCTGCGAGATCGTCGCCAAAAATTGTTCCAAACACGCGGGAACGAATATGAGAATTTCCTGTTATATGGTGGACTTCGACGGAGCGCTTTTGGGTAAGTGCGAAAATTTTTCGCAGGAATTAGAAACAACGGGAGAGAACTCCGAACATGAATGACATGAGACAGATGACGAAACTCGGAAGGGAAATCGAAGACAAATCCTTTTCGATCATCGACGAAGAAGCGGGTTCTCATTCCTTTTCCAAGGAAGAATGGGAAGTCGTCCGAAGAATCATCCACGCGACCGCGGACTTCGAATACAAGGACATCACGAAGATTCATCCGAAGGCGATCGACTCGGGCATAGAAGCGCTTCGAAACGGATGTCCGATCGTCTGCGACGTTCAGATGATTCTCGCCGGACTCAATCAGGAAAGAATCGGCGCTTACGGATGTAAGACATACAGCTTTATTTCCGATCCGGACGTGATCGAACGGGCCAAGGAAAAAAATTCGACGAGGGCTATCGAATCGATCCAAAAAGCAAAAACATTAGGTTTTTTGAATGGAGGAATTCTCGCTGTGGGGAACGCGCCGACGGCTTTGCTCGAAATCGAAAGGCTGATCCGGGAAGAAGGGATCAAACCCGCGCTCATCATCGGAGTTCCCGTCGGTTTCGTATCCGCGATCGAATCCAAAGAAGTGATTTTAACATTAGAATCTTCTAATTTATTTTCGACGCCCTACATTCTTACCAGGGGAAGAAAGGGAGGAAGTACGATCGCGGTCGCGATCCTACACGCCCTTCTTCTTTTATCCTCGAAACGAGGAGAACGATGAAGGCAGTCACCGTAATCGGAATGGGAGACGAAGGTTGTCCCGGATTATCGAGCATCGCGGTCAACGCGGTGGCCAAAGCGCAGATTCTCGCGGGCGGAGAAAGACATCTGGATTTTTTTCCGCAGTTCACCGGAGAAAAAATAGTATTTAAGGGAAATCTAATACAAGCCACCGAAAGAATCGCCGAACTCGCGGCGGAACATACGGTTTGCGTTCTCGCTTCGGGAGATCCTTTGTTTTTCGGAATCGGAAATCTCATCGGTAAAAAGGTCGGATTGGAACACGTGGATTTTATTCCGGCTCCGAGTTCGATCCAACAAGCATTTGCAAGAGTGGGAATCAAATGGGACGACGCGCAAATCTTATCTTTGCACGGTAGACCGATTGAAGGACTGATCACAAAACTGCAATCTTTAAATAAGGTCGCTTTGTTTACGGACGAGATCAATCATCCCCAAGCCGTCGCTTCCTACATGAAACAATATGACGAATCGGATTGGACCGCGTTCGTTTGCGAAAACCTGGGCGGAAAAAACGAAAGAATCCGCAAGTTCGAACTGAATTTGTTAAGCGAAGAGAATGGAATCAGTCCTTTGAACGTTCTCATCCTGATCCGAAACGAGGAAAACCGAAAATCCCCTCCGATTATGCCTAACGTTCCCGAGGAGAATTACGCGAAACGGATTCCGAAAAAAGGGCTGATCACAAAAAAGGAAGTCAGAATTCTTTCCATCGCCTTCTTGGAAATTCGGGACGACAGCGTCGTCTGGGACATCGGAGCCGGCTCGGGCTCGATCGCGATCGAAGCGGCTCAACTCGCGAAAAACGGAAAGTCTTACGCGATCGAAGTCGATCCCGAAGGAATCGAAATCTGCAGACAAAACGTCGTTTCCCAAAGAACGGATAACGTGCACGTTATCGCGGGAAAAGCCCCCGAGGCTCTGGAGAATCTTCCCGATCCCGATTGTGTTTTTGTGGGAGGCTCCAAGGGAAACCTATATGAGATTATTAGAATTTCCTTAAATAGACTTTCTTCTCGCGGCTCCCTGGTCGTAAACGCGGTCACCTTGGACAACGTCACGGAAGCCTATCATGGTTTTAAGAAACTGGGTCTTGTTCCCGAAGTGACTCTTTTAAACGTATCAAGAGGACAACCGCTTGCCGATTATCTTCGTTACGAGGCTTTGAATCCGATTCATATTTTTAAGGTTACAAAACCGGAGGGTTATTCCGCATGAAAAATAATCGATACGGAAAACTCTACGGAGTCGGAGTCGGTCCGGGAGCCACCGATCTGATCACGCTCAGAGCGGTTCACGTTTTAAATTCCGTCGATGTGTTGGCGATTCCCAAAAGTAGCGAACACTTGGAACCGTTCGCTTGGAGAGTTTGTTCTCCCGTTGTGAAGGAGAATTCTTCCCAAGAAAAATTGTTTCTTCATTTTCCGATGACGAAAGATCCGGAGATCTTAATTCCTGCTTGGGACAAGGCCTTTCTGGAAATCGGAAAACGTTTGGAAGAGGGGCATAACGTTGCCTTTATCACTCAAGGAGATCCTTCAGTTTACAGCTCTTGGAGTTATCTTTTGGAGGAGACAGAGGATCGTTGGCCCGGGATCGAAGTGGAGATCGTTCCCGCCGTTTCTTCGATTACCGCGATACCGGCCGCGTTGCAAACTCCGCTCGCGGACGGAAGAGAACGGTTCTGCGTCGTACCGGGAACCTACGGAATCGAAGATCTTCCCGAGCTCGTAAAAAATTTCGATACGATCGTTCTTACGAAAGTCGGACAGGTCGTTCCACAACTCGTTACCATGTTAAAAGAATTGGATCTGTTGCGAAACGCGAGTTACGTTTCGTACGGAACGACGGATCGGCAAAGAATCGTTCGAGATTTGGAAACGATTCAAAACGAAAACTGCGATTACTTTTCGATGGTGATTCTTTCCATCCGAAAACGGAAGGGCGTACTTCGAGGACAGAACATCGATGCAGAATAGAAAATCATATTCGGTTTTCGTAATTACAAAACACGGCCTGGAAATCGCAAAAAGAATCCACGAAGCTTGGGAGAACGTGGACTTGTTCGTTTCTCCTAAGTTTATCGACTCGGCGCCGCCCGGTTCGAATCTTCTTTCCCTTCCGATGGACAAAACGTTAGACGAAACGTTTCAGAATTACGACTGTCATATCTTTATCATCAGCGTAGGAGCGGTCGTTCGGATGATCGCTCCTTTGCTAAAGAACAAAAAAGTCGATCCTGCGGTCATCTGCGTGGACGATCGGGCCAACTTTTCGATCTGCGTTTTGTCCGGTCACGTAGGGCGAGGAAACTTTTTTACGGAAAGACTTGCAAAAACCCTTTCCAATACCGCAGTGATTACGACCGCATCGGACGTTTCGGGAACCTTGACCGTGGACATTCTCGGAAGAGAACTCGGTTGGACCTTGGAACATCCCGATCGAAACGTAACGAGGGGTTGCGCCGCGGTCGTCAACGAAACCAAGGTGCTCTTCGTTCAGGAAACGGGAGAGCCGAATTGGTGGCCTTTGGATAAATCGCTTCCGAAAGGCGTTGAATATTCCGTTTCCTTAAACAACGTAAATCCGAACGACTATGAAATTCTTCTGATCGCAACCGATAAGACCGATCTAAAACAAAACAATCCGGAACATTATAAGAATTCCATATTATATCATCCTAAATCGTTGGTCTTAGGTTTGGGCTGCGATCGAAACGTGTCTTTTGAAACGGTGGAGAATGGAATCTTAAAAATATTAAGCGACAATGGTCTGGCCTTTCAGAGCGTCAAAACCATCGCAAGCGCCGATCTCAAAAAAGACGAGGAAGCATTTTTACGAATCTCAAAAAAATACGGATGGGAATTTAAAACCTTTTCCTCGGAAGAATTGGATCGCGTTTCAGAAATCGAAACCCCTTCCGAAGTCGTAAAAAATTTCGTCGGAACCAAATCCGTGAGCGAGGCTTCGAGCATTCTCGCTTCGGGAGCCGGTTCCTTGCTTCTTCCAAAACAAAAATACAAGGAAGGTTCGGACGGAAAAAATCTTACGGTCGCAATTTCAAGAATTCCGTTTCCATCCAGATTCTCCTCCACCTCGCGGACCGAGACAAAGGAGGGAGAATGAAAAAAGGAAAACTGAACATCGTCGGAATCGGTCCGGGAAACGACGCGCACGTTACACCCGCGGTTCTGAATGCGATTCAAGAAGCCGATCTTGTAATCGGCTACGCGACCTACATAGGACTCGTCAAACACCACTTAGTCGGTAAGCAGGTAACAAGAACCGGAATGACCGAAGAGGTTGGCAGGGCCCAAGCCGCGGTCGAATCCGCAAAGGAAGGAAAGATCGTTACGTTGATTTCTTCGGGCGACGCGGGAGTTTACGGAATGGCCGGACTCGTCTTTGAAGTATTGAAAAAAAGCGGATGGAAAAGAAACGATTCTCCCGAAGTGAGGATGATCCCCGGCGTGACCGCCGACAGTTCCTGCGCTTCTCTCGTGGGCGCGCCTCTTGTTCACGACATGGCGAGAATTTCCCTTTCCGATCTTTTGACTCCTTGGTCCGTCATCGAAAATCGTCTGGAATGCGCGGCCAAGGGAGACTTCGTAATCACTCTCTACAACCCCGCATCGGGCAGAAGACAAAGACAGATCGTAGAAGCTTCTAAAATTATTAAGCGACATCGCCCTGGAACCACTCCCGTCGCTCTCGTAAAAAGCGCGTATCGAAGACAACAAAACGTTCAACTTTCCGACCTGGATAATTTTTTAGATTACGAAATCGGAATGAACACGACCGTAATCGTCGGCTCCACGAACACGTTCGTTTACGAAGGTTTTATGATCACTCCGAGAGGATATACGAACAAATATTCCCTCGAAGACGCAAGCCTCAAGGACGGACAAAGAAGGGGATTCTCCCTTCGTTCCGAAGGAGATCTCCAAAGTAGAATCGATACAACGGAAGCTCCGATTCAGTTGAACATCACCAAAATCCAAGACGCGTTTGTGAGAACGTCCACGTCGATCATCGAATCGGAAGAAACACCGAACGATTCGGCGATTCGAAAAGAGAATGAAGCGGATTCTCAAACGTTTGCGACGCCGAGCCGAGATTCTTCGGCGAAAACAGCGATTCAGGCGTTGGATATTCTTTCTCAAATACGGGGACAAGATCCCGCCTTATCTTCGAAATCGATCGATCCCGAAAAAAACACGTTAGCGTATATCGGTCGCCTCGGAGGTGGAATTCTTTTTAAGAACTCGAATCGGTTTTACATCGTGGGAAAACTCAAAATTCCGACTCGATTTGAAGACTACGGCTTTGCGGATCCCGGGGATTACGGAGGAAGATATTCCGAATTGAAAGTGATCGATTCCGTTCGCGTGCAAGAACTCGACTTCGAGTTCGGGATGGTCCTTCGAAACGAGATTCATCCCCGAGAAATATATGATAAATTCTTAATACACAGAAATTCTTCCGTGAGCGAAAGAATTCTCGCGTATGCGAAGCAGGAAAGCGGAAAGTTTCTTATAAACGACGTGGAATATTCGGACATTTCCTGGCTGGGTTCGATGCCCGCGGACGTTTGGTCACTGGTAAGAGGGGTTATCTTAAAATGTTAATGAGACATGCGATATGAAAGTATATATCATCGGAGCCGGGCCGGGAGATCCGGAATTGATCACGCTCAAAGGAGCAAAACTTGTGGGAACCTGTCCCGTCGTTCTTTATACGGGGTCTTTGATTCCGACCGCCGTCATCGAAAGAGCGAGAAAAGACGCAATCGTATTAGATTCTTCGAATATGACTTTGGACGAAATTTTGGAAGTGATCCTACGTGCAAAAGAAAACAACCAAGACGTGGCCCGGGTTCATACCGGCGATCCTTCCATCTTCGGCTCGACCGCGGAGCAGATGAGAAGATTCGATTCTTTGCATATAGAATACGAGATCGTTCCCGGAGTCAGTTCGTTTACGGCCGCGGCCGCGGCTTTGGGAAAAGAACTCACGTTGCCCGAAGTTTCACAAACGATCATCATCACACGAGCCGAAGGGAGAACGCCCATGCCGGAAAAGGAAAAACTCGAAATTCTCGCGCAATCCGGAGCGACGCTGACCTTGTTTTTAAGCGTTCTTCATATCCGCAAAGTCGTGGAACAGCTGATTCCTTTTTACGGAGAAAGATGTCCGGTCGCCGTGGTTCAAAGGGCGACCTGGCCCGAACAAAAAATTCTCACAGGAACGTTAAGCGACATCGCGGAACGCGTAAAGACCGAAAAAATCTCATCGACCGCTATCATATTCGTCGGTCCGGTTTTGGATTGTCACGATTTTGCGGATTCAAAGCTTTACTCGGCCGATTTTTCACACGGATTCCGAAAGGCAAAACGAAACCGATGAATTCTTCCTCGAACAAAGAAACGAGAGGACTCGTGATCGTAAACACGGGAAACGGAAAAGGAAAAACGACTGCCGCACTCGGAATCGTGTTCCGCGCCTTAGGAAGAGGAATGAAATGCGGAGTGGTTCAATTCTTAAAAGGCAAATGGGAAACCGGGGAACGAAAATTCGCGAAAACGATTCCGGAACTCGATTTTCACGTTATGGGTTTGGGATTCACCTGGGACAGCGACGACTTGGATAAGGACAAACAAGCGGCAAAAGAGGCTTGGGCCAGATCGGCGAACATGATTCTAACAGGACATCATAATATTATAATACTCGACGAGATCACTTACGCGTTTCATTACGGATGGCTGGCTCCGGAAGAGGTTCTGCAAACTCTGAAACAAAGACCCGCGCATGTGCACGTAGTGATTACGGGAAGAAATTGCCCCGAACTGATCCTCGATTACGCCGATCTAGTCAGCGTTATCGAAGTCAAAAAACATCCGTATCAAAGCGGGATTCCCGCGCAGAAGGGAATCGATTTTTAATGGACGTTTTGAACGATTCAAATGGATCCATCGACATTCCGAGGATCGTAATCGCAGGCACGGGAAGCGGCGTGGGTAAAACGACGATCGTTCTCGCGCTTACACAAGCGTTTCAAAAAAGAGGAATGAGCGTGGCTACATTCAAATGCGGTCCCGATTATTTGGATCCGACGTATCACGCTCGAGCCACCGGCAAAACTTGTCACAACTTGGACGGTTGGTTGATGGGAAAAGAATCCGTTCTCAATACTTTTCATCAAGCGTGTCATAACGCGGACATCGCGATCATCGAAGGTGTGATGGGATTGTTCGACGGACATTCTCCGAATTCGGAAACGGGTTCGACCGCGGAGATCGCAAAATGGCTGGGCGCTCCCGTACTCTCCGTCGTCGACGCAAGCGGAATGGCGAGAACCGTCGCGGCTCTATTACAAGGTTTGAAAGCGTTCGATCCGGAACTGAAACTCGCGGGAGCCTTTACGAATTTTATCGGAAGCAAATCGCATATACAACTTTTAAAGGATGCCTCGAACGATATCCCCGTGTTTGGCGGATTTTCAAAACATCCCGAACATGCGTTTCCCGAAAGACATCTCGGATTGTATTCCGCTTCGGAAGAGAATTTGTCCGAAGAACGATTTCATTTTTGGGGAAACTTAGCGGAAGAATGGTTGGAGATAGACTCCGTTTTAAAAATAGCGAAATCCGCTCCTAAGATCGACGTCCCGATTTCTTCGACAAATACCGTAACGACCCGTTGCAGAATCGGAATCGCATTGGATTCCGCATTTCACTTTTATTACGAAGAAAATTTAATGCGACTGAAAGAAGCCGGAGCGGAGTTGATCTTTTTTTCTCCGATCTCTGATTCTAAAATTCCCGAAGCGGACGGGCTTTATTTCGGAGGAGGTTATCCCGAACTGTTTGCGGAATCCCTTTCCGAAAACGTTTCGATGTTAAACGACATTCGAGAATTCGCATATAAGAATAAACCCATATACGCGGAATGCGGCGGGTTGATGTATCTTTCCCAAGAGATCGAGCGAGTCGACGGAGAAAGTTTCCCCATGCTGGGCCTTATTCCAGGCAAAGTAAAAATGGGTGAAAAACTCAAAGCGCTCGGATATGTGGAAGTCGTCACGGAAACACGAACCATCTTCGGTGAAGCCGGGCTCAGATTCAGAGGTCATCAATTTCGTTATTCCGACTTTGAACCAAAAGAATCGTCCGAAAAAGAATTAAAGTTCGCGTACAAGCTACGGAGAAGAAGGGGCAACGAGGTCGTCGAAGAAGGCTATCAAAATCGTTCGATTCTCGCTTCTTATGTGCACGCACATTGGGCCTCCAATCCGACATTACCTCGGGGATTTGTTCAAAGTTGTCGCGAGGTTCGGCGATGATCGTAAATTCCGATCCGAAAAACAAAAATTCGGTCGAATCTTCGACTTGGCTCGAGATCGCATTCGAAGAACCGCATAACGTTTTGAGCTGGGCCGTCATCGGATGCGGCTGGAAAGAACAAATCGACAACGTCCTATGGCACCGCGTTCGAAACGAAGACTTAACTCCGGACGTGGATCCGATCGATTACTACCAAAGCAGGTTGCTTCAAAGGGGAGAATCCAAAAACTCGGTGGGATTTCTCACGAGCGCGGCTCTTGAAAATTATTCCGAAATCGTTTTGGAAAAGGAGGGAACTCGAATTCGATCCGTGGTCACGGCCGGACTCGGCAACGCGGTTTGTATCGGCGACGATCCGTTTTCATTTGCTTCCTTCGGAACGATCAACATTCTCGTACAATGTTCCTTGCCCTTGGATTTGAGCGCGTCTCTGGAAGCTGTTTCCCTGATTGCGGAAGCGAGAACGCTCGCCGTTTTAGACTCGAAAGTTCAAAGCCGCGTTAGCCGTAACAGCGCGACCGGAACCGGAACGGATTGTATCGCGTTCGCTTCTCCTTCCCGAACTTCACAGACTCGTTATACCGGGAAACATACGTTGACCGGCCATCTGATCGGCAAAGCCGTCTACAAATCCGTATATCAAGGAATTCTAAATTGGAAGGGAAGTAGAATTCGGACGGGAGTCACATCTTGAAAAAAACGTTATATCTCATACGAAACTCGGATATCGGTTTAAATTTTCGGTTTAAATATGTGGGCCGTTTGGATCCTATTCTTTCTCCACAAGGAATCGAAGACGCAAAATCTCTTGGAAACTACTGCAAAGATACATTCTATTCTTCGAATGAACAAATTTACCTGAGCCCTTCAAAACGAAGCGTTCAAACCTGGAAAGAAATGGGACTCGATTCTTTTTCGGAGCCGATTTGTGTTCCCGCTCTGCAGGAAATCGATTTCGGAAACTGGGAAGGGAAGAGCTTCAGCGAGTTGGAACAAACACATCCGGAAGAGCTTTTGCGATGGGCCGCCGCGCCTTCTCTTTTTTCCTTTCCAAGCGGTGAATCCTTTCAGGCATTTGTGGATCGCATCGACTTTATCGCGTCCTTTTTAAAAGAATCGTCCGCTTCCAAGATCGTGCTCGTTACACACGGAGGAGTAATCTCGACGCTGATCTGTCTTTTGATCGGAATTCATCCTTCTTCTTACATCCACTTTCAAGTAAAAAGTTCGTCCGTTTCTTCCGTCGAAATTTTTTCAAACGGTTCGGCTCTTCTTACGAGCCTCAATCAATATTCCGCAAAAAGGAGATGCGAATGGCCGATATAATCCTAGTCACGGGCGGATGTAGAAGCGGAAAAAGTAAGTTCGCATTAAATTTAGCGGAAGAATCCGAGGGGAAAAAAATTTTCGTCGCCACCTGTCCGAATCTGGACGAGGAGATGAACCAAAGAATTCTAAAACACAAAGAGGAAAGAAACGGACTTTCTTGGAAAACCATCGAGGAAGAATTCGATCTTTTGCAAGTATTGAACTCGGAATGTGTAGGCGATCGATCCGTTGTTCTTATAGATTGCCTCAGCCTCTGGGTCAACAACCTTCTTTATCGATCCTCGAAGGAAAAAACAACATGCGACGAATCGAATATTCAAAACTTATGTTTGTCTTTGATTCGTTCGATTCAAAATTCTTCTCTGGAAAAAGCGATCTTTGTTAGTAGCGAGGTCGGCTTAGGACTCGTTCCCGAAAACAAGACCGGGAGAATCTATCGGGATCTTCTCGGAACCTGCAATCAAACAATCGCGCGGAAATCGAGCGAAGTATACTTTATGGTAAGCGGCCTACCGTTAAAGATCAAAACGAAAGAATCGAACAAGATCGGAGCGAACTGATGTCGTACCTGGGCCACGGAGGAAATTTAACGAAACTTGCCCGTACGATCGGGTGCAAACCCGATGAGATTCTCGATTTCTCCGCCAACATCAATCCGATCGGATTTCCGGAATGGCTTCGTCCGTTTATCCATTCTAAGGTTTCGGAACTGCTCGCGTATCCGGACCCGGACTATTCTTCCCTGAAAAATAAATTACATTCAAAATATGGAATATTTCAGGATCGAATCGTGATCGGCAACGGAGCTTCCGAACTCATATTACAGATTCCTTTTGCGATCGAAGCGGACTACGCTTTGATTCCGACGCCTTGTTATAGCGGATACAAGGAAGCGATTTCGCTTCGTGGAATTCCTTGTATCGAAATTCCTCTCAAAGAGGAAAAATCGTTTCAACTCGACTACGAGGAAATCGCGGAAATTCTTAGATCGAAGATCGATTCTAAGGCGCTTTTATTGTTCGGACATCCGAACAATCCCACGGGAAAACTACTCGATCCAACAAAGGTTCTCAAACTCGCAAGCGACTTTCCCGACTCCATCTTTGTCATCGACGAATCCTTTATCGACTTTTGCGGCGACGAATTTTCCTTTCGCTCCGACTTTCGGGAGAACATGATTCTCATTCAATCGATGACAAAAATTTTGGCGCTTCCCGGTCTGAGAATCGGGGCTTGTTTCGCTTCTTCCAAAATTTGTACGGAACTTTCAAAACGATTACCGACCTGGAACGTGAACACGTTCGCCGCCGCCGTATTCGAACGATTTTTGGACGACACCGATTTTACGGATCGATCACGGCAAAGCGTAAAAGATTGGAAAAAAGAATTCATATACGATCTTTCTAATTTAGAATCCTTGCATGTTTTTGAGAGCGAAGCGAATTTCATTCTCATCAAAATTTTGAATCGACGGTCGGCCTCGGAATTAACCCGAACGTTGCTCGAAAAACATAAAATCGCGGTCCGAGATTGCGGAAATTTTACCGGATTCGGAGACCGATTCATTCGCGTCGCCGTTCGCACACCGGAGGAAAACGAAAAACTCGTGGAAGCGTTTCAAAACGTCTTTAACGATACTAAACTCGTTTCAAAAAAACGGTCCGTTCGAAAAACGCCCGCAATCATGTTTCAGGGAACGGCGTCTAACGTTGGCAAAAGTATTTTAACAGCCGCGCTTTGTAGAATTCTCGTGCAAGACGGATTGAAAGTTGCGCCTTTTAAATCGCAGAACATGGCTCTCAATTCTTTCGTAACCTGGGACGGCGGGGAAATCGGCAGAGCGCAAGCGTTACAAGCGCAGGCGGCGAAAATTCTTCCCGATATCCGAATGAATCCGATTCTCCTCAAACCTTCGAGCGAAAAAGATTCCCAGGTGATCATCAACGGAAAACCGGTGGCCGCGATGGACTTTCGAGATTATACGAAGTATAAAGCGAACGCTTTTGCGGAAGTAAAAAAATCGTACGATTCTCTGGCAAACGAATACCAAGCGATCGTAATCGAAGGGGCGGGGAGCGCATCCGAAGTGAACCTCAAGAGAAACGACATCGTAAATATGAGAATGGCGGAATATGCAAAATCCAAAGTATTCTTAATCGGTAATATAGATCACGGAGGAATTTTCGGTTCGATTTTAGGGACGATGGAAACGCTCGCGGAATGGGAAAGGAAACTCGTATTCGGATTTATCATCAATCGTTTCCGCGGAGTGAAAGAACTTCTCAAAACGGGAACGGAATACATAGAAGAATACACGGGCAAACCCGTCTTAGGAATCGTCCCCCATCTCCAAAATCTGGATTTACCCGAAGAGGATTCCCTCGAATTCAAATCGGGTGCGTTAGACGACATATCTCCTCTCGGGGATCGAATCGATATCGCACTGATCGATTATCCTAGAATTTCGAACCACACCGATATAGACGCGTTCCGAGCCGAGCCGGATGTCCGAGTTCGGATCGTGAGAAACGCGAAGGATTTGGGAGAGCCGGACGTTTTGATTCTTCCCGGAAGCAAAAACGTGATCACGGATCTGGAACATCTCCGCAATGTCGGTTTAGCAAATCGAATTCTTAGCTTGGCTCAAAACGGTAGAACGGAAGTAGTGGGGATCTGCGGCGGATATCAGATGCTCGGTATAAATATCTTCGATCCGCACCGCATCGAAACCGATCGGGGAAGCGCGGAAGGACTTTCTCTTTTGCCCTTGGAAACCATATTAGAAAAGAATAAATCTCTCAAACAAACCAAAGCCGTTCATCTTCCGAGCGGATGCGAAGTCGAAGGATACGAAATCCATCACGGCAAAACGACCGCGATCGGCGAAACAAAAACGATTTTTTTAAACGGAACAGACGAACCTCTCGGTCACGGCGATTCTTCCGATAGAATTTGGGGGACCTATATCCATGGAGTATTCGATCGCGACGATTTTCGAAGAAACTTTTTGGATCGAATTCGTGTTCGAAACGGCAAACGACCTTTGATCGACGTTCAAGTGTCGTACAACTTGGAAAAATCTTTGGATCGTCTCGCTACACACGTTCGACAATCTCTCGACATGAATCGGATCTATCGAGCATTGGGACTAAACTAAAATGCCTTGGATCATCGCGACATCCATCGTGTTCGATTTAATTTTCGGAGATCCGAGAAATCTTCCTCATCCGGTGCGCGCCATCGGCAAACTTGCGAGGAGTTTGGAAAGAATTTTCAGAGGTTTTTGTCGTTCCGAACGAATCGCCGGAATTCTCACATCGCTTCTCGTGTATTCGGTTTCGTTTTGGGTTCCGTTCTACGTCGTTTTTTACGCGGACAAAGTTCACTGGATTCTCGGCGCATTTTTATCGACGGTTATCGTCTACACGACGATTGCGATACGAGACATGATCGATCATAGCAAAGAAGTTTACCAAGCCTTATCGCAAAACGATCTCGTTTCCGCCCGCGAAAAAGTTTCCAGAATCGTAGCAAGAGACACCGAAAATTTAGACGAGTCCGAGATCATTCGAGCTTGTTTGGAAAGCACCGCGGAAAGTCTCGTGGACGGAATCACTGCTCCACTTTTTTACGCGGTGCTCGGAGGTCCGGCTTGGGCCATGTTCTATCGTTCGGTCAACACGTTAGACTCTCTTTTCGGTTACAAAAACGAACTCTACAAGAAGTTCGGAAATTTTCCCGCGAGAATGGACGACATAGCCAATTTTCTTCCGGCGAGAATCACTTCCTGCATATTGGTTTTTGCGTCGTTCTTGCTCGGATATAACTTTAAGAATTCCTTATATATTCTACGCAGAGACGGACGAAAACATCCGAGTCCTAATTCCGGATTGGCCGAAGCCGCGGTCGCGGGCGCTTTGGAGATTCAACTCGGAGGGATCAATTTTTACGGCGGAAAAGAGAACGTAAAACCGAAACTCGGAGATCCAAATCGAGAACTGAAACTCGAACAAATCCTTGAAACCAATCGACTGATCGTAGTATCCTCCTTATTGACGGCCGGGTTCTACATTCTTCTTTATTTGATCGCGGCAACGTTTTGGAAAGAATGGAAACTACACGTTTAATCAACACATTCAAAAGTTCGAATGCGATCTACGTGTTTCGACACGGAGAAACGGAATGGAATCTTCAAGGAAAACTCCAAGGACATTTTCAAAACTCGATTACGGAAAACGGAATCCATCAGGCGAAAGCGCTCATTCCGATTTTAAAAAATGCAAAGGTGGAAGTTCTGCTCAGCAGCGATCTGCAAAGGGCCAAAGAAACAAGCCGGGTCGTTGCCGAAGCGCTGAACCTACCGATTCTTTTCGATCCGGGCTTTCGCGAAATCGATTTGGGGGAAGGGCAGGGCAAATTGATAAGCGAAGTGGATTCGCGATTCGGAGAATCGTTTTGGAAACGTTGGAACGATCACGATCCGATGTATGATTCTCTTCGTTTTCCGGGCGGAGAATCGAAACTCGAAACGGACGTAAGAATCCATTCCGCCTTGACGAAACGGATCGAAATTTTCTCGGAGCGAACCGTCGCATTGTGCACGCATGGCTACGTTATGACACGAATGTTGAAAATGTACAAACCGGAAATACAACGAATTCCGCATATTCAAAACGGAGAATGTATACGATTCCGAGTAGAGGATATTTTAAGAAAAGAAAGATCACTAGAAAAAATATAACGTCTCTTTAGGATTTTTTATTGTATCGGAAAACGATTTTCGTTTTACTGACGTTAGCTTTCAGGGATGAAGTTGGGTGAAATTCCCGCGCTGACCCGCAACTGTGTGTTTCGTTCGCTCTAAAACGACGAAACGAGCCAGATCTCCCGCAATATTTTTACCTCGAGGTTAGGTAGTTTTGCATTCTCGCCTATGTACGTCCGTACAGAACGAAGGGCCCCGGAAAGACTATTCGGGGTTTCTCAAAAAGAATATAAATTATATTTTTTTGATATACGAATATTCCATTCTTATCATGCGATATGGCGTATTCTTTTTCAGATTTCCCCGATCAATTCAGGTGGGAACATGTTTCAGGACGTATGCGGAAGGATCCGAAGGATTCTTCCCTTTCTATTAATCATCGCGTCGGCTTCGGTAAATTCTCAGGAACCCGAACCGAAAAAAAAACAGGACGACAACAACGCCGGGATCGTGGTGAACGGGAAGGCGAACTTCGGACTTGGAATCGCCGGTTCCGCAAGCGAAGGAACCGTTCGTTCCGAACAGATTCGATCCAGACCGATTTCAAGAGCGGGCGAAATCGCCGAGTTCATACCGGGAATGATCGTTACGCAGCACAGCGGATCGGGAAAAGCGAATCAGTATTATCTTCGAGGATTCAATCTCGATCATGGAACCGATTTTGCGGCGAGCGTCAACGGCATTCCGGTAAACAATCCTTCTCACGGACACGGACAAGGTTATTCGGATATCAGCTTTGTCATTCCCGAACTGATCGAAGAAATCAAGTTTAAGAAGGGAGTTTACTTCGCGGACGAAGGAAACTTTTCTTCCGCGGGCGCGATGAACGTTTCTTACTTTCGTTCTTTAAAAAAAGGAATCGTAACGATGGAAGGAGGAAGTTTCGGATACGCGAGAACCTTGATCGCAAAATCGCATTCGATCGGACCGGGAACCTTGTTGTATGCGCTGGAAGCTTCTCATTCCGACGGGCCTTGGACCGTTAAGGAGAATTATAGAAAAGTAAACGGAATCGTGAGTTACAGCGTGGGGGACGAAAAAAGCGGTCATCGTCTTTTGGGAATGGGGTATCGAGGCAACTGGCATACCACGCATCAAATTCCGAAACGGGCGATCGAAAAGGGAAAGTCCTGGCTGGAACCGTACGACGACGGAATCGGCAGATACGACGCGATCGATCCGACGGACGGGGGGCGCACCAATCGAGCGAGCCTTTCCTGGGAAGCGCATCGTAGAAACAAGAATTCGGATGCAAGATTTTTAATATACGGATTGTATAGCGATCTTTCCCTTTTTTCGAACACCACATACTATATGCTCGATCACGAACGGGGCGATCAGGTGGAACAGACCGATCGAAGAACCGTCTCCGGAATCAAAACAAGTTATAAGATTTTTTCGGAATTGGCCGGAATCAAATTCGAAAGTCAGATCGGCTTACAAATCCGAAGGGACTTTATCCGAAATTCTCTCTACCACACCGAGGCGCGCGCCCAGCTCGACAATCTGAAATCGGATCAGATCATAGAAACCAATCTTTCATTATATTATGAAAATAGAATACAATGGAGTCCTAAAATAAGAACCGTCTTGGGAATCCGCGCCGATCAGTTTCAATTCCACGTCGACGACAAAAATCCGGAACTCAGCGACCGAAAACGAGCCTCGGTCGGAAGTCCGAAAGCCGGAATCGTATTCGGACCTTGGAAACACACCGAAATCTATCTCAACGGAGGGCACGGTTTTCATACGAACGACGCGCGGGGTCTGACCGACAAGGCGCATCCGTTCATACCGATCGTCATGTCGCGCGGAGGAGAATTCGGCTTGAGAAGCGTCGTTTTGGATCATTGGAAAACGACCGTAAGTTTATGGCAGTTGGATCTTGATTCCGAATTGATCTTCGTCGGAGACGCGGCCACCACGGAGCCGAGTCGTTCGAGCACGCGCCGAGGAGTGGAATGGTCCAATTCTTACGAACCGATTCGAAACCTCGTTTTCGACGCCGACATTTCCGTCTCAAGATCGCGTTTCCGTTCCAGCGAAGAAGAAGCCGGAAATTTTATTCCCGGTTCCATCGAAAGCGTTTATACGGGCGGGATCACTCTCAAAGAAACCGAAGGTTTTTTCGGTTCGATCCGCGCGCGGTATTTCGGGCCGCGTTCCTTGATCGAAGACAATTCGGTCCGTTCTCCGCCGACGACTTTGTTCAACCTACAGTTCGGTCGGAAGATCAACGAAACCTGGAGTGCGGTTTTCGAGATGTTCAACATCCAAAACGCCAAGGTCAGCGACATCGATTATTACTACGCGTCCCGTTTGAAACACGAGGCCCAAGGTCCCGACGAAGGCGGAACCAACGACATTCATACGAGGCCGTCGGCGCCCCGATCGATTCGTTTGGCGATTCGAGGTACGTTCTAAAATTTTTTCTGAACGCTTGGGCGGTGAACGAATGATTTTCCCTTTTTTGAGTTCCGGTTCGTTCATCGCCATTTTTTTGATTTCGGGAGTTTCGGGAGAATCAAGAAAACGAGAGGACCCGCAAGAAAATCGGAACAAAAAATCAAGAATCAAAAATCACACGAAAAAAAGCCCGGCGTACAAGGGCTCGAGGGGAGAATTTTCGATATTCTAGACATAATAGAGAACTTCCGATAATGTACATTATGTCGCATTAGAACAAGGCTCTTTTGTAAACTCTGGTACATCGGAACACTTTCCGCGTTCGAATCCATTTCTTCCAAAAAGAAACAATATCAACAAAACGTTCGGCGATTCATCTTCTTGTCCGAATTCATTTTCAGAAGAATCGTCCATAAAAACGAATCCGATTTTCATTGGCAAGAATCTGATTCTATGCAATGACCAAAATTCGGCGGCATTATCATTTCAGCTCTCCGCCCAACGTTCCTTCACTTCGAGAAGTTTCGGCATCACGTCTAGAAAAACCGGAATCAAATTCGGATCAAAATGTTTACCCGATTCTTTCCGAATGTATTCGATCGCATCGGAAATTTCCCAAGCTTTTTTATAAGGACGTTTTGTAGTCAACGCGTCAAAGACATCGGCCAAGGCGACGATGCGGGCTTCGACCGGAATCTCGTCACCTTTCAACGAGTTGGGATAACCGGAACCGTCCCATTTTTCGTGATGGTTTTGTGCGATCGTTTTAGCCAACTGCAAAAGCCGGGAATCGTGATCGCCGATGATCTCGGCTCCGATCGCGGGATGTTTTTGCATCACCGCCCATTCTTCCGGAGTTAGTTTACCTTGTTTTTGTAATATATGATCCGGAATGCCGATCTTCCCGATATCGTGCATCGGCGAAGCGTGCAGAAGATCTTCCGCACAATCGGGAGAAAAACCGGAAGCAAGAGCGATGATGCGGGAATAATGACTCATTCGAATCACGTGAAGACCGGTTTCGTTGTCCTTATATTCCGCCGCAAGTCCAAGTCTTTGAATGATCTGAAGTCTTGTTTCCCTCAATTCTTCGTTGCGGACCAAAGAAAGATGTGTTTTGACTCTCGCCTTTACGATCGCGGGGCTGATCGGTTTGGTGATATAATCCACAGCGCCCGCGGTAAAACCGTCGGCCTCGTCTTCTTCATCCGCCATCGCGGTAACGAAAATGACCGGTATTCTCGAGGTGGAAGGTTCGGTTCTAAGAATCTTACAAACTTCGTGCCCCGTCATACCGGGCATCATCACGTCCAAAAGAATGATGTTCGGTTTTTCGGACTTCGCGAGTTCGATTCCTTTGTAACCGTCTTTAGCGAAGAATAACTTATAATCGGAACTCAAAATCTGTTTCAAGACTTGAAGATTCGCGGCCTCGTCGTCTATGATGAGAATCTTCGTTTGAGAATTCGTATTTATACTCATTTACTTTAAATTCCTGGAATATTCAAAAATTCTGAAAATTCATACAATCGGGAACGCGCCTCTTCCAACTCGAACTGATTCACGTTGGAGATAAATCTTTCGATCCGCTCCTCTTCCACCTTTCCGGAAATCAACCGTAGAAATTCGTTGAGTGGTTCGTCTTCGATGGTTCCTCTTTGGAAATTGTCGAGAATCTCCACGAAAAGAATTTTCATTCTTTCCTTTTCGGAATCGTTCGGGACCTCGAGCGAAGAAACCTTCTCCGCTTTGGGAACCGGAGAAACTCCGTTCAAATGCAACACGGCGGCCATTTCGCTTAACAATTCCGGAAGATCGATCGGCTTCGCGACAAATCCGTCCATACCCGATTCTTTCGCGGCGTCCCGATCCTCTTGAAACACGCTCGCCGTCAGAGCGATGATCGGAGTTCTTTGGACGTTTTCCTGCATCTCGTGAAAACGGATGATCCTTGCGGTTTCATGTCCGTCGATTCCCGGCATCTGAACGTCCATAAAGATCAGATCGAACGTTTCTTCTGCGTAGATTTGCACAGCTTCTTCCCCGCTCAGAGCCGAGGTGATCGTATGCCCTTCCTTGGAAAGAAGAAGTTTTAGAAGTTCGGTGTTCTTTTCCATATCGTCCACGATCAGAATTCTCAGTTTCGGATAACGGAAGTCGAGCGATTTCTCCTTGTTGGAGTCCAAACTCGTGTTCGGACTCAAAGGAAGTCTAACGTGAAACACACTGCCCTTTCCGAAATTACTTTCCGCCCAGATTTCGCCCTTCATCAGATCGGTGAGCTGTTTACAGATCGTGGTTCCGAGTCCGGTTCCGCCGTATCTTCTCGTGGTGGAAATGTCGGCTTGTGTGAACGGTTCGAAAATTTTCTCCAAACGATCCGCTCGGATTCCGATTCCCGTATCCCGAATCGAAAAATGAATATAAGGATTTTCGAATTTGATTTCGAAAGTGACCTTTCCGCGATCGGTGAACTTAATCGCGTTTCCGATCAGATTGGTGAGAATCTGACGCACCCGTAAAGAATCTCCGATAAAAAACTCGTTGAGATTCGGGTCTCGGATCACTTCGAATTCCAGATTTTTTTTGCGCGCGTTCAAACCGAAGATGGATTTCAATTCGCTTATCAATTTAAAAAGGGAGAACGTGTTGATCTCGAGTTCCACCGCCCCCTTTTCGAGTTTCGCGGTGTTGAGAATATCATTCAAAAGACGTAACAAAGATTTGGCGGAACCCTTGATGATTTCCAAATGACCGATCTGTTCTTTTTTAGGTTCCGCGGAAAGAAGAACCTCGGTAAAACCGATGATCGAATTCATAGGCGTTCGGATCTCGTGACTCATATTGGCGAGAAAGGAAGTTTTGGTCAACGCGGCGAGTTCCGCTTTTTCCATGGATCTTCTCAATTCTTCTTCCATGTTTCTTCTTTCGGTGATGTCCAAAATGACACCGTCCAAAAAAAGAACTTCTCCGTTTCCTCCGAAAATTGCGCTACCGTGGCCCCAGCACCATTTGATTTCGCCGTATCGATCGAGAATTCTATATTCCAAAACGAAAGACTTTCTCATCCGAACCGCTTCCGCGACGACCGCACCGATGGGTTCTTTGTCTTCGGGAATGATCAAATCCACGAAGTATCGTTTGGGATTCGGTTCCATAAAATCGGAAACGGGATAACCGGTTAACTTCTCCATCGCTTCGCTCAAAAACACGATCGTCCATTTATCGTTAAAAAGACAACGATAGGTGACACCGGGAATGTTTTCGATCAACGAACGTTTCTGAAGTTCGCTTTGTTTCAAAGCGTTCTCGATCATCTTCTGTTCGCTGATATCCGTGACAAAGCCCACGAGAATTCCTTCGTTCGGAAGTTGAGCGTAACCGACCGCAAGACGGATCGGAAATCTACCCGTGTTTTTTCGCATCCCGAAAGATTCTTGCCCGGTACCGATATACTTTCCTAAAAGACGACGCCCTTCCGGATCGTTTGGATCGGGATTGTTTCGACTGAGCGCCGCTTCTGGAAGAAGAAGATCGATATTCTTACCGATCACTTCCGAACTTTGATAACCGAAAATTTTTTCCGCCGATTCGTTGAAATCGAGAATCGTTCCGTTGGCGTTCAACGTAAAAATTCCGTCGACGGCCGTTGTCACGATCGCCCTCATGCGAGTTTCGCTGACGCGAAGATTGTTCACGAGTTTGCGGTAACGGATAAACGCGTTCACGGCAAAGGTGAATAACGTGAACGTGATCGTAGTGATCGAAACCGCCAGAGCCAAAAAGGTAGGATTGGAAGGCGCGCCGTTCAACGAAGTTTCCGGAAGTCCGATAAATCTCGCGGCGAACATACCGGTATAATGCATTCCGGAAATTGCAAGTCCCATCACCGATCCGGCGACGAGAGTGGAAACGTTTTTGCTCAGTTTCAAATCGGATAAACCGAAACGAACCCAAAGGGAAAGAATCGCAAGAACGACCGCGACCAAGATGGAAAGTGCGAAAAAGATCGGGTCGTATCGAAGTAAAACGTCCGTTCTCATGGCGGCCATTCCCGTGTAATGCATGGATCCGATCCCGGAACCGACCAACACGCCCCCGACGACCAATTCCACCCAATGAATCTTCGGTCTTCCGACATACGCAAGAGCGATCATCGAGGCGATAAAACTCGGGAACATAGAAACGATCGTCAGCGTTTTATCATACGAAACGGAAACGCATAACTGAAACGATAACATCCCGATAAAATGCATCGCCCAAACTCCGCAACCCAACGCGAGGCTGGCCGCAAAAAGAATCAGAAGTTTTCCCGTTCGGGATGAATCCGGGGAACTCTGCCCGATCATCTGCAACGCGATAAAGGAGGAAAAAATGGAAACGAGAATCGACAAAACGATCAGAATCGGATCGTACGTGCTCGGAAGAAGTTGAACGTTGTCGTTGAAAAGAAAAAAGTTCCGGATCCAAGCCATAAGCGAATTGAATATCCCCTGAATGATGAAACATCCGAGGAATCATTCCATTCCACAGAATCGATTGAATAGGATTCAGTCACTTTTCGATTTTGAATTCGGGAAGAATCCGAATCCGAGCCATTTCAAGTTCTTTTTCGACGCGAAAACCGCCTTGTCGCCGTGGCTTTCCGGGGCTTCCGCTTATTTTGAAAGTTAAAATATCTTCTATGAATTAAGCAACAGAAAATAATCCCCCTTCTTTTCTATAATTCGGTAAATCCGTTTCCTCGTGCGTTTCTTCCCGTTCGAAAGAAATTTCCGAAAAACGCTTTCCGAAATCACAAAGCCGGGCAACCTATAGCCCCTATGGAAATCTTGAGAACCCCGGATTCTTCCTTTGAAAACCTACCCGGTTATAGTTTTACGCCAAACTATTTGCAGGTCCAAAACCTAAGAATGCACTACGTCGACGAAGGTCCGAAGGACGCAACGGAAACCGTTCTTCTTTTACACGGAGAACCGTCCTGGTCTTATTTGTATCGAAAGATGATTCCACCTTTGGCGCGCGCGGGTTATCGTACGATCGCGCCCGATCTGATCGGTTTCGGAAAATCCGATAAACCGGACGATCCTTCTTTCTTTTCGTATCAAGCGCACGTGGATTGGTTACGAGAGTTTGTGGAGAATTTAGATCTCAAAAACGTAACTCTTTTTTGTCAGGATTGGGGCGGACTTTTAGGACTTCGCGTCGCGGCGGAACATTCCGAACGTTTTTCAAGAATCGTTGCAGCCAACACTTTTCTACCCACCGGGGATATTCCACCCAAAGAAGATTTTCTCAAGTGGAGACATTTTTCACAAAACGTAAAACGTCTTGCAATCGGAAGCATCGTTAAGAACGGATGTGTTTCCGAACTCACAAAAGAAATCGTAGCGGCTTACGATTCTCCGTATCCAAACGAAACCTACAAAGCGGCCGCGAAAAAATTTCCGGCCTTGGTTCCGATTTCACCGGACGATCCCGCCTCGGAGCCGAACCGAAAGGCTTGGGAAATTTTAAAGACTTGGAAAAAACCGTTTCTCACCGCGTTCAGCGATCAGGATCCGATCACAAAGGGCGGAGATATTTTTTTTCGAAGATTGATTCCGGGCGCAAAAGGACAAAAACACGTTACGATCGCGAACGGAGGTCATTTTTTGCAAGAGGATAAAGGGGAAGAATTGGCCGAGGTGGTCATTCAATTTATCAAGGCCAATCCGTTGTAAGAAAGGGTTTGCGGTTCGGTTTCGGTTCTCGCGGGTTTGATGTTGTGATCTGGCTCGCGTCAGCCTGCGAGCCGCAGGCGAGCAGGCGTTCTTTCGCGCACGAGAACAAATTCAAGATTATTAGAATATTATGATTTTGGAAAATTCTCCAGAAGCTCCTTGTTTTTCAGTTTCTGATCCTTGAGCATCTGATAATTTTCGGCCTTGATCGTCTTGAAGTTTTGGATGATCTTCATTTTTTCCTTCATGAATTCTTTCAAAGGTTCCATAAGAAGTTCTTTTCCGTTCCAAGAAGCCTGTTCCCCGGCCTTAACGTCCAATTCTCCGCCGGAAGAAGATTGAACGGCAACCTGCCCCTCGTTTACGAAAACTCCGTCGGGAATATCCGAATCCTCGTTTCTCGGAGCTTTGGTTTTTTCCTCGCTCACAACAAACTGAGTTCCTCGAACGCCCGCCGTATAGGAAATAGAACTTACTTCCAAATCTTCTTTCTTATTCGATTTTTGAACGTTGGCAAAAAGTTTACCGGAAACCAAGGTGACCTTCGTCGTATTTTTGGATCCGTCCGAAAAGAGTTCGGCGATTTCGATCTTTGTAAAAGGCGCGAGTCGGATCACCGCGTTTGCGCCCAACTGAAGATCGGCTTTTCCTTCACCGGTTTCCACCTTGGCCGACTTCGTAAGAACCACATTCTTTTTGAGGGTTTCCGTTTTACCCGCTTGAGAATACTGAACTTTCCCCGTTACGAAAAGAGCGATCGCGACTTCTTCTTCCGCGAAAACGAATTGGGGAAAAAACGAAACGAAAAAACTAAAAAGCAAAACCTTACGAATCATACCGAAGAAACTTATCGCGCTTTGGAAAAAAATCCACAATTAATTTCCAAAACGGGAACGAAAGAATTCAGCTCTTATGGTTGTTGATTCTTTTTTCTATGACTTGATTCAAAAGATCAGCGAGTTCTTGAAACTCGTCGCCTTTTCGGATTTTGATTTTTTTAACGGGTTCGTCGCCGTTCGCTAATTTTCTAAGATGATTTTTGATGTTATAAACCGGACCGGCCATCTTATGAGAATAGATCACCGTAAAGATCGCGGTCATTCCTAAAAACAAACCGGACAAAAGAAGAATTCCATTCACTTGGATCGTAAACATGTCGAGTCTGTGATCGTAATCCGGCAGAAAGATTTCCCGTTCCACGAACTTTTCCTTTTCGACTCCGTTCTGTTCTTCGAATCCCTTTTGATATACTTTGACCGGATCGTTTCTCAAACGAAAAACGACTCCCTTATCGAACTTCGTGTAGTTCAACCAATAGAGAAATCCGACCGTGAGCAATAAGCCGAAAACGATGAGTAAGGAATAATTCAATAAGAACTTGAGTTGAAAGTCCCGGTCGATGATATAATTGCTGAAGATTCTTTTTTTACCGGGGTCGTCTTGTGTCATGCAGGGTCCTCGAGGACTAAATTTCCCGATTTACCGGCCGACTGTCAAAGAGAATTTGCCCTCAGTGGAGTTGAATCACCTCGGAGACGGCTTCCCTTTGAATGGTGATTTCCTTTTCCAGGGTTTGAACATACATCGCGTTTTCGTCCATATCCACGATGACGCCTTCGATCGTCTTTCCATCCGTAAGAACGATTTTTTCCATTCTTTGAAACTCCGTTAGGAGTTCTTGTTTGCTAGAATAAGCCCGGTTTTTGTCCCTGGGAATACTTTCGATCGGGAGCTTTTCGAACTCAAGACCGAGACGGTCCTTTTCCGAATCGTTCAAACGGCTCCGAACAAAACCTTTTTGGTTTACGAAAATTCCCTGGTTCGGCTCGAGAACCTGTTCTCCTTCCGGAGCGGTTTTTTGAGATTCTTCTCGAGCGCTGATCGCGACGCGACCTTCCAAAACTCGGACTCGAGTTCCTTCACCCGGAACATTTTGAAAACTAAAACTCGTGCCCCGAACCTCGGCGCTTACGTTTTCGGAACGGACGATGAATTCTTCTTTTTTAAGATTCTTATGAATGTGAGCGAGCAGTTCGCCTTTTTCAAGATCGATTCCGATTTTATAATGTGTGGAAAGATCGATCCATCGGAAAGAAACTTCCGAATCCGAAAGGATTCGTACAGCGATACCGTCCGAAACTTTCAAATTGAGAATCGCGTTCGGTCCCGTTACGACTCTTTGGCCTTCTTGGATTCGAACTCCGGGTTTTAAAAGAATTTTGTCTTTCGGATCGGAGGAAGTAAGATAGGCTTCCCCTTCCACCTGGGAAATTTCCACTCCGCCCTTTTCGACGCCGAGAGGAGTTTGGTTTTTAAGAATAGAATAATATCCTAATGTTACCGCGAGCAGAAAAATCGCCGCGGCGGAAAGACCGATCGCCAATCGATTCTTTCTAAAATCGGAGAAAAAAAGAACTTTGGAGGATTCTCTCTTTGGGTTGTCGGAGCTTCGAGTTTTGTCGTCGGGGGAAAGTGCGCGGGCATAAAGAGACTCGAAGTCGCTCGCCTTGGGTGAATATTCGACCCAGGAATTGCCTAGACCTTTGGCCAGCCATTCCACAGAAGGACTTAAATCGTTCTGCTTCCCATCCAGCAGAATTTCTTGAATCTTCTTTTCCCTTTCCATTCCCGATTCTTCCATTTTTATCTATAACTCTTAATCAGGGTTTCAAATTCTTTTTTTCGGCGATCTCGGTCACTTTCGCAGTCGCTTTTACGATCAGACGAGAAGCGGTCGAAACCGATATACCCATAATTTCCGCAATCGTCGTCAGATTGTAGTCTTCCATGAACCGAAGAATCAAAGCATATTTCTCGTCTTCTTCCAGTTCGTCCAAACATTCCAGAAGACGTTCTTCCAAATCCTTAAGTTCGGTCTTTCTGACGAAGGAAAGCTTTTGTTCCTGAAAGTCCTGCATTTCCGGATTTCCACTTTCTTTTACCGTGGAAAACTTCCGAGAATGATTGATGGATCTGTTTCGAGCGATCGTGTAGAGCAAACGAATCGCTTGTTCTCGATCGATATTCGAATCGGAATATTTCCTGAAAAAATTCAGGAACGTATCCTGCATGAGATCCATCGCGACCTCAGGATTCCCGGAGCTGTATTTATAGAGAAAATCAAAGATTTTTCCACTGTACTCTCGGTAGAGAGCATCCATAAAATCTTTCCGGGTGGTCATTGGAACTAAGTTGAAGATGGGAAACCCGATTTCAAGTAAATTCCTTTGCCGTTCCTTTCCTTCTATCCAGAGTTAACAGAGCGATTTGGGCTTTTTTTCAGGATCGAGGTTTTTTTTCTCGGGGCAAAAGATTATTTCGTTTGATTCAAATTCCAGTCGTAATCGAGATATCGAATCTCCGCATTCGCCGGGACGGGTGAAAGTCCCGAATTGGAATTGTAAAATGAAATCAAACTTCCGCTTTTGCGGGTAAAATCTCCTCCGAACCACTGGAAGATTTTGGAAAGATAAAGAATCTTTTGGGAAGAATCGTATCGGTTGTAGTTTCGATCCGTGAGGAATCGTTTTGAGACATAGATAAGTTGTTCTTCGAGTTTAGGCGCTTGAAAAGATTGTTCGAAAAGCGGCGGACATCCTTTGGACGCGCAGTTGATGGCGAAGTGAATTCTCGGTTCTTGAAAATCCTTCCGCAATTTTTCGTGTTCGATCCAATCCAGATTCTTTTTACTTCCGAGTAAACTGAAGAATTCCAATTTCCACGGTCCCGAAAAAAGTCCTCCGAGTTCCTTGATGCTTTTCAGCGGATAATGATCCAAGATCAATCGGATGGTAAACGCATTGTACGCGTTGATCAAGAAGCTCAGCTTTTCCGAATTGTTAAACGAAGAATATTCCTTTTCGTCGACCGCGCTCAAGATTTGCAGATAGGCATCGAGTCCGCTTTGATTTTTTTTCCAGGTGGAATAATCTACGTTTCCTTCTTTGACGTATTTTTTGAGTTCGTTGTTCCATTGTGTGTGTTTGTGATCGAATGCGTGGATCGGTTCGTTTACATATCCGAACGCGTAGACGTACATCGTCGTTAGGATGAGAAGGAATTTTATAGCCTTGTTGTTGGTCTTGCGGGTTTTGTTGATCGCGTTTGATTGTGGTTGTAGTTTTGGATGGGATTGTTGTGGTCGGTTTCGTTCTTTCATGAGGTTCACTTCTTGTTTTATATGATTGTTTGGCTCGGCATGGGTGTCGGGTGTCGGTCCTGAGAATTTTGTAGTATGTCGCAGTTTCGTTGTTTAGACAATTCTATCGTTTGAGATGAGAGCTCGTATCGTCATAAATTTGGGTTCGTCGAATTTTTGTGAAGGTATGAGAAGGTGCGATTTTTCTCTCGTAGTCGGATCTATCTTGTAATTTTTACGGATCCTATGACTCTTCTTATGTGTAAGTAGGCGCGTTCTTGATGCTCCAATGGAAAAGCTATAAGCGGTGCTGGTTGTCCACGCGGCCCTGCCCGCCGCAATTGGTGAATCGGCTGCGCGTTGCACGTGTCCTCCGTGCGGCCTTGTCTTACGTTTAGATAAATTTGTAAGAATCCGGCGGGAAATAGCTCCTGAAATCCAAATCTTGGGCGTAAATCGGGTTTGGTTCGAACGTGAATTCGCGAGTGATCGTGTTCGAGGCTAAGTCGAGGGTCAGAATATTTCTGTATACGTCGTGGAAGGATGGAGTTCCCACACTCAAGGTTTCAAAGATAGAATCTGCGATCCCTACTTCATCCATCCAAAGCAGATAATTCACAAGAAAACAGCGGGACACCCCGTGAGATGCCGCGAAAGAACCGAGAATTGCACCGAGCGCAGTATCCATTCTTACGTTAAAACGAACCAAACGACCGCAATCCCTTTGATGCATCGTTTTTCCCGGTTTTGGATTCAAACGATGCATCGCAATAATATGTTTCCCGCATCTTCTCAAAAGCCTTCGAATCTTTTCGGGCAGTTGTTTGCGACCTTCCGAACTCAAACGAGCCAAATATTCTTCCGGAATCAAAAACGTTTCAACGCACGAAACACCGTCCACGGAGAGCCTTGTTCTTACCTTTTGATTTTCAGAAAGAATGATTCTCCCCATGTGCGGACGCTCCTCGTTTTTCTAAAACTTCAACCTTTACGGTTCCAAGTTACGTCACCGCGGCAACGAGCAGATCGTAAGCGGGCAAACGCCGCGCACATTGCAACATCAAAGTCGCTTACGATAACTAAGTAAGACAACGGACAAAGGATTCAAGGGGATTGCACCTACATACAACAACAGTCCGACTCAAAACGCGGGAAGTTCCAATCTCAAAAAGCAAAGAAAAACTCAAATTTTATTCTTCTTGGTTCGAGAACGTGTTTCGATAGTAAGAATAAAAGAAAATAAAAGATACGCGCCGGAACTTCGCGAATTCTTGAATTCTTATCCGACAAAAAGAACGACGTAGCCGCGATGCGACGAGCAGCAAAACGCAACTTCAACAATCCGTAAAACCCGATGCAAACAAAAACGATCACGAAAATTCTGCTCACGGTCCTTCTCATCCTACCCATAGGAACCAACTTCTTTCTACAAAGCACCGAGCCCGAAAAAGCGGAAACCAAACCCTTACTCCGCGTATTCCCCTCCTACCGAAAGGAAGAATGCGACTGGGCGATCCGCTGGGACATCTGTTTGAGTTGTATGAAAATCGGAAGAAGATACGCGCAAAGAATTCATTTTTATCCTTCGGGCCCGTACCGAGAACACGGCTGTTATTCGGAAGAAGAAGGATTCTTCTTAATGGATGAATGAATTATAACGAAGAGAAGAGAAAAGAGAGGAAAGAAAGAAAGAAAAAGAATTCAACACCTCGTCATCGAACGACGAACGAGGTGCGAATTGGAAAAATCTTATTTCTTACAAGCCTGGATTGCAGGAATGCTTTTTGCAGATTTAAGACAAGTAAGATCGAATTTTCCGGACATACATTCTTTTTGCAATACCGGAACTAAAGTCGCTTTCATAGTCGCGATGTTTGCAGTGTCTTCCGCTTTTTGTCCGGCAGTAAGATTGGTTAACATTTCTTCTACGATAGGAGCGCATTCTTCAGCAGAATGTTTCGGTCCGCCGCACATTACAGTCAATGAAAGAACTGCAAGAGCGCTTAGGGAAATCATAAGAACTTTTTTCATCTAATCTTCCTCTTTTGAGTATTCGGAACCACTTTAACCCGATCTTGTTCCCTGAAAAGTGATTTTTTGGACGGGAGAATAGTTATTCCATAATGAAGAATTCCTTTTTCTCCCTTAAATTTTAATATTTTGGCGCGAGAATCATATTGATACGTACCGGCGTTCACTAAAACTTCGAATCCGTTTTTATAATGAATTTCCGGTATGAAAATTTCCGTTTCCGGAAACAAATCCCCTTCTTGCCGGAACGAATACTTGAACAAGGATCGTTCCATATCAAAGGACAAAGCCGCGGGTAAACCCTTGGTTCGAATCGGATACGGACGACTGAACGCGCGCACCGCTCTTCCTCCGTCTTCGTCATACGAAGTCGGAGTGTCCATGGAATAGATCGATAGATCTTCCTCGTTCCATCGGTCGCCGAGACTGTGCGTATGATCGGGGGTATAATTCCACAATGCAAGATTTACGAAATTTTTTTCCACAGCCTTCATGACGCGGTCGAGGGCTTTTTCCAAAACTCCGTAATCTTTTTTGAGATACGCGGTTCTCTGATTGATATCCATCGGAATTCCCGTCTCTCCGATAACGGTCGGACAATTTCCCATATTCTTTTCGGACATTTCGCGAATCATTCGAATCGTATCTTCGTAGGCCTTATCTATATTCTCTTTTCCGAATACCGGTTTTTGTTTAAAGATATGAACTCCGAACCAGGGATAATATCGTTTGAGCATGAGCACCGATATATCATACCAATGCGTCGCGTTGACTACGGAACCGTGATTCTTTTTGGGAGATTCTTTCCATTCCAGTTCGAGTCGGGCCGGATCGCTTTCTATAAAAATATGAAAACGGCTTTCCACCTTTTGAACTCGTTCCTTAAACTTTTTGATAAAAGGATGCATGAAGTCGGAATAAAAATCGTATTTTCTTCCGTTCTTTTTGTAGAAGTATTCCGGCTTTAACATCATCGGAGCTCCGTTCGGATCGTAATCCCAAACCCCGTGCGTTCTCCAAATACACTGTTGTCCCCGTTTCCAAAGCGGAACCCCGTTCGGATTCAAACGGACTTTTCCCCAAGGCAAACTCCAGAACCCGAGCATATACGCTTGTTCCGCCGAAACCGCGCGGCCTTCGGAAAGATACATTTCCTTAAACGGAGAAGTTTTGATCACCTTACCGAAACCGAATCCGTCAAATTCTCCTAAATTCTTTTTGCCGATCCACCCGGGAGAAGGTTCGTTTAACGTGTCGAAGCCGATCACGTTTTTATATTTTTTGAGTTTGCGAACGATCTTAAGAACGGAATCGATATAATGATCCTGTAAAAAATCCTGAACGTTTTTTCCTCCGATCTTTGCGTCGGGTGCGAATTCTTTTCCGCCGAAAAAAAGCGAGAACATCGTGGCGGTCGCGTATTTTTGATAATTCAAGGGCCAGGACATTCTTCGGTAGTTTCTACCCTGAAAGTGATGAACGATCGCGGTTTCGGAATCTCGAATCTTGGAGATGTCCATTCCGATTTCGTCCAAGGTCCAACCGGGCGCGCCGTCGCCTCCGGTAAAACGGGACCAAACGTCCTGATGCGGATCGATAAAAAGATAAAGACCTTTTTGTGCGGCGAGCGCGACCATTCTTTCCACGTAGTCTATGTATTCGTTATCGTATTTACCGGGACCTTTGTGTTCGATCGCTTCCCACGTTATGAGAAACCGCAAGAAGTTGAATCCCCATTTCCGAAGCCGATCGAAATGTTCGGCGGCTTGATTCTCTTCCAAAGGACGTCCTACGAACGAAACGTTTCTATGATTAAAAAAAGTTAAGGTTTGATCGAAGTAGGTGGTTCCGTCCGGCTTAGAAGGCATTTTTGCCGAACCGGAAAGATTGACTCCGCGGAGCTGATAGATCGTTCCGTCCTTACCCGCGAAATGTCCGTTTTTAACGAATAACTCTTCCATAATATTCTAATATTCGCCGAACTGAATTCTTGCGTCCTCGTATCCACGGGTGATCAGATAATCCGCCTGAACCTGCGAAAAGTTCAGAATACTTCCGAAACCGAGCGAGGTTCTGGGACCGATCGTACGAATCTTCAACTCGGGACGATCCGCGCTCGGAATCGATAAGAGCGAAGAGAGTTTCGACTTTTTTCCCTTCTTCATTTTTTTCTCGAAGTTCAAATTGGACATCACGGTTTGAAACGAACCGATCAAAGAAAGTTCGAAAACCCGTTCCAAACCTTCTCTTCTTGTCTTCGGCAAACCCATATCGATTCCTCCGACAGGAGACAAAAGAACAACGACGATATCGGTCGCTCCTCGTTCGACCGCGGGAAGAATCGGAGTGTTTGCCATCACTCCTCCGTCCCAATGCGGTTTTCCGTCCACGTATTGCCAAGGGAAAAACATGGGGATCGCGGACGACGCCATCACGTGTTCTATATCGATTTCCTTGTTTCTAAAAAAGACAAGCTCCGCGGTGAGAATGTTGACCGCAGTAATGATGACCTCGATCGGATTCTTTCTCAATTTGCGGAAGTCAAGATGGGAATAAAGCAGATTCTTAAGCGGGGTCGTATCGGTTAACGGCGAATAACTTTTCACGAAGATATCGACCAAGTCGTTCCAGATCGAATAACGCATCACCTTCTTCGCTTCGATGGACTTCCACAACTTCGTGATTTCGGCGGCGTTCATCCCGCAACCCATCGCGGTCGCGGTAATCGCTCCCACGGAAGTACCGCAGATAATGTCCGGCTTAAATTGGATCTCTTCCAAGTAACGAAGAACACCCGCTTGGTAAGCGCCTCGGGCTCCGCCTCCGGATAAGATAAGGGCACGTTTCATTCTACCTGAATCTCAAGGGGTTGGAAAAAAGAGAAGAATTTTCGGTTTGTTCGAAGGGACTTCCAAGGGAAAGAATTTCGGAAAGAGGGAAACCTTCTGAGCGACTGCAACGTTTCGTCGACATCGATCTGTCGGGATCGGAAGCCCGAGAATGACCAGTTCTCGAAACTCAGAAAGGCCAGTGGTCTGATTGTATTGCAATGCCCCGACTACGGCTGTATTGCAAGTGAAACCCGGGCTATTGCTCAGCCACCTCACAGGTCAATTGTTTACAACAACTATCATTCACTAGACCACCTCCTTTTCGTGTGGCCGCAGAATATTCTGTCTCATTAAAATGTCAAGAACAGAGCAATTTTTTTTAGAATTTTCTTTCCAAAGAAGAAAAATCTCTTTCTGCAAGAAAGAAATCGGTTCGGCGTAAGGAGAATCCCCGCGCGCACTTCGTGCGCGCGGTCCACTACAAATACAACCGTTCTTACGAAACGGCCTTCACTCTGGAAATCAAAATGATCGCGATCACGTTAAACCCCATCGCGAGATATCCCGCAACGTCGTAGTTTTGATACGGAGAAGTCGGAGTCGCCGCCACGAGAATACTTCCACCGATCGTCGCGCCGAGTCCGGACGCGAGGTTTTGTAAGGCGGAGATCACGGTCATGAATCTTCCCCGATCCCGAGGTTCGGTCGTAGAAGTGATCAAGGCTAAAGCCGGAATCCATCTTCCCGAAACGATCACCATAAAAGCAGTCGTAAGAATCAAAACGTTTACGAGAGAGGTTTGTCCGAGATTGGTCATGATCCAAATCGGAATGAAAGATAACGGAACCAGAATATAGAATACCTTGTGTTTGCCAATCTTGTCCGAAATGATTCCGATCACACGGGAAGAAAAGAAAGTCACAAGACCGCCGAAGAAATAGATCCAAGGAATATTCTCCTTAGGAATTCCCACGTTTCTTTCCATATACGGCGCGATAAACGGAATCACGGTAAAACCCCCGAGAATCACGAACATGATCAGCATATAAGAAGCCATGTATCTTCTATAGGTTAGAATTCGGACAAAGTTCTGAACCGGATTCTCCCCTGCCGATTGAAACGGAGGAATACTCGGTAAATGATAATACATCAAAACCAAAATCGGAAGACTCAACAGAACGATTCCGGCAAAGGACATGTTCCATCCGTAATATTCCGCGATCTTCAAACCCACGGGAATTCCGATCACCGAAGCTACGGAAAAAGCTCCCATGATCGCACCGGTCGCGCGCCCTCTTCTTTCCATCGCGATCACGTCTCCCACGATCGCAAAGATAATGGAACTTAAAATTCCTCCGAAAGCTCCGGAAAGAATTCTCGCTGCCAAAAGAAGATAATACGAATTCGCGACGGCGCAAAACGCGGTTCCTAAAATAAAACCCGCGTATAAAAAAATCGCCGCGGACTTTCGATTGAATCGATCGATAAAAAGCGCGCCTATGATTCCCGCGACGAACGCGCTGTAAGTATATGCGGAAATTAAAAAGGAGAATTCTCTCGGATTGATATGAAACGCTTCCTGAAAATAACTTCCAAGAGGCATCATGATTACGAAGTCGAGAATATGCGTGAACTGAACGGCCGCGAGCACGAAGATCAGCATCGGTTCGGATTTTACATAGATGTTACGAGGGGAATGAGAAGACATATTGGATAGCTTGCGAAATGTCAATTTCCTGTAGATAGAAAAACATTAAAAATGGATTGAACGCTTTATTTCTTTTCCGAGAATCCTTCGAAAAAAGGTTCTGAATTCTTATGAATGATAAATTTATTTCCGCAAATTCGGCTCTTTCGTCCGTCCAAGCGGGTCAAAGGGTTTTTGTTCACAGCGTCGCGGCCGCCCCTTCGCTTTTGATCGAAGCATTAACCGCGCGGGCTCACGAGCTGACTAACGTGGAAATGATTCATCTCCATACCGAAGGAAAAGCTCCTTATGCGGAACCCGGCATGGAAGGAAAGTTTTTTACGAACGCCCTTTTTGTCGCGGCGAACACGCGCAAGGCCGTTGAAGAAGGAAGAGGAGATTATATTCCGATTTTCTTAAGCGAATGTCCGTCCTTGTTTCGAAACGGAATTCTTCCCTTGGACGTAGCGCTCATCCAAGTTTCTCCTCCCGATAAACACGGTTTTTGTTCTCTCGGAGTTTCCGTCGATATCAGCAAGGCCGCCGTCGAAACCGCCAAGGTCGTGATCGCACAAGTCAACGAAAACATGCCCCGTACTCACGGAGACGGAATCATTCACGTAAAACAAATCCGTTCTTTTGTGGAAGGAAATCTTCCTTTGCACGAACACGTTTCCGAAGCTCCGTCCGAAGTCGAACTCGCGATCGGAAAGAACGTAGCTTCTCTCGTCGAAGACGGAGCCACGCTGCAGATGGGAATCGGCGCGATCCCCAATGCGGTTCTAGCGTGTCTAACGTCTCATAAGGACTTGGGAATTCATACGGAGATGTTTTCGGACGGAGTGATGGAACTCGTTCAAAAGGGAATCATCACCGGGATTCATAAGAAAAAACATCCGGGCAAAATCGTTTCCGGTTTCGTGATGGGAACCCGTAAACTCTACGACTTTATCGACGACAATCCGGAAGTCGCGATGCTCGACATCGGTTATATCAACGATCCGCACGTAATCCGAAAAAATCCGAAGGTCACCGCGATCAATTCCGCGGTGGAAGTGGACTTAACCGGACAGGTTTGTGCGGACACGATCGGAACGAGACAGTATTCCGGCGTGGGCGGTCAGATGGATTTTATACGAGGTTCGTCTTTGTCGGAAGGAGGCAAACCCATCATCGCACTTCCCTCTTCCACGGCTAAGGGAGAATCTAGAATCGTTTCCATTCTCAAACCCGGAGCCGACGTCGTCACGACCCGCGCGCACGTTCACTACGTCGTAACCGAATACGGAGTCGCGAACCTTTACGGAAAAAATTTACGGCAAAGAGCCAAGGCCTTGATCGGAATCGCACATCCCGATCACAGAGAAAAACTCGAAAAGGAAGCTCGGGAACGGTTTCAGATTCTTTAAAAAATTTGTATCCTCGTATCTTTCGTATCTATTGCAAAAAATTCTCGCGGTTTCGTTTTCGACGATTTCGCGAACGACCGAACAACCTAAGTTGTAATCGAATTTTATTCTCCCTTGAAAAGAATCGGGGCGGAATCGTTTGACAGCGACGCTCCGATCCGTCAGATTGATTTTGAACCGACTTTCCGATGAAATTTGAAAGGGATAAAGTCTATGAAGGAATTTTTCTTTCGGACGTTCACTACCTTCTCAATAAAAAAATAAAATCCCACAAACACAAGGAACTGTTCCAGTTCCTCGATCATCTCGAAAAAAAGAACGTCCGCTTTCAAACGATCTATCTCGTGGGCGATATCATCGAGAATTGGTTCTTCAGCGCCTCGCGTAAGCTCCGCAGAAGTAAAAAGAAATTCAACAAACTCTTCGATCGATTGGATTCGTTATCGGCGCTCGGCGGAAACAAAATTTATATCGTAGGAAATCACGATTCGACTTCCTATCTGATGAACCTTCCGCCCAAGATCGAAAGATATCTAAAGGAAAGAGATTGGAACGTCTGCGAAAAAACGGAAACCGAAACCCTCATCGCAGTTCACGGCCATCAAGGACAATACAATCGTTTTACTTGGATCGGTTCGATCTTTTTATTACGTTTTTTGCATGCGATCGCTCTTCTCGTTCCGAACCTATTCCGTTTTTCGGAAGCGTTTTATCAAAAACATCTGAACAGACAGGATCCGACTACGACCGAGGAAATTCTCAAATACTACGAACGTCTTTCGAGAATTACACACCAAGGCGATCGGGTTTTGATCTCGGGCCACACGCACGACTTTCTTTGTATTCCCCATCTTAGAATCATCAACACGGGCGATTGGGTGAAAAGTAACAGTTTTGTATTACAAGACGGTTCTCATTTTATCGGAGCGAAGATGAACAAACGGGGAGAATTCTCGAAAGAATTCGTTTACAAACACAAAGAAGATTCCTCCCTTTAGTAAAAATATTTCTTGCGAAACCTTTTCGAAAGGTGCAGAATTGCCGGATGCAAATTCCAAACTTTTCTACGTTCGTGCAGTTCATTTTGGAAAATCCTTGGTCTTCTCTCTTCTACGCTTTGGGAACTTACACTCTCATCGCACTCGTTCACGACATCGTTCAAAGAAGACATGCAATCAAACATAACTTTCCTCTCGTGGGAAGAATCCGTTATCTTTTCGAAACGATAGGACCGGAACTCAGACAATACTGGGTCGCCAACGATAAGGAGGAAATGCCGTTCAATCGAGCGGAACGTTCCTGGGTTTACGCGACGGCGAAAAAACAAAACAACAACTTCGGATTCGGGACGACCGAACTTCTTTACGAAGCGGGTTATCCGATCATCAAACACAGCGCGTTTCCGTTTCCCGAATCGAAAGTAAAACATCTCAAAAACGATTCTTCGATGATCCCATGTTTGAAAGTCATCGGCGAATTTCACAATCGTAAAAAACCGTTTCGTCCACCTTCCGTCGTCAACATCTCCGCGATGTCGTACGGTTCGCTCGGTAAGAATGCGGTTTCCGCTTTGAACAAAGGCGCGATGATGGCGCATTGTTATCAAAACACCGGCGAAGGCGGGATCAGCCCCTATCACCAGTTAGGCGGCGATATCGTTTGGCAGATCGGAACGGGTTATTTCGGGGCGAGAGATGAAAAAGGAAATTTTTCCCTGGATCTTTTCGGTCAAAAGATTCAAGAAAATCCTCAGGTGAGAATGATCGAGATCAAACTCTCCCAAGGCGCCAAACCCGGCAAAGGAGGAATTCTCCCCGGAAAAAAAGTCACCTCTCAGATCGCAGCGATCCGAGGAGTGCCCGCGGGACAAGATTGTGTTTCGCCTAACGCACATTCCGAGTTCGGAACCGTAAGCGAACTCATCGACTTTATCGAAAAACTCCACGCCGCGAGCGGACTTCCGGTCGGAATCAAAAGCGCCATCGGTGAAATTCATTTTTGGAACGAACTCGCGGAAAGAATGAAACAAACCAACAAGGGCCCCGACTTTATCACGATCGACGGCGGAGAAGGAGGAACGGGCGCGGCTCCCCTCGCCTTTGCGGATCACGTTTCTCTTCCGTTTAAGGTCGGTTTTGCGAGAGTCTATCAGATCTTTCAAAAGGAAAAACTCTCCGAAAGAATTGCTTGGATCGGAAGCGGTAAGCTGGGATTTCCCGATCGCGCGATCGTCGCCTTTGCGATGGGTTGCGATCTGATCAACGTCGCCAGAGAAGCGATGATGTCCATCGGTTGTATCCAAGCGCAACGTTGTCATACCGATCATTGTCCGGCCGGAGTCGCGACGCAGAATCGTTGGTTGCAAGCGGGTCTTGATATAGAACTCAAAGCCGAACGAAACGCGAATTACATCAAAGGTTTACGCAGGGAAGTTCTTTCGGTTACGCACGCGGCCGGTTACGAACATCCGCTTCAATTCCGCGGAACCGACATAGAAATCAGCGCGGGACTCAACATCTTCAAGACGTTGGAAACGATTCTCGGATACGAACGGGATCACGTAAACTTTACGAAGATGCTCGATTATACCGATCACACGTATTTGGAAGAATACATGCAAGGAGTCAGCAAAGTCGAACATCCGAACAACGGCAAGACCAAAGCCTGAAACAATTTCGTAACGGACGTAACGAAGAACATTCGAAACCGATCTTCTTTTCGTCTTGCCATCCCGCTTTTACGCAAAAACCTGTGCGAAAGCGGAGATTTCATGTTTCAGTTTTCCTTTATACAAGTCCTCGAAGAAGTTCGAGACGTTTTGATCCGACCCGTTTCTTTTTTCAAAAAACTTTCCGACGCGCCGGAAGAATCCCTTATCTCCTTGTATCTTCGTTGTTTGATCTACATGGGGTTCTTATACGTGATCGCGGTCCTCAGCATGACCGTATTGACTCCGAGCGGATATTCCAATCCTCCTTGGTCGTTTTTGTTTTTGGAAATGCCGCTCGCCTATATTCTCGCGAGTTTGATCGTGTTTCCTACATTAGGACTTCTTTATATGTTTTTCTCCTGGATCTGCGGAGGAGACACGAATTGGAAAAGGAATTTTAGGGCGAGCACCGCGGTTCTCGGAATGTTCTGGAGCGCGTTGTTGCTCCAAAGTTTCGGCGGATTGATTCATCTTTTTGTCGGAATCGGGATCGGAGTCGCGTTCACCGCGTACATTCCGTTTTTATTTTATATCGCATTGACTTCCTATCTCCAGGCTCCCGCAAAAAGAACGGCGATCCTACTCGGCGCGTTCGCTTCGATTCTTTTGTATCTTCAATATTCTAAGATGGATTCCTATATCAGGGATTATCAAATGATCGAAAGTATGAATTCTCAAAAACCGCTTTCTCGAGAAGAGGAAGAACAAGGCGAGAAGGACGCGGCGGAGATCATCCGAAGAGCGATGGAAAAAGCGAAAGCCGAAGGACACGACAGCAAGGAATAAACATGGCAAGAATTCAACTGGAACTCCCGAATAAATTCGTATGGTCCGTCGATTTGGACGTTCGGATCTACGACGTAAATTTTGCGGACCATCTCGCGCACGACCGGGTGATCTCCTTACTTCACGAAGCGAGAGCCCGATTCTTTTTGGAACACAATTACAACGAACTCAACGTGGACGGACTCGGAATCATCATGACGGACATCGCGGTCGTATATAAGGCCGAGGCTTTTTTCAGAGATAAGATTCGCGTGGAAATCACCGCGGGAGATTTCAATCAACGCGGTTGCGATATCTATTATAGAATGACGCACGCGGACGGACCGGCCAACGGCAAGATCATCTGCGAAGCGAAAACGGGAGTGGTCTTTATGGATTACTCGACTCGCAAGTTAGGAACGTTGCCCGAAGGATTCAGAAAGATTTTTCCTTAAACAAATCAGATTTTGATTCCGACGGAGAATTGAAGACTCGGCTCCGTAAACCGATACGAAACGTTCGGACCGGAAAGAATCGTATTTCGAATCTGCACGGCGAGACCGATAAAAACGGACTCGCCGTTCCACTGAATCCCCGAGCCCAACAATAAGGTCCCGTGAAAAAACGGATCGTTGTACATTCCGGTTCGGTAACTTCTGCCGAATCCGAACGCGAACTGAACGAACCAGGAAAATTTTTCCGCATCGAAAAGGTAATACTTCAAACCCGGCAGAAAAGAAACCGTCTCTACCCGAAACGAGTTCGAAGTTCTATAAGGAGAATACCCTTCCGATAACGCGGACAATCCGAGCAGAACCGTAGAATATTCATTTTTTTGAATGTTATCCTGGGCGGCCAAGACCGAACCGGCGACTCTCGGATTGAGGAATACGTTCGAAGAACTGCGAAAATCGAAACGAGAATTCTCCAACCCTAAAGTGATTCCGTATCTGCCCTCGAATCGGGTTTCCACCTGAAGAAATATCGAACGAACTTGGATCGAAAAATTCCCGATCCGATCCGGTTCTCCTTTGCTCGTTTCCCAAAAGGAAATGCCCGTCGAATAGGACATTTGACCGGATCCGGAAGAATTCGATTTTTTCGATCCTTGATTTTTCGGAACGTTCGATGCGGAAGTCGACGATTCCGTTTTCACATCGGCCATAACGATCTTTTTCACCGAACCAGTTGCAATTTTTCTAATATTCCCTGCCTCGTCTTCGACGAGAATCTCCTCGCCTCCCATCGTAACCTTTACGTTTCTAAGAACGCCTCCGTCCTTCAGAAGAACGGTGTCCGCAAACAAAAACGACGGGACGCAGAGAAGATAAAAAACTAAAGCACAGATTCGGTGATAAGACCTCAAACGAAGCTCAAACCTTCCACGAAGTGAACATCTTACCGATCATAAAGACCGTAAGTTTTGTTCCGTTTACGATCAATGAAATCGGATTCTTCGTAAAGTTGAACCGCATCGCCGCGAGAATCGCTTCGTACGAAGTTTTGTTAAACGGATACCACCAAATGTTTCTCTTGGAAGGAATGATATCCCAGTTCACGAGTTTCGGTTGAGTCATCTCGTCGAAACCCAAACCGGAATGGGTTCTACCAAGACCGGATTCTTTCCAACCGCCCCAAGGAGTTTCGGATTGACCGTGCGTATAAAGATGATCGTTGATCGTGGTCGCGCCCGATTCCAACTTACGCGCGATCTTTTTGCCGAGGTTTAGATTTTTCGTCCACACGGAGGAAGTCAAGGCCATGGAAGAATCGTTCGCGAGCGCGATCGCTTCCTCGATCGTTTTAAACTTCATCACGGGAATTACCGGACCGAAATTCTCCTCTTGCATCAGCTCCATCTGATGATTCACGTCGACCATCAAAGTCGCCGGATAAAAGAATCCTTTCGTATTTCCCGTGGGTTGAGATTGAGCGATGATCTTTGCGCCTTGTTTTACCGCGCCGTCTACTTGACGTTTCACCGTGTTGAGTTGTTCTTCCGTCGTCATGGAACCCATATCCACTTCGAAGTTTTGATCCGCGCCGTGACGGATCGCTTTGGTTTTTGCGGCGAGCAAGTTTACGAATTTATCATATACTTTTTCCTGCACATATACGCGTTCCACTCCGCCGCAGGATTGACCCGCGTTTTGATAACCCGCCCAAGCCGCGCCGTTGGCCGCGCGTTCCAGATCCGCGTCGTCCAAGACGATCATAGGATCCTTTCCACCGAGTTCCAAGGACAAGGGAGTTAACGTGGAAGCGGCAGCGGCCATCAATGTTTTTCCGGTAGCGACGGAACCGGTAAAGAAAATCTTATCGATCTTATTCTCGAAGAAGGATTTGGAAACCGCTCCTCCCGAACCGACGATATGATAAAAAAGTCCTTCGGGCAATTCTCCCGCGGCGACGATCTTTTCGATCGCTTGACCCACGAGAATCGTAGCCTGTGCGACCTTCAAAAGAATCGCATTCCCCGCCATAAGACCCATCGCGATTTCACCGAAAGGAATCGACAAAGGATAATTCCAAGGACTGATGATTCCCACCACTCCGAGAGGAACACGATGTAGTTCGTTCTTCTTATTAAAAAATAAGAATGTGGACATCGGAAGTTTTTTCGGTTGAAGATGATGTCTTGCATTCTTCGCATACCAATCCGCGGCTAACGCGGCAGGAAGAACCTCGGTTGCAAGCGCGTCCATTCTCGATTTACCGTTGTCTTTGCTTACGATCTCCGCGAGTTCTTCCGCGTGATCCACGATATAATCTCTCATCTTGAGAAGATGTTTTTTGCGGACCGAAAATTTTCGTTGAGACCATTCTTTCTGAGCCTCTCTCGCTTTTTTGAAAATCTCGGGCATTTTTGCCAGATCCGTGTTCGGAACTTTTCCGATTTCTTCCAGAGTTGCCGGATTTTGGGCGACTTGGAAACCGCTTCCCGTATAATTCCCGTTTGTTTGGCGTTTTGATTCAGCGACTGCACTCGGTGCCATTTAATTTCTCCTATTTTCTCTTCTTTCTATGTTTCCCATAAACCATAACGTTCGTTCTATCCGTCTATAGTACAGAGAGAATGGATTTTATAACAAGCGTTTTTACAACCGGTCTCGGGGGCATCCCGGGAATCTCCTATACATGAAAAGCCCCCGTAAAAAACTGGCTTATCAGCTATACTTGAGGGTTTTTCTATGAAACGCACCGAACTGGAAAGAAGAGAAAGAGACCTCCGCAAGGCAGAAAAAAAGACACAGCTTCAAGAAAAGAGGCTCGCCTCCGGAAAAGGAACTAGCGTTGGAGAATACATCGACGAGTTGTCGGCGCTCTTTCGTTATGACGCGACTGAAATTTTCAACACCGGAGACGATATCGCCGTTTTGGAACTTTTAGAAGACATCCAAGCGAATCTACCGGCAAAACAATGGGAAAACGTTCTTCGCAAGGCGATCAAGAAGACCGGAGTTCAAGAAAAGGAAAAAGCATACAACGAACTCAAGGAACTTATGAACGAGGAAGAATCGGAAACGGCCGAAGAGGAAGTCGGGGTTTAAACCCTGACTTTTTCTTTGTAAACGTAGAATCATCTTAGAATCTTCCCGTTTCTTTCCTCCTCCGATAACCTCTTCCGCTTCGTAAAAAAATTCTTTCCCAAACCTTCGCGTTCCGAACAATCTGACCCGAAACTTTTCGGAGCCGGGAACGCAACATGGATATCAAACAGACTCACTACGACCTGATCGTCATCGGTTCCGGAATCGGAGCCTTAACCGTCGCGTCTTTGATGGCGCAATACCGCGATAAACGCGTCTTAATACTCGAGCAACACTTTAAGGCCGGAGGTTTCACGCACGTATTCAAAAGAGAAGGAAAGTTTCTTTGGGACGTCGGAATCCATTACGTAGGAGATATGGACGAGAATTCCATGCTCCGAAAAATTTTCGATCTTGTAACGCGCAACGAGGTTCAGTGGAACAAGATGCCTCAGATTTTCGAGAAGTTCGTTTATCCGGGATTCACGTTTGGAGAAAACAGCGATCCGGAACAATATCAGAAAGATCTAATATCTTTGTTTCCGGAAGAATCCGAAGCCATCGGAAATTATTTCGAAGACATTCAAAAAGTCGCGAGCTGGCACGGAAGACACATGATGCTCAAGGCGCTTCCTCCGTTTTTGGACAAGTTCGGCCACGCGATCGATCTTCTCGGTTCCAAGTCCGCCCTCGTCACAACGAAGGATTATCTGGATAAGAATTTCAAATCGCAGAAACTCAAAGCCATTCTGGCTTCTCAATGGGGAGACTACGGACTTCCGCCTTCTTTGAGCGCGTTCGCGATCCACGCTTTGATCGTCGCCCATTATTTAAAGGGAGGATATTATCCCGTGGGCGGTTCGGGCGTAATCGCACAATCGATTCAAAAAATCATAGAGGAAAAGGATGGAAGAATTCTTCTTTCGAGAGAAGTTCAAGAAATTCTAATACAGGACGGAACGGCCGTCGGCGTTCGCGTTAAAAATCGAAGAAAGTCCGAGGAAACCAAAGAAGAAGTCATCGAAGAATATACGGCGGACGCTGTCGTTTCCAACGCGGGCGCATACAACACATATACGAAGTTGATTCCTTCGCAGCATCGAATTCCGTTCACCGAAAAACTCAGAACCTTTGCGGACAATTATCCTCTGACCACAAACGTTTCTTTATACATCGGATTCAAAGACGATCCGAAGAAACTCGGATTTCAAGGGGAGAATTATTGGATCTACAGTTCTCTCGATCACGACCGGAATTTTAAGGAAGGAATCAACTGGATCGAAAGCGATCGGATTCCCGGCGCGTATCTTTCCTTTCCGTCTCTGAAGGATCCGCACGCCCACGCGCATACGGCCGAAGTGATTGCGTTCAGCGATTATTCTCCCTTTGCAAAATGGAAGGACCAACCTTGGAAGGAAAAGGACGAAGAATATCAAAAACTGAAAGAGTCCATCAAAGACAGGCTTCTGGATTATATCGAAGAACGTTTTCCCGGATTCAAGGACATGGTCGAATATACGGAAGTTTCCACTCCTCTCACCACGGAACATTTTACGCTTCATAAAAAAGGAACGATCTACGGTCTCCCTTGCGTCCCCGATCGGTTTCGGGAAGAGACCGCTCCTTGGTTCTCTCCCGTAACTCCAATTAAGAATTTATTTCTGACCGGAGCCGACGCCGCGTCACCCGGCATGAGCGGCGCGATGATGGGCGGAATCAGCGCGATCGCACATCTGACCGACGGGCTCAAGATGATCCAGATCTTTCGAGAAGCGGGTAAAAAAAGATAAATCGAATCCGAGGGATCGCTCACATTGAGGATTCTTCCGTTGCTCTTCCAAACGAACTGTTTTTGGCTTCGCAAAAGAACGATAAATAGTGCTTGATCTCTATCTGACAGATAGTATCTAAAAGATATACCTCTCATGCTATAGTTTGAAGGACAGAATTTTTTCCATTCTAGATTCATGACATCGCCGCAAATATTTCCACAGCAATTGTTACCCAAACAACCCAAATATAAAGAAATCAAGGTTTAGAACCGCTTAAATGGCTCGTATCAATAAAACGCGTTATGCGCTCTTGGGCATTTTGGGGCAAGGTCCCAAAAACGCCTATGAAATCAAAAAGACGATCGAACAATCCATCGGTTTCTTCTGGCAGGAAAGTTTCGGACAAATTTATCCGATCCTGAAACAACTCGAAAAGGAAGGTTGTCTGAAATCTTCCAAAGAAAAAAAAGGCTCCGGTCCGGAATCCACGATCTATAAAATCACGCCCAAGGGTAAAAAGGAACTCAAGGAGTGGTTGGAAAAACCGGTCGAAAAGTCCCCCTATCGAAACGAACTTCTTCTCAAACTCTTTTTCGGAAACAACGTGGATAAAGAGGTGTTAATCGGACATCTTCAGGACACAAAAGACGAAGCGAGACGCCTAACTGAAATTTACGAGAACATCCGCAAACTCGTGGAAGATTCGGACAACCCGAAAACGAGCAAGATGTTGAGTCTTGTTACTCTAGACTTCGGAATCGCAACCGCGAAAAGTTTTTTGCAATGGGCCGAGGAATCCAAAACCAAAATAAAAAACTCCGATTTTTAAAACGAATTCGTTTTTCTACTTTTCACTTCGATCCGTTTGTCTTACGCTACAAACGGTTCGAAAGAATTCTTCTTCGTATTAATTTCCTAAGTAATAAAGCCAATGAATCTGCCGCCTCTGCACGAAAACATGGACCTTGTCTGGTCCCCTTTCGCTTTTTACTCCGGATTTTCATTTTCGATTTTCGTAATCAACTTCTACGTAACGTATAAAAACCTGAGGGTTCAGGGAAGCGGAGAATTTCTCTTCGTAATCTGCGGATTCATCGTTTATTCCTTCGGAAGTTTTTTCGAAATTCTTTCCACAAACGAAAGGTGGATCGTGTTCTGGGACGACTTTCAGTTTATCGGAAACGATATCATCGTGATCGGAATTTCCTTTTTTATTCCGAGGATCACTTCGCTTACTGCCGTTTATAGATTTCCGCTCGCCGTTTTGCTCGTTTTGTTTCCGATCGCGAACGAACTGGTCGTTTGGTCCGGTTACGACCCGAGTCTGATTCGCCGGAACATTCAATTTCTTGCAAATACTCCCTGGAAGGCCCTCTCCTACGATTACGGTCCTTGGATGAAGTTGTTCGCATTTTACTATCTTTCTTCGCAAACGATCATCGTCGGAATTTTGATCTGGAAGTTTTTGACCTTAACAGGATTTCGAAAGGCGCAGATGTTTCTTTTGCTTTTGGGAATTCTCTTCCCTTATTTGGGAGGATTGATGACGGTGGCCGGTCTTTTTCCGTTTATCAATCCTCACCTCGACGTTTTTCCGATCACGGGATGTGTCACTTCTTTGGTTTGGGCGTACGGCCTTTTTTATTTTAAGATGATGGATCTCATCCCGGTCGCTCGGGACAAGGTATTCAATCTCATTCAAGACGGAATTCTAATATTAGATAAAAGCAATATAATCCTCGATTACAACGAGGCCGCAATCCGGCTTTTTCTCGGACAACTCGACACGGTAGGAATCACGCTCAAGGAAATTTATCCAGACCTGGATTATCTGATCGAAAAATTCAAACGCAAAGAAATCGATTCCGTACCGGATCTGAGACTTTTTGTAAACGGAGAACTCAGATACTACGAGGTGATTCTCAGAAACTTCGCGACGATTTCGGAACAAAGTGATTTTTGGATTCTCACTTTAAGGAATATCACCGAACGCAAATTAGGCGAAGAACGCGCCATAGAAGAAAAGAATTTTTTGAATATGATTTTGGATTCCACGCGCGTTCTTTTTGTCGCCTTGGACCGCGAGGGAAGAATTCTCCGTTTTAACAAAGCCTGCGAGAACGCGTTCGGATACCGCTCGGACGAGGTAAAAGGCCACGCGTTTTGGGACATCTTCGTGGAACCGCAGAAGAAGGATTCCATCAAAAAAGTTTATCTTAGAATGATCCGCGGAAAATTTCTTCCGAAAACCCAGGAACAATGGATCGGTAAATTCAAAGAACGTAAAGTGATTCAGTGGGAAAACCGCGAGATCAAGGACAAAAACGGACGAACAAACTACATCATCACCGCGGGCGCGGATCTTACCGACGTTTATAACGCAGAAAACGAAATCGCGAATCTGAAATCCGCAAACGAAGAGATCACGAAAAAAAATCAGCTCATCGAGGATCAAAAAAAGGAATTGGAGGAGATCATCGACACTCTCACCAAAACCCAGGCCCAACTCGTTCAAACCGCGAAGCTCGCGGACCTCGGACAACTCGTTTCCGGAATCGCGCACGAGATCAACAATCCGTTAGGCGCCATTCAAGCCTCGAATCAAAACATCCAACATTATACGAGATCGTTCCGAGGAAAATCCAAAGACTACTTCCGCCTTTTGAAAAAACTTCCGCAGAAAATCCGGAATCAGATTTCGGATCTCATCGAAGTCGCGGGAAGTCATTCCGATTTGGTTTTGGGTTTGGAAAGAAGAAAAAGAATCAAGGAAATCCGCGCCAATCTGGAACGGCTCGGGATCGATTCTCCTTCGAACGAACTCTGCGAAGTCGCCTTGGAATCCGGACTCTACGGCAGAGAGGAAGAATACATCGATCTGATCCAACACAAACAGGCGATTCCGATCCTGGAATTGATTACCGATCTTTTAGGTCCGGAGAGAAATTCTCAAACGATCCAAACGGCCGTGGAACGATCCTCCAAAATCCTCTACGCTCTCAAAAGTCTCGCGCATTTCGAAAGTCATAGCGTATTAGAAGATTCTAATTTAAAAGAGAACGTGGAGATCGTTCTCGCGCTGTATCAGAATCTTTTCCGTCACGGCGTCGATCTTTCGGTCGAGTTCGAGGATCTTCCCGAGATTCCCATTTACAGAGACGACCTTCTTCATCTTTGGACGAACCTGATTATGAACGCGGTGCAGGCCATGAACTATTCCGGAAAGTTGAACATCAGCGGCAATCGCGAAAACGGTTATGCGGTGGTGAAGGTGGAGGATTCAGGTCCGGGAATTCCGGATTCGCTTCGGGAAAAAATATTCGATCCGTTTTTTACGACCAAACCTCCCGGAGAAGGAAGCGGCCTCGGTCTCGATATCTGTCTTAAGATCGTCCAAAAACACAACGGAACCATCAGCTACGATTCCAAACCGGGCAAAACCGTGTTTACGGTGAAACTTCCCTTAAAACATCAGAAAAATTGAATATTATAATATTCCCTTTCGCGGTAAAAGACGGATTTCGTCCGGATAAACAGCGTCGGGAAGAGTGGAAAGTGTGGCCAGCCATTTCCCGAAATCGTCGACGGGAATCATATCGTCCTGTTCGAAACCTTCCCTTCCCTTCCAAATGTCCGTATAAACCGCGCCCGGATAAACGGTAATGACTCGGATTCCCTTCGGTTTTAATTCCTCGCGAAGCGCCTTTGCAAAACCGGCGATCGCGTGACGGCTCGCACAATACGCGGTAGAATCCGGAAATCCCTGATAACCCGCGGTGGAAGAAAGATAACACAAAAAAGAACCCGCCTTCAAAAGAGGAAGAATCTCCTTCGTTAGCAGAAAAAGGGAATTCAGATTGAGGACGAAATGTGCATTCCATTCTTCTAATGCGATTTGTTCGACCGGTTTAAAAAGTCCGCTTCCGAACGTAAAATACACGCCCGCCAAAGAAGACGTCTGAGACTTCAGCGTTTTTACGAACTCGAACACCTCGGATTGTCTGGACAGATTGCACTGAAAATTCTTTCCCGATTCGAAATGTGAACCGGTTTCCCAGGGAATTCCCGTTCTGGATATGCCGATCGCGGACTTCCCGAGAACATTCAAATTTTCTAATACGGATTTTCCGATCCCCGAACCGGCCCCGGCGACAAGAATCCGTTGATTTTCTTTTTCGGAAGTCAAAGAATTCTTCCCTTAGGAAAAAGTGGCGGGATAAACGGGAAACTCGGTGGAAAAAACTTCCTGACGATCGATTTCCGTTTGGTTCGTGGGTAGATTTTTGGTTTCTCCAGGATAGGAAAGACTTTTCCACGAAATCATGTATTTGAGTATAAAATCCGTCGCTTCTAGATTCCGATTCGCCTGAACCGTATCCTTTCCCCATACGGTGATCCCGTGTTTTTCTATGATACAAAAAGGTACGGAGGGTTTGTATTCCTTCAGATATTTTTCCAGACAATCGGATATGTCTTGTACATTCTGAAAATTGTATATTACAGGAACGTAAACTTTCGGATTTTCCTCCCAGATTCCGTAGGCTTTCAGGATTTCGACGGAAGGAAGTTCCAAAAGCGCAACCGGCTCGTTTTTGGAAGTGTTCGCGCGGATCAGATTGGATTCCAAGGTATGAACGTGAAGTCCGCATCCGATCCCGTCTAACGCGCGATAGACTGCGCGGTGGATCGAGGTTTCGGCGCTCGGCTTTAAACCTTTTGCAGATCTTGAATTTTTGGAATCGTCGGGTTTGCCCGATTCCAAGTCCACATAGAGAAAATTACGTTTGTTTAATAGGTTTTTGTCCAGGCCGCTTCCGCTGACCCAGAACCCGGATTCTTCCGGAATTCGAACGGAAAGATTCCCGGCGGTTCCGGGCATCCATCCGTTTTTGTGATAGGTGGCTCCCAGTTCCGAGAGCCTTTCCAATTGTTTTTTAACGGACATATCAGTCCAGAGAGTTGGTTTCTTCCACGTAGTTCGGAACCCAGCCGCTCATATCCTGAAAGTAACGAACCGCTTTGATTCTTTTTTTATCGTCCAGATAAAACCAGTGATTTGTGTTTCTCGGAACGGAGATAAAATCGTCCTTTACGACGTGAACCAAAAACTTCTCCCCTTTCAACGCGAAACCGAAAACGCCCGAACCGTCCACGATGTATCTCACTTCCTCGTCGGTGTGATAATGCACTTTGTCGAACTTGGCGAGCATATCGTTCAAACCGGAAACGTTCGGATGTAATACGATCAAATCCCTCGATTGATAACCCTCTTTGGTTTTGAGAGTTTCAAAACGATCGTCCAATTTTTTTAAGAGTTCTTCCTTTTCCGCGTCGACCAACACTTCTTTGTCGGTCAGATTCGTCGCGTTAGACGGAACCACCCAGTGGTCGTAGTCGATTCCTCTTTCTTTGAGAAAGGATTTTACTTCGTTGGTTTCCTGGATCGGCGCCAGACCTTTTTGTCTTACTATCGTTGCCATAGATAAACTCCGCAGATTGTTATTTGTTGACCCTTTCTACGTAAGTGAGATCTCGCAGGTCTATTTTGATTACGTCTCCCTGCTTTACGAATATAGGAACGTTGATTTCTCCGCCGGTTTCCACGGTGACTCTTTTTTGCGCCGTTCCGGAAGTGTCGCCTTTTAGACCTTCCTCGGCGTAAGTCACTTGCAATACCGAGAAGTTCGGAGGAATCACTCCTATCGGTTTGCCCTCGTAGAACGTAACTTCCATAGGAGTTTCTTCCTTTAAGAAAGGAAGAATGTCTTCCACATATTCTTTAGACACCGGCATTTGTTCGAAGTCGTTGGAATCCATGAAGATGATATCGTCGCCTTCGGTGTAGCAGATGGTCATATTTCTTTTTTCTAACTCGACGCTCTCTAATTTTTCCGCCGCTTTGAAGGTGCGTTCGATGGAGCTGTTTCTGGTGAGGTTCTTGAGTTTCGTTCTGATAAATGCGGAGCCCTTTCCGGGGTTTACGAATTCAGTTTTAACGACCGAGTAAAGATCTCCTTCCACTTTGAGAACCATACCTTTTTTTACTTCTGTGATACCAAGAGTCATGGATTTTCCTAAGAATAGTTTGCCTCCTTCTATTTCCCGACGAACGAGCCCCCTGTCAAGAAAAAGAACCCAGAATGGCGATCCATAGAGAGTCCATTCTGTTGAGTTTCTCGAATGGGCGATCCTTAGAAAGTGTTCTATCCAAAAGCCGTAAAACCGGCGGTCGCTCTACTCGGTTTTTTTATTATAAAACACGCCCTCAATCTCGCTCCCTGAACTCAGCGGCCGCCTCTACGGATCGGCATCCAGGTCGCTTGATATGTATGAATTTGTAATAATTCAAGATCGAATTGTAATAGACTTTTTTCATGCGGAGCGGACCATCCCGGGCAACTCCATAGGAACGTAAAGCAAACGTATGAAATTTAAGTTTATGATTCTTACCGCGATGATCGCCGCGGTTACTCTTACGGCAAATTGTAAGCCCAAAGAAACGATCACGGTCACCGGTTCGGAGACGATGCACGTGATGCTTCAAATGATCGGTCTCGAATATTCGAGAAAACATTCCGGAATTAAAGTCGTGGTCAACGGCGGAGGCTCCATCGAAGGAATCGAAAAATTATTTCAAGGTAAAACCGACATCGCCGCGGCCAGCCGACCTTTGACCGAAATGGAATTGAAGGAATTCGATTCCAAAGGAAAGTTCGAATCTCTGGCGATCGCCTACGACGGAATCGCAATCATCGTACATCCATCCAACCCGGTTCGTAAAATCAGTTTGGAAACCGCTTCGAAAATTTTCGCGGGTGAAATCACCGATTGGTCCAAGGTCGGAGGAAAGGCCGGAAAGATCGAGGTGGTGATCCGAAACGATAAGTCCGGAACCGCGGCTTATTTCGAAACGCACGTCCTCAAACAAAAGGACTTAGGCGCAAAGAATTACGAAGCAAGAAAGAATTTAGAATATTCCAAAACAGCAAAGGTCGTAGCGGATAACGACTCGATGGCCGCAGCGATCGACAAAAATCCGAATACGATCGGTTTTATGGGAATGGGAAGCGCCCTTTTTGAAAACAAAGGAAGAGTTCGCGCGCTCGAATATTCTCTTTCGGGCAAAGAACCCTTTGTGATTCCGAGCATCGAAAACGTTTACAATCGTAAATACGAACTTTCAAGGGGATTGTATCTGTTTTATCTTTCCGATCACGGACAAAAAATCGACGATTTCATAACGTATGTTACGAGCGAGGACGGACAAAAGACGATTCTCAAAAGCGGTTACTTGAGAGGATCTCTTCCGACCGTGGAAGTCGAGGTTAAAAAATAAGGAAAAAACCGCAAGGTCCCGAGAATTTTTTCGCGGAAAACGATTGATTTTCGCCGTTCTCGGGATCTAATAATCCGTATGGGCCGTGCTATACTAGGGATCGTAGCGTTACTCGTAGCGGGATGTTTTCTCGCGGACGGTTTTGCGGAAAGCAAACTCGATTCCTATAAACCCGTCGTTCGGGTCAAAGCTCAGTCCAGAACTATCAGTCAAGTTTCCAATCCTTTTACAAAAGGGATTTCTTTCGGAGACGACGACAAAGGCCTTGTCGATTTTTTAAGAATCGATTCTTTTTCCGGTAAATTTTTACCTTCCCGTTCCGTACTAAAAATCGAAATCATTTCGGGTAGAGTTTCACTTTCCTTTCGTTATCTCGCTCTACCGCCTCCGACGGCTGTTTAAGGACACATTTCAATTCTGTACGAGGGAGTAAGTCTCCCCGTTTCGAGGCGGCGGTTCTTTGGGCAAAAAGAATCTTCATCCTCGGACGAACACAGAATCTCCAGCTTGGAATCATTCTCATTCTTGTCCTGAATCTCCTAAAAAAGTGAGAATCTCCCGATGGAGATGCAATACAAAACGATTGCCGGAAGAGGTTTCGAAAGTCCTACTTCCGGTTTTTTTTAGAAGGAAAGAATTCTACTTCTTTGTTGACGTTGCCGACGCCGGTCGGAGGATTTCAGAAGAGCCAAGCTTCGGAGCGATCCACTGTCCCAATTTTCTTCCACCCCTTCCACTTCCAAACGATCCGGTTTCAGCGATTTAGAATCTTCGGAACACTGGTTGAATTGGAAATGGCAGATTCAAAACAGAATCAAAACTCAAGAAAAATTGTCCGAACATCTCGAACTGATCGAAAAAGAAAAACTTTCCTTCGACGCTTGTTCCGAATTTTTTGAATTCTCCGCAACGCCTTATTACTTAAATCTCGCGGATCGAAACGATCCGAATTGTCCGATCCGTCTTCAGATCGTTCCTCATCGGGAAGAATTGATTCGAAACGGTTTTGAAAGACAGGATCCTCTCGCGGAAGAATCTCATATGCCCGTCAAAGGTGTGACCCATCGTTATCCCGATCGAGCGCTTTGGTATTTATCGCATGTCTGCGCGGTGTATTGCAGATTCTGCACGCGCAAAAGAAAGGTGAGCAAATCCTTTCACACTCCGGGCAAGGAAGAATGGGATCAGGCCCTCGCGTATTTTCGAAAACACAAAGAGATCAAGGAAGTGATTCTTTCGGGAGGAGATCCTCTCAATCTTTCCGACGATAAGTTGGATTATCTTTTAGGCGAACTCAAATCCATTTCGCATATCAATCAAGTAAGAATTCACTCGCGTTATCCGGTAACGCTTCCGATGCGGATCGATTCTTCGTTGTGCGCCGTTTTGAAAAAACACTTTCCGATTTATCTGGTCACTCATTTCAATCATCCGAAAGAAATCACTCCTCTCGTCCGGGAAAGAATTTCCCTTTTGATCCGTGAAGGAAACGCGATCGTTTTAAACCAAGGAGTTCTTCTCAAAGGAATCAACGATTCGGCGGAAACCCTGAAAGAACTTTTTTACGGACTGACCGCGATCGGAATCAAACCGTATTATCTGCATCAATGCGACGAGGTTTGGGGAAGCGGAAGTTTCCGGGTCGAAATCGAAAAGGGCGTCGAGATCATGAAACAGATTCGGGGAAGAATTTCCGGTTTGTCGGTTCCGCTTTATGTGGTCGATCTCACGGGCGGAGGCGGAAAAGTTCCTTTGCCCACTTCTTATCTCGAGGAAAAAACCGATCATTCTTATATCTTCCGGAATTATCAGGACGAACTCTATGAAATCAGTTATTAAGCGAAATTCTCCCTTTAGGAAAGTTATTTTGCGTCGCTCCATTCTTTCCAAAATCGGAATTGGAATCCTACTTGTGTCGGCCTTGGTTCCGATGATTCTTATCGGCTGCAAAACGCCCGAAAGTAAGGGAGCCGCGTCCTCGATCGAAACCCCGAGATATCTTCGATTGAACTACGACGTGGTCTACGATACTTCCGAAGGTGTTACCCTTCACGATTCCGGGAAATTATTTGCGAGGGGTTTGTTCTACGATTTTACGATCAATTCTTCCGCGAATCAATTCGAAAGGATCAAGGCCTCGTCCTACACGGAAGACAACCAGATCGACTTCAAACATATCCTGACCGCGAACGAACTGAGTTCGCTTAAAAATCGGCAATACCAATATTTTTCCATGCCCAACGACTCAAGGGCCAGCGTTTTAACCGGAATTCATAACGAGCGTTGTTATATCCGTTGGGAATGGCAGAAAGAATCCTTTATTTTCGTCTTTGAAACCGACGCCAAAATCGATTCCGGCAAAAGCCCGGCCGCCCTTGGAAAAGAATTTCATGAAAATATCCGTAAAGGACTCAGAATTTTTTAGTATTCTTGACCAATTCCGTACAGGTCCGTATTCTATCCTTGGCAAGGATCTGGTATGTGGTTGAAGCTGGGAGATACTGAAATCATCAACCTGGATTATATATCCACGATCAAGAAGAACTCCTCTTCCAACGCAATCGAGATTATCTACAACGATCTCAACCATATCAAATCCCTACCTTTCCGAAATCCGGAAGAAAGAGACAGAGCCTACGACGCGATTCTCGAGAATCTATCGAGAATGAAATTATTTTTTGAATAGAGAGGGAAGATGGAGTCGATCAAACAAAATCTGCAAACCGTATTTTCCCTAAAACCGTTCGAGATCCTTTTTTACGGATCGAGACAAAGGGGAGATTTTCGGGATTCGTCCGATTTTAATTTTTTTCTTTTAGCCGATCCGAGCGATCAGTTGAAAAGTACGTTCCTACGCGAGATCAATGCGATCCTCAGTCCTTTGGAAGAAATCGCGCCCGTTCATCTTGTGACGGCGGATACGGATTCCTTTCTTGCGAGACTGAGAGTATTCGAACCTTCCGCGACTCATATCTGCGAACTCGGGGAAGCGTTTTACGGTAAGGAATCCTTTCCCGGTCTCAGCCAAGAATGGAACAAACTCAAGGGCCAATCGATAGACTCCGTTGCGGCCGGTAAACATCTCCGAAAAAGATATCGTTTTTACAAAAGCATTTCTCCTCGCAGTACCAAAGAAGAGATCATGAGAATGGAAAGACTCGTGGCTCTTTATCTGCAGAACTGGATCTTCCGCGAAATCGAAGACCTAAGCTGGATCGAAATCGTTCACGCGGATATTCCTTCGAGATTGATTTCCATGGTTCGCGATCTATATCGTAAGGAAGCAAACGAAAACACTTTGGAAATTCTCAATCTATATGAGGAAATTCTAAAGTTGAAATCGGAGATCCGAAATCATCAGAATCCTTTCTCCGCGGAAAAGTTCCAGACTCTCAAGGATACGATCCGGTTCGAAGAGAAGGAAATCAAAATTCTCAAACTAAACTACTGAAGCTGCGAGTAACGACGCGGCTTCAGGCGGACTTCGAATTCTCTTATCATCCGTCGAGATTTATTTTTTCGAGATAGTTTGTCGGAACATTTTAGAATCATACGGTTATGAAATTGACCGATTTAAAATTTCGTGAACAACCTCGGCGTTGGTTTGCGCCGAGGTTGCAATTTCGTCTAACGTTTCGAAAAAAGATAATGCGAAACGATCCATTCTTCCCCGTTCTTATATTTCCAGAGTTCCGCGCAGGCCATAAAGAACACCTTCCAATATACGAACCATTTTAAGGCCTGTCCGGGTCCGTATGTTTCCGAGAAGATCCGCATTACCTCTTCGCGATTTTGATACATTCCGTTCAACCAAGCCTCGGAGGTAAGCGCATAGTGATTTCCGTTGACGACCCATTGGTCTTGGATTTGAAAATCCTTTTGAAAGTATAAAAACAAATCGTGGGAAGGCATCTGTCCGCCCGTAAAAAAATAACGGGACATCCAATCCGTGTCGTCGATCACTTCGAACGCATACGGAAACCGGTTGTGCGTGAAGATATGAACGAAAAAAAGTCCTTTCGGTTTTAAGAAAGAAGCGAACCGTTCGAAAAGTTTTTCGTAGTTCTTCATGTGTTCGAGCATTTCCACGGAAACGAGTCGATCGAACTTCGCGGAAATTTTGAAGTCGTTCATGTCCGCGGTGACGATCGTAAGATTTTTCAGTCCTCTCTTTTTAGCCTGTTCGTCTATGTATTTCTTCTGGCTTTTCGAGTTGGAAACTCCCGTGATTTTCGACTTCGGATAATTCTCCGCAAGATACAAGGACAAAGAACCCCAACCGCATCCGAGATCCAAAACGCTCATCCCGTTTTCGATCTTGGCCCTTTGACAAGTGATCTCCAACATTCTTCGTTCGGATTCGTCGAAGGACACGTTCGGAGTTTCCCAATAACCCGAACTGTATTTCATATGTTTTCCCATCACAAGTTTGAAGAATTCGGCGGGAACCTCGTAGTGTTGCTCGTTGGCAGCCTTCGTATGAATCGCGATCGGAGATTTTTTCAAAGAATCAACGTAAGCGATTTTGTGTTTTTGATTGGCTTCGAGAGAACCCTTGTTCTCCTGCTTCAATCGATCGGCCAATAGACCACGAATTCTAAAACGAATCAGCCAATCGGGAAATACGTCCTTTTCCATGAGATCATAGATCCAATTCACGGAAAACCTCCATTCTTATTTTTGAATATTAAGCTTTTGGAAACCAAGGGAAGAATGCGTTAGTCCTGGCGATGTATTCGCGATACGCGTCCCCTTTCGTCTTCAGTTGTCCGACCTCGTTCAGCGGAACTCCGGTCAATTTCGTCAAAAGAACAAACATGACGATCGGAGACAACAAACCGATCCAACCGTACGGAGAACCCAACGAAAAAATTCCGAACGCGACCCAGATCAACCATTCGAAAAAATAATTCGGATGTCTGGAATACTTCCACAAACCCGTATCGCAAACCTTTCCTCGGTTATCCGAATTCTTTTTAAACTCGTTGAGTTGAAAGTCCGCCCAGGATTCGCCAATGACGGATAACGTAAAAAGAATCAAACCCGCGACTTCGAAATCGTTCGTGTTCGGGTTGTCGTTCAGATTCGGAAATACGAACGGCAAACTCAGAAGTACGGCGAGAATGCCCTGAAATTGAAAGATGTTCGTAAAAAATTTACGATCCACTTTGTCTCCGTAATCCGCTCGAAACGCCGTATAACGCGCGTCCTCGTGTCCTTTGAACACGCGGGTCACGAGTATAAAATACGAAAGTCTCCATCCCCAAAACGCTACGATCGCGGTGATCTGAGCCGCTCTCAAAGGGAAACCGTCGCCTAACGAGTAATAAACGATCGCCGCGGTGGAAATACAAAGTCCCCAACCCACGTCCACGATCGAATAATTCTTCGCTTTTTTACCGATCCACCATAGAACCGTCATCAAAACGAAGACGAATCCCCAAGCCGCGGACATCAGAGTTAAAATTTGTAAGAACGGGTTCATAAGATTCTCGTCTTTTGTTTATTTTTTTCTTTTGGAATCGAGCAAACTTCCCGCCTTTCTTACGAACGGAAGAAGTATAAAATAAAAAACCGCAGAAATTCCCGGAACCCAAACGGCCCAACCGAGAACCGCAAAGCCCGCCACGTCGAAGATTCCCTTTGCGATCGCCGAAACGTTATCCACCGATATATGTTCGGCCCAACTCAGATCGAGTGAAACTCCCGTTACCGCAGAACCCGTTTTTAAAAACGGAAAAATCAAAAGAATCTGCAAAGGATAGACGAGATAGTTGGCCAATTGGATCGAAACCGGATTCAATCGAAGCAACACTCCGAAAATTCCGCAAAGAGTCATCGTGGTTCCGATCAAGGGGAACACTCCGATTCCAGCGCCGACTACGACGCTCAAAGAAATCTTTTCCGGTGTGATTCCCGATCGAAGTTCCCTTTTCACGATGTCGATCGCATTCTTCGGAGAAAAATGTTTTAGAAAATGGAAAATCGATCTTCCTTTCGAAGTCGGATGACGGTCCTCGGATTGAATCTCTTCTTTCACTGTGCGTTTCTTCTCGGATGATTTCAGACTAAAGCGTCAAGTTGTTCGGTCTCGTATAAACCGCTTGCACCACGCTGATATTCTTCATAGAAAACGCCGCCGCACAATACGAAAAGTAATATCTCCATTTCCGAATAAAAGATTCGTTAAAACCCATATCCCGAATCAACGCGATATTGGAATCGAATCCTTTCAACCAACTCATCAGAGTATGATCATATTTTACGCCCATATCTTCCAAAGAATAAAGATGAAAATCCCCCGTACGATTGATCGCTTGATTGATTCTCGCGATCGAAGGCAAAAGCGAACCGGGAAAGATATGTTTCTGGATAAAGTCCACTCCCTTGCGGAAGGATTCGTATCTCGCATCGGGACTCGTGATGATCTGATGAACCATGAGCCCGTCCTTTTTTAACACACGGTTGCACATCGAAAAGAAAGCTTCGAAGTATTCGTGACCGACCGCTTCGAGCATCTCGACGGTTACGAGTTTATCGTAAGTCCCTTCCACTTTGCGGTAATCCGCCAGGCGCACTTCGATCCTGTCCGATAAACCTTCTTTTCGGATCTTTTCGTTGGCGTAACGGAATTGCTCGTTCGAAATCGTATAAGTCGTCACCCTACATCCGAAATTCTTCGCCGCATAGGTCGACAATCCCGCCCAACCCGTTCCGATTTCCAAAAGATGATCGTCCGGCCGCAGTCTCAGCTTTTTGCAAAGAATATTCAGTTTTTCTAATTGTGCCTTTTCTAATGTATCTTCCGTGTTTTTGAAATACGCGCAGGAATAAGTCATCGTAGGATCGAGAAATTTTTCGTAAAATTCGTTTCCGAGATCGTAGTGTTCCACGATGTTCTTTTTGCTTCCTCGGATCGAATTCTTCCGAAACAAATGTAAAAGCCTGCTTCCCAAGTTCGTCAAACTGAGATGCGCAAAACGGTTTTTACTCCCGCTGATCGACGGAGAATCTTCGATATTGTATATAAACCAGGATATGACGGCGCGTATATCGTCCGTATCCCAATCTCCGTCCATATACGATTCCGAAAAACCGAGATCCCCGTTGAGAACCGTCTTCTTAAAAAAGATCGGATCGTGTATATGAATGATCCCTTTGTGAAACTCCGGAGGAGCGTCGCTTTCCGGATCTCCTAAATACGCCTTTTCACCGTTCGGAAGCGCCAAACGGATCGATCCTTTCTTCATCGGAGAAAGGGCCTTAAAGAAAAGGTTTTTGTAGAATTTATACGAATTCGATTCGACGGAAACCTCGAGGGCGGCTTCCGAATCCTGAAATTTTATGTCGGACTCAGTGGTTCTTTCCAAGATGAACTCCTTTTTGCAAATCTATATTTTCGTTTTTTCTAATATACGGAAGACCTTTCAGAAATAACTTAAAGGCCTGCCAGTGAATCAATACGATTACTTGGACGGTCGCCAAAGGATAAAGGAAAAACATTCGGATTAAATTCCGATCGTTCCATTCGATTCTTTTTCCCGTGTAAGTCGTCGTCATGAGCGTCTCTCCGTCTTCCAAGGCGTCGATGCGGATGTTCAAAGATTCGTCCGCGGGTTTCAGAATAAATTCAAACTCGGATTTTAAACCGACAAAGGGAGAAACATAAAAGAATTTCCCAGTTCTCATCCGAAACGCTCCGTCCTTCCAGGTTTCCTTTCCGAGGAAGAAAGGTTTTTGTTCTCCGAACGTGTTCCCCACTTCCGCGACCGCGCACAAAGGAGAATTTTGTTCTCCGTAAAAAAAGTAGAATGAAACCGGATTGAATACATAGCCGAGGATTCTGAGATTCGTAACGAGAATCGCCTTCGTTACGGATTCGTTCATTCCGTTTTGTTTCAAATATTCTAATATGTTTTCCTTAACGCCGACTTTACCGAAGTCGAGATGATCCTCGTCCGAAAATCGAAAAAGCGCCTTTTGATCGGTTCCGAACCAACGGGACCGCGCTCCGAGCTCCTTCAACTCGTCCAAGTCGAGAGCGAAGGTAAAGATCCCGTATCGAAAACGATTCTTTTTCGGAGAACGCCGATCGTGCATTACGTTTGCTTTATAAATGCAGGAATTCAATTCCAAACCTTCCTTCCCAAAAGCTCTTCGCTTAACAATTTCGCGGACCAAAGTCCGTCCTCGTGAAATCCGTTTCTAAAATAACTTCCGCAAAAGAAAATTTTTCCTTCTTGATTGAGTTCCTGAAGTCTGGATTGCGCCCTCAAAGAACCGACGCTGAACAAGGGATGATCGTATTCAATTTCTCGAATGATCTTTTTCCGATCTACGGTCCCGGGGTCGTTGATCGAAACGTAATAATTCTTTTTTTCGGAAACTCCCTGTAGACAATTCATCCAGTAAATCGTGGACGCCTTCGTTTCGTTTCCGATCCGCTCCATACGATAATTCCAGGCGGACCAAGCGAGTTTAACGTTCGGCATGGACGAATCGTCCGTGTGCAAGGTCGCGATATTTTTTTGGTATTTGAATTCTTTCAAAAGTTCCTTTTGCAAAGGGCTCGGTTTTTTCAAAAGTTTCAACGAAGTGTCCGCGTGTGTGGCGAGAATCACCTTATCAAAAAGAGAAGACTTTCCGTTTTTTAAAACGACTCGGACTTTTTTTCCGGCAGTTTCGACGGATTTCACCTCGCTCTTGGTATGAAAGCGATCCCGAATCGGCGCGGTAAGACGTTTCACGTATTCTATCGAACCGCCGTCCACCGTGTACCACTGATGTTGCGTATTTAAACCGAGAAATCCGTGATTGAGAAAAAATCGCACCAAAGCAAAGGCCGGGAATTTCAACATCCTATCGTCCGAGGTGGACCAAACAGCCGAACTCATCGGAATCAGATAATATTCCAAAAGGTCCCTGTGATAACCCGCTTCCTTGATATAATCGTCCAAAGTATAATTTAGATATTTAGAATTTTCTAAAATAGAAGGAGCTTCCGTGTTGAAGCGGTTGATGTTATACAACAATCTCAGATATTTGAAGTTGAAAAGATTGCGTTTTTGAGAGAACAAACCTCGGATTCCCGAACCGCAAAATTCCAAACGATCCGGAACGTGTTGTACGCTGAAGGACATCGACGATTTTTTAACGGGAACCTGAAGTTCTTCGAATAATCTTTTGAGATTCGGGTACGTCACGTAATTGAATACGATAAAACCGGTATCGATCGGAATCGACTTGTCTTCCTCCGGAACGTCAACCGTGTTCGTATGACCTCCGATATAAGAGCCTTTTTCGAAGATCGTAAGATCGAAATCATTTTGTAAAAAATGCGCACAACCCATTCCGGAAATTCCGGTCCCGATGATCGCGAGAGTTTCTTTTTTCGTTTGATTCTTTTTCAAGAACGCCGCCTTTTTCTTTGGTATTATAGACAGCGCCAATGCGTTCGGATGTGAAAAAAATTTTTATATAAGATTACGATTGATGCGCTTGTAACTTACGAACATACAAGCGCATCGTCAATGGAAATAAATTTCTACGCTTTGACGAAGAAGAACGCGAGAAGAATGTAACGAGCGATCCGTAGAGTGAACACTACGATCACGAACAACCAAAGCCTTTGTCTGAAAAATCCGGAAAGAATCGTGATCGGATCGCCGATTACGGGAAGAAAAGACAACAAAAGAATCGGCCAACCCGAGGTTTCCATTCTTCGATAGAGTTTTTGAAACATCGGGGAAGAATCCAACTTGCCGTGAACGAACGTTCGCGAACCGTAACCGAGCGCGTAATTGAAGGAACAAGCCGCGCAGTTTCCGATCGAAGCCCAAATCACGGCCTCGTAAGGAGGAAGACCCGAAACGATTGCAAGACCCAAAGCGGCTTCGGAGCTGAACGGTAGAATCGTAGCGGCGGCGAACGAAACGATCGCGAGCCCCAACCCGCCGTACATCGGGATCAATTTGGAAAGAATTTCCCAAATGTTATTTTCCATCAAGGTTCCCGCAGCGTGTCCCTTTGTCGCATAATTGATTCAACTTCGTTTCCATCTTTTCCCGCGAAACGATTCCCGTCTTTGTTTTTTTGGCGACGTCAATCGATCGGCCCGTTTTGAAATTGCGAGAGTACGACCCGAGTCAAGAACGGATCGTTTCCAATCGCAATGAAGAATATAAATCGAAATCCGTGCGCTCTCAAAAGCTTCTTGTATCCGTCGACCGAACTCACACGGACAATTTTTTAAATCGCGTCCAAAAAAATATTTTTTTGTTTAAGACAAAGCTCTTTCGTAGAACTTTTCGATTTCGCATAACGTAAAAATTTTCCTTCTTTGAGCAAGCTCGAAGTCGATTTTCCTTTGCTGTTTATCATTCGCTATCTCTATTCTTCGAAAAACGGGAAATGTTATTGGACCTTCGCGGTCCTAGAGGCAACAAATCCAAAGGAGATTCGTTCATGAAAAAAGAATATTCAATTCTTTTAATAGGATTCGCTTGTTCACTCGCGCCGTTCTTTTCGGTTTCGGCGCAGGATTCCCAAGCGGAGAACAAACAATACGCGCCGTGGTCTTTGAAAATCGGAGGCGGGATCGGAGCGGTAAACGAAAGCGGAAAACCGGCCAACAAGGGAAAGGACAACAACTATCGAATCTCGGCGGAATACAATCCCCGCTATTTCGGATTCGAATTCGGATTAACGCATAAGGTTTTTTCTTTGGATATTCCTCCCCGTTTGGAACATACATATCCGTTTCAAATCTTTCAAGCCGGTTCTATGAATGCGGGGCCAAACAGAGACGTCACCACGGCCGCATTCTACGGAAGTCCGCAGTATAACAATCCTTTGCGAGATAGAAAAGTATTCGAACTTACCTTTTTGGACATAGGACCCACGTTTCACATGAGGCCGGGAAAAACCTTTGATCCGTATATTTCAATCGGCGCGGGAACCACCGGTTTTGATAAGTTCGCCTCGTATCGTGGATTCGCGCGTTTGGGTTTTAAACTCAACTTCGATCGATTCTTCCTTTTTACGGAAGCGGAAGGTTCGTCAATCAACCGGTATTACAATCGGGACGTGAGAATTCATTACAACGATTATTCCGGCATGGTCGGGATCGGTTTTCATTTCGGAGGGGGCGACGAAAACGTCAAAAAAGAGGAAAGTTCCACCGCGGGACTCTCGTCATTTTAAGGTTTCTTAAATTATAAATTTTGAATGTTTCGGTCGACGCGAAAATTCTCGCGTAATTCTTATAAGCCGACGAACTTCGCCTGCATCGCCTTGTGAATCTTCTCGGCTTCTTGACCCGCGCGCGTCGCAAAATCGAGCCCGTTGGACGCGAAATGAATTCCTCTCGAGGAGTTGATGAGAGAATGACGT